>CAZSEN010000018.1:0-10160 GCA_964605995.1 uncultured Candidatus Saccharibacteria bacterium | reverse complement strand
ATCACAGAAAGAGATACTACCGGCAACGACGATATCGCTGAATTAGACAACAAGCGAATAAAAGTCCTGACAAGCGAGTCTTTTACGTTGATTATGAAAGCTGGAGAGACTGAGTGCGAAACCGGAGCAGGAGCCGATTGCCATTACTTTATTCAAATATACGCTACAAGTGATGGCGCCGCTGAAAGCTACGATTCTCTTGGCGCACCCAAAGGGGAATTATCATATGAATGCGACGTTTCGTGTTTTACAGACTGGATATTTATGGGAGTGACTACATATGGAGCAAGCAGTTTTCCTGATCCCGTGGGAAATGTCGGAATTTGTAAAATATTTTCAGCTAGATTCTCTCCTTTCGGCGATCACGGCGCAGATGCCGAATTTTATAAAGAAAGCGATAAGCCGCCTGTCACCATCAATATACTCACAGAAAACTGCGGGGGAAAGAAGATTTACGTAACACTTATGGAATATGATGCTCCATTAAAGGAAATTTCTCTTGGGCTCGGACAAACCCGTGCGCTGTCTGTCCCATCGAATAATTCACTTAAAATAAATCTGAAAGCTGGAGAAGCTGGCTGCAGTAGTATTTATGATCCTGACTGCAAATACGCCATTTGGGTGGGAAGCGAGGAGTCTTTACAGTATGTCATAGCCAATTACCCCGACTGCGTGACTGTTATCTGTATGCTTCAACTAGCATTGGTGAATGTTCCCGGATTTTATTATTCACAATCCAAGCCGCAAGGTGATTTGCAATATGATTGCGACGGATTATGCCAGGATACTGATGTATGGAGTTTTATTTCCAGCGAACAAGGAGAAGGTGGAGTTGAAAATGGGCAGCAAGTCATCCCGACAAATGCGGGAACAGGGACAACTTCAACATATCAGCTTTTGGCGCCTGTTCCAGGAATAACATCCGTTGACGTGTCAAAAGAAAATGCATTGGCTGATTATCTGGGCATCATATTCAAACTCATCATCGGCATTACCGGCGTGCTTTCCGTCCTCATGATTGTCTTGGGCGGAATCGAATACATGACGAGCGATGTGATCTTCGATAAGGAAGCCGCAAAAAAAAGAATTTGGAATGCCATTTTAGGCCTCTTGCTCGCGCTTGGCTCATACGCAATACTCAACACACTTAATCCTGATCTCTTGAAGATTAATTTAAATGCTCCTGATGCGACGATTGAACTGACAGCCGATGAAAAAGTTTTTTCACAGACTGAAGAATCTGTTTCCTTGGTTGCGCAAGGATACAGAATGAATGGAACTTTTGCGAATCCATCACCCAGCTCAGGCGTTGCCGCTTTTAAGATATTGCTTGATCAATACGGATATACGCTGGATGAAATCAGAGTCAATACTTCGGCAAAAACGGCAACCTTCAAGGCCGTAAAGGGAGCTGTATCCCAAGAAGTGACTGTACCTGTAAATTTAGGAAAAAACGGCGTTTCTGAAATAGGACAAGCTGTGGAGGGAGACGGAAAAACTCCAAAAGGAACATCTTATATAACGTCTGACAGAAGAATATCAACAGGCACCGATAAAGCAGTTTTCACAAGAGACGGCAAATTCAATATGGGAGCAGCATTCATCAATACGGGAGCCACAACGCTTGAAGGAAAAGACAGAGGTATCGGTTTTCACAGTAATTCAACGAATGATATAACTAAAAAAACAAATGGATGCATTAGAATGCATAACGACGACTTGGTAGTTTTGGCTCCCTATATGAGAACCGGATTGAAAGTTATTATAGAATAAATATATGTCTAGGAAATCATTCACCATCCTCATAATCATCTTTTCAACAATCTTGCTTGGCTTCGTCGCGGCTTATTTCTATATTTCAAATCAGAAAGCCATCACCGGCGAGCCCGTCACTCTCAAAGATTTCATTCCTTTCGGAAAAATCACAGCGCCTTCTCCCGCTCCGGCTCCTTCTCAATCGCCAGCTCCTGTACCAACTGAACCGCTAATACAGTCAGCTATTCCAAATCTAAGGCAAATCTCAACGTTTGCTGTCGCTGGAGCAACATCTTTAAAAATCGAGCGTGAAAAGCCGATTACTGTGTCATCACCGATCTCCGCCGGAGCACAGCTGATTTTAGAATATGAACGAAACATGAAACAAGGGGATGAAGGCGGCGATGTGAAAGATCTCCAAAAATTCCTCAATGCTGAAGGATTCGCTGTTGCCGCAAGCGGTCCGGGTTCTCCAAACAATGAAACGACTCATTTCGGACCGGCGACAGCAAAAGCTGTCATCGCTTTTCAAGACAAATACAAGGAAGATATTCTGACCTCGGCCGGATTAACCGGGGGAAATGGGATTGTCGAGGAAAAGACTCGAGCAAAAATCCATGAGCGGAAAGCATTGATTCCCCAAAAGGAAGACGCATTAGCTGTGCGCTATGTTGAGCGAGCAACAGGAAATGTCTATGAAAAATTCATAGACAGATTGGAAGAAAGAAAAATCTCCACCACCGTCATTCCCAAAATCCATGAAGCGATTTTCGGAAATACAGGCAAATCCGTCATACTCAGATATGCGGATGATGATAACAGGACAATAGAAACTTTTTCAGGAATTCTTCCTGAAGAAACAGCAGGCGGCGATTCGCTTCCAGAAATGAAAGGCGGATTTTTCCCGCAAAATATTCCCAGCGTAAGCATTTCACCTGATGATTCGAAGATCTTTTATATTTCAAAATTCGGAAATGGCGTCTTGGGTACGATTGTAAATTTTGATGGCACTAAAAAATCACAGATTTTCAACTCGACATTCACTGAATGGAATCCCCAATGGGTTAATGCGAGAATTATCAGCTTGAATACCAAGCCATCAGCCTCTGTCCCGGGATATGCCTATGTTCTTGATACTCAAACGAAAGATTTCAGTGAAGTTTTGGGCGGAATACAAGGGCTCACTTCACTCTACAGCCCCAATGGCAAAAAAATTCTCTATAGCAAAACTTCTTCCTCGGGCGACAGTTTTTCCTTGAGTCTGTATGATGTTGATGCCAAAAATTCCAGTGATTTGGGAATACATACGCTTCCGGAGAAATGCGTATGGTCAAAAGACAATATAATCGCATATTGCGCGGTGCCAAATTCTATAAATCCAGGACAATATCCTGATGTGTGGTATCAAGGGCTTATGTCTTTCTCGGATAGCATCTGGAAAATAAACACCAAAACCGCTGCATTCAATCTTTTGTCAGATATGTCTAAGGAATCCGGCACTCAAATTGACGGTACTGAACTATTTCTAGATGAAAATGAAAATTATGTATTCTTCACAAACAAAAAGGATTCAAAGCTTTGGAGTTTGAAGCTGATTCAGTAATCAAAGCATTGAAAAAGCCCATCTGATCAATCAGATGGGCTTTTTCAATCTACATATTTTATAACCACTCTCCGTAATCTTCCTTCCCCTGTAGACTCTGTCTGTATATTTGGCTTTGAGGCGAGAAATTCATGGACAATTCTTCGCTCATAAGAAGACATTGGATCAATTTCAATGCTTGATTTGAAGAACCTCACTCTCTCTGCCATCATATGCGCCATTGTCTTTAAATCTTCAATCTTTTTTTTCTGATGATCATTGACGTCTATGACGATATTCGCTTCATTTTCCTTGGCATCATCGCCGGCTGTCCTGCCTGCTTTTCTTTCAATGATCTTTTTGATGAGATGATTCAATGACCCGATGATTTCTCCGTCTCTGCCGATCAGGAAATTCGGGTCATTGCTTTTTATGGAGCACCAGAGAGTTTTTCCGCCCTCCTCGCAAGACACATCGACTTCTTCAACATTAAAAGTCGTTTTTTTGAGGAAATCTTCAACAATTTTTTTTATTCGGTCTTTATCCATCCCGTATTCCTTATTTTTCTAAAACTGTTGCCTTAACCTCGAGCATGCCGTTTTCCTCTTTCAGTTTTCTTCGCACTATTATTTCCTGGCCGATAGTGAACAGATTGCTCGTTGCCCAATAGAGCGCAGCGGCTGAAGAAACCTGATAGGCGACAATCGTAATAAAGACCGGCAAGAAATATTTCATCTGCATATTCATGCTTTTCGCCAATTCATCTTTAAAAGACGGCTTGCCTGCATCCGTATTTGTTTTCTTTGCCGGCGGAGTAATGAGCTTCATTTGGAAAAATTGAGTAATGCCGGCAATCAATGCCAGCACGAGGCTCTTTTCATGCATATCAATCAAGCCGAGGAAATTGGAATTGATAACATCAGGAAAATGGACAAAAGAATACAGCGAGCTTTCATCAAGATTAAACGCCTGTAAAAATACCTTATATAAGGCGAAAATTATCGGCAACTGGATGATGACAATAAGACAGCCGGAAAGAGGATTGGCCTTGTTTATTTTGTATAATTCAAAGGTTTTCTTGGCTTGTTCTTCTTTACTTGCGCCGCTTTCTTTTATTTTTTGAATATCAGCCTCCAAGCTCTTTAATTTCACCTGGCTTACTATCGATTTCTTTGCAAGAGGGAAGAGGATCAGTTTTACAATGACAGTGAGCAATATGACAGCAATGCCGACATCGCCCCATGGAACGACTGAAATTAAAAAAAACAGCGCATTATATATCGGCTGGTAAAAAATGAGGAACCACAATGAATGAGTCATTGGATTATTGTAGCTGAACAGTGTTCTTTTTGCAAAAGGCCGGAAATCATCATGGCATCAAATCGGGTCGTGATGATTTTTCTGCCACGGATGGCACCGGCAGATCCTTCGTATTGTCAAAAATATCCCTTTTAAGGGTCCGTATTTCTCGAATGCAGCGATTGAGTAATCAGTGCAGTTCGGATAAAAGACACAGCTGTCATTTTTTCTGATGCCGATTTTTTTGAGAAAAGTGCTGACTCGCTGGTAGATTTTTACTATTCCAATGAAAATTTTTTTCATCCTTATTTATGATGCCCTTTATTTCAAAACATCAGATTTTTTGAGCAAAAACAGGATGTCCTTTTCCAGTTCCTTAAAAGACAAATTGATTGCTTCCTTTTTAAAAAAGAAAATGCATGTAAAAGATCCTTTTATCTTTGATTGATTATCTTTGATGATCGAATATCCTCTTCTTCTCAAAAGATTCCGTTCTACGGCTTTTTTAGCGACAGCTTTGGAAACAACGAAAGAAAATTTGCTTTCCCTCGCATCGCTTCTTTTTAGACATTTAAGACTTAAAAATGGGGAATATGCTGATTTTCCTCTTTGAAGAGTTTCGGGGAAAATTGATCTTTTCACTCGCTTATTTTTAGAAAGCATATCATTAAACGTAAAAACCTGCCTGTGGCAGGATTTTACACACTTATACCGCTAGTTTTTTTCGGCCTTTTCTTCTTCGCGCTTTAATGACTTTTTTGCCGTTTTTTGTTTCATTTCTCACAAGAAAGCCGTGAGTCGTTTTTCTTTTTCTTTTTGAGGGTTTATATGTGAATGACATATCTGGAAGTCTATACTATTCTTTAAAATAAATCAATTCTCTGTTAGAATATTCTGTAATTAAAAAAGTTATACACAGTTTTTCAACATAGTAATTAAGTTTTTTAATTTTCTCGCGAGTATTAAAAAGTAATATAATAATCAGTATATTAATTAATTAACTTCTCTTTCATGCCGGTGCGAGAAGTTATACAGCAATCGTATGGTGGATAACAAAAAACTTTGGGATAACACGCTTGTGGAAATACAATCTAATGTTTCAAAGGCAAATTTTAACACCTGGTTTAAAAATACCCATATCATCAAGGAAGATAGCGGCACCGTTTATGTAAGCGTTCCCAATGAATTCGTCAAAGACTGGCTTTCCGACAGATTTCACAAGCTCATTTCAAAAACGCTCAGGAATTTTTCTGAAAATGTAAGGAGCGTCGAATATATCATATCTAAGCATGAACCCAAGGAGAGAACTGATGAACAAGCTTCGGAGAGTAAGATTTTTATGAGCAACAAAGAGCTTCCTCTGCAGGATCTGTATATCAACAAAGAAGATAATTTGAATCCAAGATACGCATTTGATTCTTTCATTGTCGGACCGTTCAACGAGCTTGCTCATGCCGCCGCTCAGGCAATTATCAAGAAGCCGGGAACCGATTACAATCCTTTTTTCGTCTACGGAGGAACCGGTCTCGGAAAAACTCATCTCATCCAAGCAATCGGCAACGAGATAAAGAAAAAATACCCTGAAAAAAAAGTTCATTACATAACATTGGAGAAATTCTCTGTTGATCTCGTCAATTCCTTCCAAAACAAGAATTTCAATTCATTCAAGGAAAAATACAGAAAATATGACGTATTGATCATTGATGATATTCAATTTCTCACCGGAAAAGAACGAACTCAGGAAGAACTCTTCCATGTATTCAATTCTCTGCATGAGAAGAACAAGCATATTATTTTCTCTTCCGATAAACATGCGAACTATATCGCCGGTCTTGAAGATCGCTTGAAATCAAGATTTTCCGCCGGCATGATCGTTGACATCAGTGAACCTGAATATGAGTCGCGAGTGGCTATTTTAAAGGCTAAAATGAAGAATAGCGGCCTTGAAGTGGCTGATGAAATCATTGAATACATCGCGTCTTCGATCCAAGGGAATATCCGTGAACTCGAAGGAAGTCTCAATTCCATCATCTGCCAAATACAAGTTAAAAACAGGAACCTGACTCTTGCCGAGGTTAAAGGACTCATCAAAAACAGCGTAAAACCAAAGAAAAATGTTTCAATCAAAGAAGTGGTCAAAATAGTCGCCGATCATTTCAATATCGAAGAGAATGCAATTTATGAAAAAACGAGGAGGAAGGAGATAGTGAGAGCTCGTCAGATAGTCATGTATGTTTTAAGAGAGGATTTCAATGTTTCATATCCGTTCATCGGCCAAAAATTGGGAGGAAAAGATCATACGACTGTCATCCATTCATGCCTCAAGATCAAGAACGAATTGAAAGACAATACATCGCTGGTCCAAGAACTCGATCAGATACGGGCAATGTTCAAGTAGTTCATAGCCTGTTGATAACATTGTTGGTAATTTTATAAAAACTTTTAATAAGATGACGGAAAAAACAGGTAGAAAAAAATTATTAACAAGAAATGAAATAGGATCAACAGATTATTAAATAATAAAAACATGAAAAAACCTTTGCCATACTGGAGATAAGAAAGTTTTGCACTTATCAACAGTAATTAAGTATTATAAGTAAGTATTACTATATATTAATACAAGAATAAATCACATATGAAACTAGAATGCTCGGTTGAAAAATTAAAGAACGCTCTCTCTTTGGCAGATAGGATTACCGGCAAGAATTTGAGTCTGCCGATTTTAAGTTCTATTCTGATGATTGCAGAAGGGAAGTCTCTCAAGTTGAGATCGACAAATCTGAGCTTGGGCATAGAAATAGAGATTCCGAGCAAAATCACCAAAGATGGCGTTGCAGCAATCAAGGGTGATGTGTTGAGTACGCTTTTCTCCAATATCAACCAATCTTCCACTGCGACTCTTGAGCTTGCAAATGATAATCTCTTGGTCACGACAAAAAATAATAATGTATTGGTTAAGAATTATCCGCCTGATGATTTTCCCACGATTCCTCTTGTTTCAGGAAAGGAACTTCTTATCCCTTCTAAAAAGCTCATAGAGGGCCTTCGAGCAGTTTATTACAGTTCCGCGATATCAGACATCAAACAGGAGATTTCAAGCGTTTACATCTACGCAGAGGACGATACGCTTATATTTGTGGCGACAGACCAGTTCCGCTTGGCTGAAAAGAAAATAAAAGTTAAAAAAATAGAAGATTTTTCGGGGATTTTGATTCCGTTCAAGAATATTTCCGAAATAGTACGGATATTCAATGATATCGAGGGTGATATAAAAATGGTTTTCAGCAAGAATCAGGTCTCTTTTTCAAGCGACGATATCTATGTGACTTCAAGGATTATTGATGGAATTTTCCCGGATTATAAGCAGATAGTGCCGAAAGAATTCAAGACCGAAGCGATCGTTTTAAAGCAAGATCTGTTGAACGCGCTTAAGATATCGAACATCTTTTCCGATAAATTCAACCAAGTCACGCTGACGATACGGCCTAAAGAAAAATTCTTTGAGCTTTATTCGAAGAATGCCGATGTTGGAGAGAATAAGACAAATATGGACGCGGCGCTCAAAGGCGAGCCGATTCAAGTGAATATCAACTATAAATATCTGTTCGATTGCTTCCAATCAATCGCAAGCGACAGCATCAGTTTGAGCTTCAATGAAGTAAACAGGCCGATGGTGGTGCGTGGAGTATCCGACAATTCATTTCTCTATCTCATTATGCCGATGAATCGATAACTCACTATTATGGAATATAAAGAAATCGGATCTTTTTTAGATAAATTCAAGAAGCTTCTATCTTCGGGCAAACAAGAAAAAGAAATAATCATCCGCGCGATTCACAATATAACAGGAGGGGAAATAAAAGAATCCGATATAAGAATTTCAGGGAAAACATTATATATCAAAGCAAATCCTCAACTCAAGAATGAAATCTTCATCAAAAAAGATAAAATTCTGAAAGAAATATCATCTTCGATTAAAAATCATATATGTGATATCAGGTAGAATATTGCTCAGATTTCTTTTTCTGGGATGAAAATCCTCGCTTGAGTGCTTGACTTTTAGCATAAAAATGCTATTATTTTTTTGGATTAAGCAAGGCTTCAAAGAAGTTGTGCTTTAAAAAAAATCATTCATTCACAATCAAAAATCAAAACTGATGAAGAAAACCATCGGCACTAAAGAAGCAATCTTAAAAGAGATTTCTTCCGATAAGAAACTCATGCTCCGTCCTTGCGACGGCTCTCGCACCATTTGCTCATCAAAAAATGTTTTCTTTTTTGTGGACACTGCTTTCAAAAGCTATGGAGCTGATAAAAAAGGAGTCGCTACAAAGGAAACGCAAGTTGCGGTGTATGAAATGGAAAAAGACGCCACTTTCGCGGAAATGTTCGGTTGGCTCAATTCAAACATAGATGCACTATGTATGACTCAGGATCAAATCCTCGAATTCATTGAAATGCATAGATGTTTGCTTCGCACTGACGGTCCCGGAACATTCTTCCTGTTCAAAAACAAAAAGAAATTTTTCATTGCGTGCGTGCGCTTCCACGACGACGGTCTGCTGAAAGTGTTCATCGTTCATTTCAAGTTTAAACGCGTATGGAATGCTGATGATCGCCGCCGGGTGGTTGTCCCGAAACTTGTTGTTTAGCTTCTTTATCCTTATTCGCCAGTTGGCGGACTTGATCCCTTTGACGCAAAGTCTTAGGGATTTTTTATTATTGTCCGCTGAATTTAAACGACTTTCTCGCTAGATCATTTTAGCGGTGATCATTATTCATTCCTGCGTTATTTTTGACAAGAAATAAAATATAGCGTATAATTCACCTTGAATTAAAATATGAAGCAAATAACCATTATGTTGTTGATAGGGTTCGCGGGGATGGCTTTGTTCGGCTTTATCGGAATTGGAATGTCTCATCATGCGTCTGCGCATTCAAGTTCCGGTTCTGATTGCCTCGCTTCTTTTGTCGTCGGAAATAGCTCGTGTCCTGACGGAAAAGATTCTTTTTCCCATGCTTTTTATCATATCCAAGCGTATCAGTTTTTCTCCAGCACATTGATCAGCTCGGTTGTGGTGATTGTATCCATACTTGCTTTGGTATTTTTGCTGGCATTTGCCTTTAAAATTTTTGATGCGTACTTTGCTTCTCGAAGCAAAGTCGTCTATCTGAAAAAAAGGCTGACTGAAATAATCGATTCTCTTCACTCAAGCGCTCGGAATTTCATCCGATGGCTGTCTCTATTGGAAAATAGCCCCTCTGCGATACATTAAAGGCAAAAGAATTACGGTCGCAAGTCGGCGGCTTGAATTCTTTTGCCTGTTTAAACCGCATTTATATAACGCGGTTTTTAGCAATTCAATGTAATATTTAAAACAATGAAAACAAAAATTATCGCCTCGGCAGTCATCTTGGCTGCTTTGGCGGGAGGAATATTCTTGCTAGGCGGCAGGAATAAAGAAATAACAAAGAATTCAGAAGCTGAAATTCAAGACAAAATTTATGTGGCAGTGGAAGAGAC
>CAZSEN010000017.1:0-10483 GCA_964605995.1 uncultured Candidatus Saccharibacteria bacterium | reverse complement strand
ACTTGCTGAGTTATCGTCGATCCGCCTTGGGAAAATCCGCCGCGGACGATATTTGCGAAAAGGGCGCGTATGATTGATTTCAGCCTGATGCCTTTGTGCTGATAAAATTCGGAATCTTCGATTGCAACAGTGGCATTTTTTATATTCGTGCCCATGTCGGCGAATGAGATAACAGTCCTTTTTATGTCTTGATGCACGTCATAGAGGACGACTTTGCCGGTCCGGTCGTAAATTTTGGTCGACTTCTCGATTTTTCTGTCATCAAAAGACTGCAAATCGGGGATTTTGATCGTTGCTGTCCAAATAAAAACAAAGCCGGCGACAATGATGCCCAAGCTTACAAAAAGCATCAGCCAGTTTTTTATGTGATTTTGGTGTTTATGCGCGTAGTTCCTCGCTTTTTCAATGGTTTTTTTCATATATTATTGATATATAAATCATAACACATATGATACAGTGTATATATTACGACGTATGAAAAACGATCATTCTGACAAAAATAAAATAGAAGAACTGATGAACCGGGGCGTTATCGCCGTGTATCCGAGCAAGGAATTTCTCCAATCGAGATTGAATTCTGGAAAGCGTTTGAAAATATATATGGGAATCGATCCGACCGGCCCGACACTTCATCTGGGGCACATGATTGCCGTGAAGAAACTCAAAGCGTTTCAGGATTTGGGACACGAAGTCATATTGCTTTTGGGCGATTTCACCGCTATGATCGGCGATCCGACGGACAAGCTGGCGACGCGAAAGCAGCTTACTCGAAAAGAAATTCTTCGCAATCTGAAACTCTACAAGAAGCAAGCATCGATATTTTTGAATTTCTCCGGCAGGAATAAAGCCCGCATCGCATACAACTCAAAATGGTTCGGAAAAATGCGTTTTGAAGATGTATTATCTTTGGCGTCCAAGATGACCGTTCAGCAGATGCTTGAGCGGGATATGTTTGAAAAAAGGATTCTCGAAGGCAAGCCGGTTTATATCCATGAATTCATGTATCCGCTCATGCAGGGTTATGACAGTGTTGCGATGGATGTCGACGGGGAAATCGGCGGCAATGATCAGACATTCAACATGCTCGCGGGCCGGACTTTGATGAAGTCCATGAAGGAAAAAGAGAAATTCGTCATTTCGATGAAGCTTTTGGAAGATAATTCCGGAAAAAAAATGGGAAAGACAGAAGGCAATATGGTGAGCTTGATCGACAGCCCGAGTGAGATGTTCGGCAAAGTCATGAGTTGGGCTGACGGGTTGATCGTTCCGGGATTTGAATTATGCACGAATATTCCAATGGAAGAGATCAAGCGGATTGAAAATGAATTGGAGAAAGGAATCGGGAATCCTCGGGACAGCAAGCTGAAATTGGCTCATGAAATCGTACGAATTTACCACGGCGATAAAAAGGCGAAAGAAGCGGAAGATAATTTCATCAATACATTCCAGAAAGGCGAGATGCCGGAAGATATGGAAGAGTTCAAAGCGGTTCTGGGAGAAGAACTGATGAATATCGCATTAACCAAAGGAATCGTCAGATCAAAGAGCGAATGGAGGCGATTGATAGACGAAGGCGCAGTGACTCATGTGGATGGCGATATGAAAATCGACGATCCGCATTACAAGATTTTCGCCGGCGGAACATTTAAAATAGGGAAGCGGAGATTCATAAAGATTATTTTATAAAAAATAAAATGCCTCGCTTGCTGCGAGGCATTTTATTTACATTCCCATTTCTTCAAATTGATTGTATCCTTCGTCTTCTTCATCCTCGTCTTCGTCATCTACAATTCCCATATCTTCTTCATTTTCCTCTTCTTCCAAATCCAACATTGGATCTTCGTAATCCATGATTTTATTTAAATAACTATCTGTTAAAGCGACCTCGATTAATTGATATATATTTTGACAAATATATATGTATCAAAAAGAAATATTCTTTGCAAGAGTTTGCCGTATGCGTTGTGGAAAACTCATGCTGTTCCTTGGAATTTTTCACTCGCCAAGCAGGTCAATCCTATGGCAATGGCGTCGATTTCATCATCTGAATGTATCTTCTCGTCAACTGAAACGAGTTTTCTCACCATGAATGCAACTTGTTTTTTATCCGCCTTGCCATAGCCAGTGACGGCAATTTTTATCTGCATGGGCATATATTCATGGATCGCAAGATGATGGCGCGCTCCTTCGTATAAGATGATACCGCGAGCTTCAGCGACAGACAGCGCGGTTTTTTGGTTTGCGGCAAAGAAGAGTTTTTCGGTCGCCAGAGCGCCAGGCTTGTATTTTTTTATGATTTCTTCGAGCCTTGCGCCGATGAGCGCAAGCCGTTCGGCATGCGGTAATTTTGAGGATGTTTTAAAGCACTCCGAGAAAATAATCTCCTCTTTTTTTTGTGAAGTTTTTTCCAGAACCGCTATTCCGATTCGTTCATATCCCGGGTCGATTGAAATTATTCGCATAGTAGTATTTTACACTAAAGCGAGAATTTCTTCTGTAAAAAGCCTTGCGTAGCGTGACTGGCAAGGGCAATGAAAAGTAATTTGTTTTACTTTTCATTCCGATTCTGCCTTTTGGCAGAAATTGCTGATGTGAGCGTAGCGAGCAGGCAATAGGACAAATTTTCAGCAGAAAATTATTCGTGCTTTTTACAGAAGAAATTCGAGCGACTTTTATTCTGCGTTGGTAAATACATCTTGCACGTCATCATTCTCTTCAAGCTCATCGACGAGTTTTTCAAGCAGCTCGGAATCCGTATCGTTTATCGGAGTAAGCATTTTCGGGTTCCATGCGCCGCCGGCTTCTTTTTCAAAAGCCCACACAACAGAGCCGATGCCGGCGAGGGCAAAGCCGTTTCTCGAGAGAATATGCTTCACCTCCTGCGCTGTTTTGTTTCTGTTATCGGTGAGCGCATCGATAATGATGCCGACTCCGCCCGGCCCGTATGCTTCATAGACGACCGGTTCCATTTGCGCGGATGGTTCAGACGCTTTTTTTATCGCGCGTTCGATATTTTCAGCGGGCATGTTCGCTTCCTTCGCTTTCTCAATCGCTTTTTTCAAGCTCGGAGAATTCACATTGCCGCCCGATTTTTTCGCTTCGACAGTGATGAGGCGGACGATTTTTGAGAAAATTTTGCTTTTCTTCGCGTCTGTTATCGCCTTCTTGTGTTTTATTTGAGTCCATTTATTGTGGCCTGACATATGATTATGATAGCAAAATAAGATATTTCAGAACAGATAAAAATTTCTTTTGCACCGCTTATACTCATTTATCTAAGCGAGCCCCTCCCTCTCTTCACACGATGCTTCGTGAAAGAAAATCATCGTCGCTCACTACGGAAAATCGAAAACTCGCCCTCATGAGTACATGAGAAGCTCAGACAGTTCGATTTTCCTGTTCGCTTCCTTGATTTTTACTTCACTTTTGCAAATGTGTGGGGAGAGGGAGGGGTGAGCGGTATTTGACTTTAGCAGCTCAATTTGCAATTATTGCGTGTAGAAACAGTATTTTTATAAATACACATAAATGAAAACCTTGATCAGAATTCTTCTGTTCGCGATATCATCCGCAATTCTTTTGATTGCCTGTCAGTCTGAAAAGATGCCGACGGCATATCGCTCTCAAAAACAAAAGTCATACAGCAAGCCCAAAGTTCATCGCAATCCGGCAAAAATGAAAGTAAAGAAAAAAAGGCGCTGGCACGCCTCGCCGTACAGGAAGAAAAGAGATCCTTTTTGGTAAGTATTGATTTTTAAAAACAAAACAATTCTCCGCTTATGATTAAATATCGCTTCCGACCACCGCGTTCGAATCTCTCAAGCAGAAGCAAACGCACACCTCTACTCATTAAGAGCAGGGTGAAATTGTCTTTGAAGAAAAATATCGGCACATAGCTGAAAACGCCTCGATACATCGAGGCGTTTTTTTATACTATGTTGACTCAAAATATATCTTCTGCTATATTTGAACTTCGAATGTTCTTTGTTGAAAAATACCACGGAAAGTTTCATCTTTAAATTAAAAAAGTCTTCAACCAAAAAAAGAAAATTACCGGTTTGCGCGTGAAACGCGAAGAACAAAACAAAGGCCCTCCATCAAGGGCCTTTTTCTATATCAGTTTTCCCTGACTTTCCTTCGGAAAATCAAAGCCCAAATGCTCGTAGGCTTTTTTTGTCGCCATGCGGCCGCGCGCGGTGCGTTCGAGCAAGCCGAGCTGGAGCAGATATGGCTCGATCACTTCTTCGACAGTCGCTTCTTCGTCGCCGATCGCAGCAGCGATGGTTTTGAGTCCCACCGGCCCGCCTTCGAATTTTTCGATGAGCGTTTCCAGTATTTTTCTGTCTGATGAAGAAAGTCCGAGCTCATCAATGCCCAGAAGCGAGAGCGCTTCACGGACAGTTTTCTTGTCCAAATCTTTTTTATGCACTTGGGCGAAGTCACGGCAGCGTTTCAGGAAATAATTCGCTGTTCGCGGAGTGAACCTGCTTCTCACCGCAATTTCACCGAGCGCGTCATCATTGAGTTCGGTTCCCAAGATTTTCACCGAGCGCTTCACAATCTCCTCGATCTCTTTTTCATTATAGAATTCAAGACGGAAGACTCCGCCGGAGAAGCGCGAGCGAAGCGGGGAAGAGAGAAGGGCGATTCTCGTGGTAGCGGCGATGAGTGTGAATGGAGGCAAGTCGAGCTGGATGGTGCGCGCTGACGGCCCTTTTCCGATTATGATATCGAGCGTGCCGGATTCCATTGCGGGATATAAAATTTCCTCGACCATTTTATTGAGCCGATGGATTTCATCGATGAAGATAATATCGCCAGGGGAGAGGTTGGTGAGGATTGATGCCAAGTCGCCGACTTTCTCTATGGCGGGGCCGGAAGTCACTTTCATCTGACGGCCGGTCTCTCTCGCGATCAAATGCGCCAGCGTCGTCTTGCCGAGCCCCGGCGGGCCGTAAAAAAGGACATGTTCTGGCGGCTGCTTCCGCTCATCGGCAGCAGTCAGCAGAATCCGCAAGTTCTCTTTGATATGATTTTGTCCGATGTAATCGTTCCATTTTGTGGGACGGAGCGTGGAGTCGAGAAAGACCTCGTCTTGCTTGGTTTTTATTTCTTTGTTTGAGGGGCTTGACATTATTTTTCTTTTATGATAGACTTTTTCCAGAAGATACACATATACCTGTTAAGTATGGTATATTGTATCACATTGAAAAACTCCAAGTATATCCCGCATTTGTGCGGGTGCTTGTTAAAAAGGGCATAAATCTCTAAGCAATCAGGCTACGGTCATAGAAGTTTGCAAAGGACGTTTTGGTTATTATTTATAATGTACTGGGTCTATCCTTTAAGGGCTTCTTACTTCTGCGGTTTAACTGCAGAAGGATTGTTTAGAGATTTATGCTCTTTTTTAAGAGAATGAAATGAAATCGAATATTCACAATTTAAAAAACGAAAATCATGGCAAAGAAAAAAACATCTTCCAAGAAAAAGTTGCCGAGGATGAAGGCAAAGAAGAAAAAACAAAAGCTTTCTAAAAAGTACGAACATGTTATAAAAGGAAGCTCTCATCAGGGGCCGAAAGAGAAGTTTGTAATGAAGGGCACCATAATCGGGTCTCGCGTAGACGGAACTGAAAGTACTCTCGAACGACGATAGAAATAACATATCAAAACACCATTCAGCTGAATGGTGTTTTTTCTTTTTGTATTTTAGATTTTTTTAATCTAGTCTTCCTCAATATCCACCACACTCTTCACTTCCTCAAGCGAGGTGATGCCATTCAATGCTTTGATCACGCCGTCTTCTTTCATATCCAAGATTCCTTGTTTTTGCGCGACTTTTTTAATTTCTCGCTCGCTTGGATTTTCAGGAATCATTTTTTCAATCGCTTCATCGGTCAATATCGCTTCAAATACGCCGATTCGCCCTTTGTAGCCGATCATTCCGCATTTCTCGCAGCCGACAGGCCCCCAGAGAATTATCTTTTGATCTGCCTTCACTCCATAGAGCGACAAATCTTTTCCTTCAGCTGCTGCCCCTTCCAGTATTTTTCTGATAATTTTCTCTTCTTCCAATAGAACCTCTTTTTCTTTCTTGCAATGGTCGCAGAGTTTTCGCACGAGCCGCTGCGCCATCGAAACAGAGAGCGCCGACGGCATGATTTTTGGATTCACTTCAAGGTCGATCAAGCGGGGAATCACGCCGGCGGCGTTGTTGGTATGAAGCGTGGAAAACACCAAATGCCCCGTCAATGCAGATTCGACGGCGATTTTCGCAGTTTCAGTATCTCTGACTTCTCCCACCATCACTACATCGGGGTCTTGCCGGAGCGCCGAGCGCAATCCTTCCAAAAAGCTGTAGCCTTTTTTCTCATCTGTTTGCGTCTGAGTGATTCCTGCAAGATGATACTCGATTGGATTTTCAATCGTGATGATTTTTATTTCCGGAGAATAAATTTTGCGCAAGAATGCATAGAGCGTCGTGGTCTTTCCGCTTCCTGTCGGACCAGTGATGAGAATGAGCCCGTGCGGCTTCTGGATTTCCTTATTAATGACTTCAAAAAGCCGCGGTTCAAGGCCCAAATCTTCGAGCTGTCCTTTGATTGATTTCGGATTCAATATTCGCATGACGATTGATTCGCCGTACGCGCCGGGAATGGTGGATGTTCTGATGTTCACTTCTTCTCCCGATTTCAAAAAAATGCTGAAGCGGCCGTCTTGCGGATTCGATTGTGCGGTTATTTTCATGCCAGAGAGAAGCTTGATTCGAGAATTCAAAAGGCGGGACGCGTTCAAATCCAAAAACATGACATCGTGAAGCAAGCCGTCGAGGCGGTATCGCAAACGGACTTGTTTTTCTTCAGGCTCGATATGCACATCGGACGCATCGAGCGCTATTCCTCCGCCCATGATGATTTCTAAAATCCGTGAAGTCTTGTGCACTCCCGTGTCCGCCATCGTCTCTTGTATTATGTTCTCAACATCTTTTATCGAACGCACTCGGTCGGCAATCGAAAGAAGCATGTCTGGAGAAATATCCAAACCGCCGGCTCGTGTTGCTTCGGCAGCTGAAATTTCTCTATACCGATCCCAGACTTTCTGCATGCTCGCGTGCGATGCCATATAAAATACCGGAGAAAATCCTTGCCTTGTTATCTCATCTGCCAGCGGCGCGATGATTTCTTTTTGAGGAGAGAGAAGAGCAATGTGGGCTTTTTTACCCATGAGCTTGAAAGGCGCGATGCCGTTTTTTCTGGCTTCGTCTTCATGAACAAGCCGGAGCGCTTCATTCTCGACAATGATTCCCGCAAGATCAATATAGGGGATGCCGTATTTTGAACTTGCCAAAACAGAGACAAGATCTTCCTCTTCCTGCCTCTTCAAGTCTTCCATTTGCTTTTTTTGTTTTTCTTCGTCGAAGGTGACCATGATTTGCTGTTAATTATACAGTACGAGCTTTCAATCCCATAGCGATATTTCTTGACAAATAGGCATATTTATGCTAAGTTTAAGTCAGAAAATTCTGTCAAACTAAAACTGAAAGCCATGAAAAAGTTCAGGTTCTTTTCAATCATCTTGCTGTCATGCATGTCAGCAAGCACAATATCAGCGGAAACAAATGACAAAGGTCTTCCTTTTGCAAAAATTTCTCTCACTAACAATCAGCTTGCTGATTCGTTGACGCATAACGCTTATTGTTTTAATGCGCCGAGCCAGCTCATCAAAGATGAATTTATCCGCGCCTCTAATCAATATGATATAGCGGTGTGGCAATACAACACTCTGAGCTGGGACAATATGGTGTACATTTTGAAGAATGCGAAAAAAGTGAAACCGGATGGCCGTAAATTGCAAAATGGCCATATCAATCCTGATGGAACATTTGGTTATAAGCCATATGTTCCAGATGCAAATGATTCGGTGTATGAATACATGGGCCGATATATCTGCAAAGTTGACTGCTGTAATCGTCTGATTGACGAAAGCGGAAGCACTGGAGGCATTCCTCCTGTAAGCGCGGTTGATCGTAATGCAGGCGTAGACCCAAGAGTTACGCAGGCTTCTCAGCCGGGATTATACGGGAATAATGTTCAAGCTGATAGTGCTAATTGTTGCGGCGGAGTATATATCAACGGCGATAACAACAGCGTGAATGTCGGCGGCACGCCTGCCGGCATGCAGGGCGCAGGCGTTGCAATGTATGGATATCCGATGACGAATTTTGTGCAATATCCGCAGTATCAGTATTCGTACCCAATGGCAGTACCTCAGCCCGTGTATTATCCGTACAATGGTCAGCAGTACTATTATTCCGGAGGAGTCTGGCGCAGTACTTTGGGAGTCATCATCACCAGTGTTGTTTTAATTGCGATTTTGGATGCAATGAGGACCGGCAACAGTTATGGTTCTTATGGCGGCAATTATTACAGTCCGAGACCCGCCACGGGTACTGGCAATACGGGCAATCCCGTGAATCCTTCGCCGGGAACAGGAAGTCCGGTCAATCCGCATAATTAAGAAGTTTTCAGCATGAAACACAGAGTTTTAACTCTGTGTTTTTTTTGTAACATCCTCGCAATTTTTGCGTCTTAGTTGAAGTAAGCTACTATACATACCGGTATATATAAATAGTTGACAAATATGGCTATTTATGATAGGATAAAAGCGTAAAAATAAACTAATTTAAATATGAAATATATGATCAAAAACATTAAAATAGCAGCAGCATTGGCAGTTTTTGCTTTTGTTTTAATAGGCGCGCCTTCGCACGCGCTGGCTTCTGCATCTTTCAATACTGATCCGCAGGATTTTGCCACAGTCCGTGTTTCAAACTACACGCAGAACCCCAATTGCTATACATGCTGGTCTGGATCTGCAAATGCGAATGCGGGCGAGGTCGTTGCCGTGACTGTGTACTATCACAACACCGGCAATCAAGCAGCAACGGGTACTCTTATAAAATTAAACCAACCTCAAGCCGCAAGCTCATATCATAATTTTTCCGGAAACGTGTCAGCTTCCAATACGGCTGCCGCGTATGGATCTGCGACAATAAATCTTTCAAGTTCGCAGACACTCACGTTCATTTCCGGAACGGCGGTATGGTATCCGAACCAATCATCTCAGCCTCAATCTCTTCCATTCGGACAATCTGGAACTGAAATCTTCGGAAATGGAATCAATATCGGAAATATAAATTCCGGCTGGAGCTCTCAAGGTTCAGTCGTGTTGAGATTTCAAGTCAGCTCAACTCAAGCTCTTGTCGCGTGCAACGATGGAATTGATAACGACATGGACGGATTGATCGACATGAATGATCCCGGCTGTTCTTCTTCGACTGATACGGATGAATATAATACTGTGGCTCAAACAGCTCCGGTTGTCGTTACGAATGCAGCGACATCAGTAGGGCAGAACTCAGCTACGCTTAATGGAAATTTCACAGCTGTTTCATCAGGTACGACAACATGGTTTACATACAGTACGAGCTACAATACGCTGGTTTTTGGCGGCGGTACGACTGTCGGCCAAGTATCTCAAGCCTCAGCATCAGGCTCAATGTCATACATTCTTTCCGGACTTGCTCCGGGAACGACATATTATTTCCGCGCAGTCGGGCAGAATAATATCGGAACTACTGATGGTTCGATATTGAATTTTACGACTTCAAGCTATGTCAATACTCAAGTTCCCGCAATCACGACAGACTACTCCGACAATATCGGCTCAAGTTATGCTACGCTCCATGGAACATATAATTCCAACAATTCAAGCACAATCACATGGTTTGAATACAGCACGAGCTATTCAAGCGTTTCAAACGGCAATGGAAGCATTTCCAATCAGACAAATCAGGGAACAGGCGCCGGAGCATTATCCCAATATATTTCAGGGCTTCAATCGGGCGCGACATATTACTTCCGCGCAGCAGGCCAGAATAGCAATGGAGTTTCGTATGGAAGCATTTTGAATTTCACGACGTCCGGCAGCAATAATTATCAGGCTCCAGATATTTCAACCGATTACGCTTCAAGCATCGGCCAGACATATGCGACTCTGCACGGAGATTATGATTCAAACGGATCGAATACCACGACATGGTTCGAATATGGAACGACGAATTCTTTTGGCTACACGACTTCTCAGATAAGCCAAGGAACGGGCTCGGACAGCTTCGCTCAATACATTTCCGGCCTCGCTTCAAATACCACATATTATTTCCGAGCAGTCGGATACAACAACTACGGCACTGATTATGGCGCGACACTGACATTCACCACTTCAGGAAATGTTCCGCCGCCATCATCGACTACGACCGCATTGACTTCGCTTGCAACCGGCGTCAGCCAGACATATGCGACATTGAACGGCTTGATCAGCAATAATTCAAACTCAGCCGTGACTGCATGGTTCGAATACGGAACTTCCGCATCATTGGGACTTGCGACAGCATCGCAATCTTTGGGAAGCGGATCATCAATGAG
>CAZSEN010000016.1:5043-11024 GCA_964605995.1 uncultured Candidatus Saccharibacteria bacterium | reverse complement strand
ATACGCGTATCACAAAAAAGGTGCACGTTTCAACTGAACAAGGAAATAGCTTGGAGACCATCATGTATCATACGTTGAAGATGCATTATAATGGCAATCCTCGCGTTGAGTTTCTTATCGCAGATGGTTATCTCAGCTATCTTTCTTTCCCTGGTTATCACAGTAAGTCAGGAAAGAACTTTACTATCAGGCTTCACCACGGTCACTCCATCCAGTATGGCGGAGGAATCGGCGGCTTGACTATCCCTGTCCGTAAAGCGATATCTCAGTGGCAGAAATCAAATTATGCCGACCTTGATGTATTCGGGCATTTTCACCAGACAATCGACGGCGGCGATTTCATCTGCAACGGATCGATCATCGGTTACAATGCTTTCGCTGTTCGGATCAAGGCTGAATATGAGCCTCCGAAACAGGTTTTTTTCACGATTGATAAGAAACGCGGCAAGGACTGCGTACGCTATATCCACGTGCAGAAAGATAAAAAAGAAGGTTGAGCAATTTTTTAAAAGCAGACGAATTTCGTCTGCTTTTTTCTTTTTCAGGAAGTGCTATACTGATAAAAAATTCCTTTAAAATCAAATACAAAATGGGTGATTTTAAAATAACGATTCCAAGATATCAAAAAGGCAAAAAGGCAGGCCACGTGAGAGAGATCGAAGGAAGCGTGTGGTGCGAAAAATGCAAGAGAATTACCGACCATTATGTATTATATAAAGCCAGTAAGTGGGAGTTTGATGAGAACAACAAAAGAGTCCGCTACGTGTATTATGTTTCCGAGTGTGAAGTATGCTGGAAAGAAAACGGCGTTCCCGGGGAGGACAGAGAGCATTATGCTGATCCAATAAAAATAAAGGCCTCAGACTGGGAAATTTTCATAAAAGAGTTCAGTTGGTAAAACCATTTGACACAGAGCAGTCAAATGGTTTTTTTATGGTATAAATATACGGAGAATAATCACAGTGTTTTTTAAAAGCAAAAAATGGAATCTGGAGAGATAAGAAGGGAAATGTTCTGTACAGAATGCAACAGGCACACAGAGCATTACATTTGGAAACAAGAGACTCAGCCCGAGGGAAAAGGCAAGAAAAAGACTTTTCGAGTTTATTTTTACTGCCAATGTTCAGCATGTTCTCGCGGGTCTAAAAAGAATCTGCCAGTTGAAGAATATAATGAGCTTGTCTTGCAAAATGAAAAAGAGCCGGCGCGGTGGAAAAGAATTCCCAAAGAGGGGGTCAAGCGGGAAATGGCTTGCAAGGATTGCGGCGATATCAATATTCATCTCATAAAATTCCCTGAATATGATCCGGACAGCAACGCGGTCAAGTTTGCAAAAAAATGCATGTACTGCGACGAGAAAAAACAATTCTCCGGAGGCGCAAAATTTATCCGCGACAAGATGACTATTGAAACATGGAATGAGTTCATCAAAGCGGGAAATTAAAAAACCACTCGATTTTCATCAGAGTGGTTTTTCTTTTGTTCTGAATATGAATACCGCGACGGGTAATCATTGAAATCAATTCAATTCTATGTTTTCCGGCAATATGGAATTCAATTCTTTTTGATTGGCTTCAAGCAGTTGTATTTTCGATTCAAGCACCTTATTCTCTGCGCTTAATGAATCTCTCATTTTTGTAATATTTCCAATTCTTGCAGTCAGATTCTGCACAAAATTTTGGGATACATCATATTCATTCTCCTTGCCTGAACCGGAATATTGATTTTTTGCGGCACCGCTCACACTGCTAATTTTTTCTGAAAGATTGATGTCTTTCTGGATCAGTTCCTCAATTTTTTCCAGGTTTTGAGAGAGTTTGAGCTTTTCCTCTTTAATGCCTTTTTTTATGCCGACAATTTCATCGATCAAAACGCGCACTGTCGAAGATGCTTCGGGATTTTCCGCGATCTCAAAACTTTTTTCCTCCGGGTCGCCATGGCCGATGTTTCCCATCTCTTTGATTTTTTCCTCAATTTCTTCCTTTTCTCCGGGCTTGCGCCATTTTTCAAATAATCCGAATTTTTTTGTCATAATTCATCCATCAATTAAATTTTTAATTCAAGCCGCCATTATCGCTCTTCTCAATAATCTGCCGCTGGTTCTCAACTTGTTTCTCGAAGGATTTGATTTTTTCGCCGATAATTCTTTTCTTTTCAATCAACGTTTCCGCTTTTGCTGAAATTTTTTCAAATTCTCCCGTTGCTGCGTTGATGCGCTCTCCCAGCGTATCATATCCCGGCGAATACGCCGTTATCGATGCGGATTCAGCCCGCAGATTCTTTATCTTTGCGAAAATGTCCAGAGCGTCATTTTGAGTGTTCTCAAGATCTTTCTCGATTTGAGAAAGATGAAGCTTCATGTTCTCCAATTCGCTCTCAAGGATCTCTTTATTCTTATCACGAGCAGATTCAATGGATTTGGCGAATGCTTCCTCGGCGGCGCCACTCGAGGCCAAGTCCGTATACCCGCGCGCTAATTTGAGATTCCGAATTTCTTTTTTATAATCCTCATCTCCGCCAAATCCAAAATTTTTATTTCCCTCCATCATATTTTTTTAGGCTTATAATCTTCCGGCGCTGCCGCTAAGTACTTTTCGAGCTCTTCTCGGGAAAGCAGGCCTTTTTGCGCTCCTATATATTGTACAACATGCATTGAATTTACAGGACCCCACATGAGCGCTTCGGGAACAGTCTTCCCAAGCGCAATCGCGACTGTGAATGTAGAAGAGAATGCGTCTCCTGCGCCGGTCCTTTGCAATGGGGGAGCAATATCAGGATAAATCGGGATTGACCACATTTCAGCACCATCAGAAGCGTACGCACCATTCGGGCCGTCGGAGATTGCGACGATTTTCGGCCCCAGGTCGTGTATTTTCTGCATAAGTATTTTAACGTCGCGTTCCTTGGTGTTCAAGATGCGCTGCGCTTCCTCAAGATTGCAGAAAAATATTTCTGAAAGCGCATACAAATCCGCAAGCGTTTCCGCGCCGAGCTTCACTTGAAATGTTCCCGGCTGAAAAGCGAGTTTTGTTTCCGGATGGTTTTTCAGGTACTGGGCAATTTCTGCGTGATATGAAAGAGAATTTTCTCCGAGCGAACTCAGATAAATCCACGCTGGTGCTGATGCGAGCTTCGGGAATGAATATCGGAACGCGCCGTGCTTTATGAGAATGGTTCTGTCTGTGTCATACCAAAGGACATAATGATAGTTGGTGGGAATTCCTTTTTCAACGCGCATATATGCTGTATCAACGCCATCTTTCTGGAGCGATAAGGCGCATTCTTTGCCGTTCAAATCATCGCCGATGTTTGTCAGCACGGCAGATTTGAGTCCCAGGCGTGAAGCAGCAACGGCGGCGTTGGGGCTATTTCCGACTGCGCGGACAATGTCGACAGATTCGAAAGGAATTTTATCGCCAAAGCGAACGCAGAGCTTGCAGTTTTTCTGATTGGCATCGCATATGACTTCCGCGTCTTTAAGCCGTATGAATGCATCAGTGGTTATGTCGCCGATAGCGAGAAAATCCAGCTTTTTCTTTTTTCCAAACATAAGATGATTGTAGCAAGTTTCTGACCGCAATGGAATAAATATATTGACAAATAACTTTAAATGTGATATGTTTAAAGCAGAAAAGTTGTTTGTAAAAACCATAAAACAAATGCACATGACAACTAATGCGCAAAGTATCAAAAACAATGATCGTTACTGGATTTGTCGCGGAAAAGGCCCGTGGTCTGAAGTAAGCGAAAGAGTTTATCGCGAAGCTGCCAAAGAAGTGGGAACCGAACTTCCAAATGGCGGCGGCTCCGGATTTGGAATGTTTTCCGGAAGTACTTCCCGGGGGTTGAAGCCTGCAGCAGATGGCGTGGAAACTAAAGGAAGAATTACTCCTAAAAAAGTTTCTTACAAAGACTACAAAGACGACCCGGAATTTTTGGAAGTGCTGATGAGAAATGATTCTAATGAAACTATTCATTGAAGCAGCAAGTGCAAACCGTCCTGAATTAATTCAGGACGGTTTTTTAATTTCCGCAGGTTTGCTATAATTTCAGCGTGAGAACACTCCGAGAATATATCAAAGAAGCAGAAGAGAAAAAGATCGCCATTGGGCATTTCAATATCTCAAATCTTGAAGGTTTTTGGGGCGTGTTCAACGCTGCTAAAACTATCGGTGTTCCGATTATCATCGGCGTATCTGAAGGCGAACGGGATTTTATCGGACTTCCTCAAATTGTCGCTTTGGTCAGAAGCGCGCGGGAGCAATTTGATTTCCCGATTTTTCTTAATGCCGACCATTCATATTCATACGAACGGGTGAGAGAGGCGATTGACGCCGGTTTTGATATGGTGATTTTTGATGGCGCGAAACTTTCCAGAGATGAGAATATCGCAATCACGAGACAATGCGTGGAGTATGCGAAGGCGAGCGGCAAAGATGTCTTGATTGAAGCCGAGCTCGGATATATCGGAAGCGGTTCTGACATAAAAGAGAAGATTCCTGAAGGCGCAGTGATGAAGACCGATCCGGCCGAAGCTAAAAATTTCGTAGAGCAGACCGGTGTAGACCTTTTTGCGCCGGCGGTCGGAAATATTCATGGCATCATCAGGCCGTTGGCGGGGAATTATGAAGAGCATATTGATGCTGCGCTCGCTCAGGCAATCAGAACAGCAACCGGCGTACCGCTCGTGCTTCACGGCGGCTCCGGACTGACGGATGATGATTTCACGCAAGCTGTTTTGAATGGAATTTCTGTAATTCATATCAGTACGGAGCTTCGGATTGCATATAAGAATGCGCTTAAGCTTTCACTTCAAGAGAATCCTGACGAAATCGCGCCGTATAAAATTCTCCGTCCTGCGATGCAGGCGATCCAAAAGACGGTTGAAGCTCGATTGAAACTCTTTAACAGATTGCCTTAATAAATGAACGCGGCATATTATCAAGATATTTATCTTCTCATCCTAATCTGGTTTTTTGTTTGGGGAACATATTTTATCGCGGCTAAAAGCAGATTTTCATTGGGAGATAAGCCGGAACTGACATCGATATATTTCATAACAGCGGGCGCGGCAACGCTCTATATATTCAGGGATTTCTTGCCGGCGTATTTTTTGAAGCTTGCGCCGGCTTATTTCATTTCTTTTTTCATAATTTATTTTTTAGTAAATCATTTCTATTTCATCTTGCGCAAGAATTTCAAAGAGCCAGTCCTGCTGATAGAGAAATTTCCTCTCGACCATTGGCTCGAAGCGAACAGACGGGCGATATTCATGACCTCCGCGCATATTTTTTTCCAGCAGGCGATTATTACGCTCTTGATTCTTGCGCTGCAAAAAGCAGGCTTTGGTTTGGGTTCGATCATCGGAATTTTTGCAGCAGTTTTTGGAGCGATTCATTTGCCGCTTGTTTTTGCCAAAGGCCCATATTTAACAGCCCTGTTTGCATTTGCGGCCATCAATTCATCGTATATTTTCCCGATTTTCCTGCTTAATTTTACATGGGGCTTCGTCTTTAACTTTGCATTCCACTGGCTGTTTTATGCGCTGATAACGTTCCTTTTTTGGAAGTATCAGGATAAAATAAAATTATGATCAAAGACGATATACAGAAATTTTTCAAAGGCGACGCGCTTGATGACGAAGCGACGCTTTTAACATACAGCCACGACGCGAGCATTTTTGAAGTGCGCCCAAAGATTGTTTTGTATCCGAAAGATTCTGAGGACATCCAGCATTTGGCGGTATATGTGAATGCGAATACATCCGCGAATGCCCCGATTTCCATAACTGCGCGCGCCGCCGGAACATGCATGGCGGGCGGCGCGCTCGGCGAATCCATCATCATTGATTTTACGAAGTATATGCATGGCATCAGTGAAGTTGGCGAAGATTATGCGGTAACATTGCCCGGCACATATTATCGTGATTTTGAAGTTGAAACGCTGAAAAAGAATCTGATTTACCCGGCATATCCTGCATC
>CAZSEN010000016.1:0-4943 GCA_964605995.1 uncultured Candidatus Saccharibacteria bacterium | reverse complement strand
TCGAAGAATTCTGCCGGCTATTATCTATGGAATGTCTGGGATGAAGCAGCTCAGATTTTTGATTTAAACAGGCTGATTGTCGGCTCACAAGGGACGCTTGGCATCGTTACGGAAATCGCCATGAAGCTCGTGCCGGTTAAAAAACATTCGAAGATGCTCGCCATCTTTTTGAAAGATTTGAAAAATTTGGGCGATATCGTGAACACCGCGCTAGCATTCGATCCTGAAAGCATCGAATCCTACGACGACAAGACGCTGAAGCTCGCCATCCGTTTCTGGAGAGGATTCATAAAGAAAAGAGGATTTTTCGGATTCATCAAGATGGGCATCAGCTTTCTGCCGGAATTTTTCATGCTTCTCTCCGGCGGGATGCCGAAGCTCGTGATGCTTGTCGAATTCGCGGGCAATGATGAGAATGTTTTGGAAAAGCAGATTCAAGATTTGAAAAAATCTTTGGAAAAATTTGATGTGAAAATGAGAGAAGCCGCAAGCGAAGCAGATGTCGAGAAATATTGGAGCATCCGCCGCGACAGTTTTGCGTTGCTTCGCGAGAAAGTGAAGGAAAAGCACACAGCGCCGTTCATAGATGACATCATTGTCGAACCGAACTATCTGCCGGAATTCTTGCCGAAGCTGGATGCGATCTTGAATCAATATCCGATTGAATACACCATTGCCGGACATGCCGGTAATGGAAATTTCCACATCATTCCGCTCATGGATTTCAGGGACCCGAAAACCATACCGATAATTCTTGAGCTTTCAGATAAAGTGTATGATCTCGTCATTTCATATCACGGCTCGATTACCGCCGAGCATAATGACGGCATCATCCGCACGCCATATCTTGAAAAAATGTACGGACGCGATATATACCATCTTTTTGAAGAAACAAAACATATTTTCGATCCTAAAAACATTTTTAATCCCGGCAAAAAAGTCGGAGGAACGAAAGAATATATCAAGGAGCATTTGCTGAAGCCGGAGAATTGACAGATTAGTCAAAATTCAGTAGTATCCAAATTGGAAATTTCGGACATTCACAATTAAAAACCAAGATCATGCTTGCAACGGAAAAAGACATCAAGCCGATAATTACTCACTTGAAGGAGCTTCAAGGAAATGACCCGTATATCAGCGGCAAATGCAAACTTGTATCGTTGGGCTTTAATGAGATTTTCATCAAAGCCCCTTCGGAATTCCGGTTGGTGATGCTGCTGAAGCCTGACAATTCTGCTTCCAGCCTTATCCTCATTTTAGACGGAAAAGAGATAAATGGCGGAAAAAGGTGGTTGAGTCCTGACGGGAAAACTGTCTGTTTTTGGAATGCCCCTCATGCGATGTTTATTCTCAGAACTGATGAACTTTCAAGCAAAGACTTGAATGATATCCTTTCTGTTTCAATTGCGCACAAAGTCATTCTTCCTTCAATTTTTAAAAAACGTGCGGAAGATGAATTTTTTACCGGCGCAGGAAGCAATCCTCTTTGTGATGTGATCATTGGCGCGGGATATATTCCCTTAGGCGTTGGAAAAATTGAATTTACCGCCACTTTTTTGCATGAATATGCAAAAGGCGGAACGTTCACTCTGATGATTGAGAAATGATTAAAAAAACCGGAACATTGTTCCGGTTTTTATTTTTTTATCGCTTTTTTGAATTTTCTAATTGAGAATTTACCTTTGCCGATTTCCCGCGCTATTTCGGGGAGAAGAAGCTCAAACTGAGGTTCAAATATCTTAGCCCTTTTATACCACTCTTTTGTAAAAACAGAATATGTGCCCAATTCTGGAATTTTACCGAAAATTTCCATAACAAAGCTCATGTTCTTTGCCCAGTGAGCAATTTTTTTCTTTTTTGAAAGAGTCGGATATGTTTTCCATGATTTCTTGATCTCTATCTTTTTTGCGGTCAAAGCTTTTAAAAAATCAGCCCGATCTTGATTCCAACCCGCCGGTATTCTCATAATAAAGATCTTTTTAATTCGATGTTCTGAAAGGGATTATATGCTTCTTGGTTTTAAAATCAAGATTTCAATTTTAAACATCCAAGCGATCCTCTCCCTTACTCCACACATATGCGTAAGTGAAGTAAAAATCGAGGAAGCGAACAGGAAAATCGAACTGTATGAGCTTCTCATGTACTCATGAGGGCGAGTTTTCGATTTTCCGTATAGTGAGCGACGATGATTTTCTTTCACGAAGCATCGTGTGGGGTAAGGGAGGGGCGAGCATCATTTGACCTAAAACAATCTTTTTGTTAGTATACTTTTTATGTTTACACTAGATGCAACAACAAGAGACGCCAAGGCAAGCTTGGGATTTTTAAGAAAAGAGGGCAAAATGCCTGCAGTTTTTTACGGTTTGGACAAGAAATCAACCCCTATCGCTTTGAGCGAGTCTGAATTCAAAAAAGTTTGGAAAAAAGCCGGAGAATCTTCTGCTATCACGCTTTCGACTCCGGCAGGGAAGCTTGATACATTGATACATGATGTTCAGCTTGACCCCGTGTCAGGCGCACCGCTTCACGCGGATTTTCTCGTCATTGATACGAAGAAAGCGATTCAGGTCGCAGTTCAGCTTGAATTCGAAGGCGAAGCCCCTGCTGTCAAAAATGGCACAGGCACATTGGTGAAAGTTCTGCACGAGCTTGAAGTTGAGGCGCTGCCGAAAGATCTGCCTCATACTATTTCAGTTGATATATCATCATTGGAAAATACAGACAGCCAAATTCTGGTGAAAGACCTCGTTCTTCCAGCCGGCGTTACTGCTGTGAATGACGGAGAAGAAGTTGTTGCAGCTATTGCTCTTCAGCAAGAAGAAAAGGAAGAAGCCCCTGTCGACTTGAACGCTATCGAAGTAGAGAAGAAGGGTAAAAAAGAAGAAGAACCGGAAGCTGCTCCTGCTGAGTAGCAGAAATCCTCAATTAATCATCGCAACAAATTTTAAAAACGCTCTACATGAGCGTTTTTTATTGTTATAATGATACTGTGCCGATTTGTAATTCTTCATACTGAGAATCGTCATATATCATATGAGAAAAGTATTTAAACATATTTGTTTTTCACTGATTATCGCAGCATCTCTGGGTGTTTTTTCGGTTTCCACTGCGCCTGCTCATCATGTTTTTGCCGAAAGCGCTGAACAGAAAGTTGTGGAAGCGCAAAAAGCCAAGCTTCAAGCGGAGTATGATGCGCTTTTGAAAGAAATAGCTGAAAAGCAGAAAATATTGGATGGGCAACAGCAAAAGTCCGCTTCTATTCAGCGTGATGTTGTCATACTTACAACAAAAATCAATCAAATCAAGCTTGATATAAAAGCTAAAAGCATCATCATAGAAAAACTCGGGCAGGAAATTGTGAAAAAGAATGAAACCATCGGCGAACTTACTTCAAAAATCGAGAGAGAGAAGCAATCATTGGCGCAGCTCATCAGAAAAACAAATGAAATAGATCAATCCACGATCATCCACGTCGTACTTTCAAGCCAAAGCTTGTCGGAATTCTATTCTGATCTCGATTCTTTCGACTCGATCAAACAATCGGTGAAGAATTCGGTCAACGAAATAAAAGGGGTTAAGACCGAGACGGAAGCCGAGAGGCAGGATCTCAAGAAAAAACAGGATGCTGAAACAGACGCTAAAAAAGCCATCGAAGCGAATCAGCGGAATGTAGAGAAAAATCAAAAAGAAAAAAATATTCTTTTGAGCATCAGCAAGAACAAAGAACAGGAATATCAAAAGATCCTTGCTGATCGAGCGAAGAAAGCGGCGCAGATTCGAAGCGCTTTGTTCGGCTTGAGAGACACCGCCGCGATTCCGTTCGGCGAAGCATTGACTTATGCGGTTGAAGTGCAGAAAAAAACAGGAGTGCGTCCAGCCTTTCTTTTGGCCATTCTCACCCAAGAAACCAACTTGGGTGAGAATGTCGGACAGTGTTTAGTAACTGATTTCGTGACCGGTTCGGGCGTGGGTAAAAATACAGGAAGGCTGTTTACTGGCATTATGAAGCCCGGCCGAGACATTCCGCCATTTTTGAAAATCGCCGATGACCTCGGGTTTGATCCGAAGGCAAAAGCGGTTTCATGTCCGCAAGGCGGTGTAGGCTATGGCGGAGCCATGGGGCCGTCTCAATTCATTCCCTCCACATGGGCCGGTTTGGCAAAAAGAATCGCTTCTGCTTCGGGTAATCGAATTCCGGATCCGTGGATTCCTCGCGACGCATTTTACGCAAGCGCAATCTTCTTGTCTGATCTCGGTGCTGGAGCTGGGGGATATAGCGCTGAATATCAGGCTGCGGCGAGATATTATGCCGGAAGTTACTGGAGGACGCGCGGTTCGGGATATGCATCAAGCGTCATGAAGCACGCCCAGAATATTCAGGAAAATATGATTGATCCATTGCAAAATACATGATGGTATGATAATCTAAAGCCCATGAAGAAAGACACACATCCTACATATTATCCAAAAGCGAAAGCTGAATGCGTCTGCGGCGCCACATATGAAGTCGGCTCGACAATGCCTGAAATAGGGGTTGAAATTTGCCCTAATTGCCACCCATTTTATACCGGCAATGATAAAGTGCTCGATACTGCCGGCCGAGTCGATAGATTCAAAAAGCGAAGCGCTGCTTCGGCTGCCAAGGCGAAAAAATAAATTACTTTTAAAAACAAAAGTCGTCTCTTTCGAGGCGGCTTTTGTTTTTTCTTGTATAATGTTAAAGATATGAATTCCGTACGAAATTAATCAGTTATGTATTACTATTCATATAATAAATAATTATGGTCGCGTATACTTTAGAAATTTTAATAAACTACGGAAATGATTTAATATAAATCGTTTCCTATTTCGTACGGGATGAATCCTGATTTGAATATCGACGAATTAAAGAAGAATTATAAAACAGCTCATTTGGCGGAAACCTATGAGCGTCTTATGCATGA
>CAZSEN010000015.1:0-11383 GCA_964605995.1 uncultured Candidatus Saccharibacteria bacterium | reverse complement strand
AGCGCAAAATGCTCGCGGCCTTTCACGCCCGCATATTCATTCCCGACAAATACAGTCGGAAATTGAAAACGCATATTTTTCTCGCACCATTCTATGTCATCGGAAAATACATATATTTTTTCTATCGAGTGCTTCTCTGCAATATGCGCAATCGCTCGATCATAATATTCCTGTCTGACGGAAGCATGAAGAGAGTTCGCCAGCATATCTGTTCTGCGGACATGCACGCACACCGACGAGATGCTTTTGATCTCATCGGAAAGTTTCTGTGATTTTTCAGAGAGCGAATCTTTCAAGGTAAAATCATGGCGTATGATATCGACGATATCAGAAAAATATCTTTCACTCTGCCAGAATCCGGCAAGATACGCATTCGGCCCGAGATCAAGAATTCTCTTGTCAAAACGGGGCGATTTTTCCCATCCCGGAAAAATAGGAATTTTACGAAACACAGCATCAATAAGAACGGCGATTTTCCCTGAAAAAAATGGGTGGCCGTACCACGGAATATCAGAAGGTTTTGCGATTGAAGCCTGGATATTGAAAACATCAAGATCAAAATCACGCGGAGTGAAATGAGGACGAAAGAGCGGCAGTTTTGTCCTATCGATTTCAAGAAGAAATGTAAGATCAAGAGCCAGAGGAACATTGCGATTGATCGAAAGCGCGCGGCCGGCTGCGTATTGGAACATCTGATTCCCCATTCCTCCTGAAAGACGTACGATGATCATATAATTAATGCGTAAAGATAATTTGGATCGTTTTCACGATAATGCCGATATTAAGGGCAACACTCCTGTTCTTTATGTAAAAGAGGTCATATTCGAATTTCTCCTTTGAATCCTCTACTGTCCGCGCATATTTCTGATATTTTATCTGAGCCCATCCTGTAAAACCCGGACGCACTATGTGGCGCAAAAAATAGTATGGAATCTCCTTCTTGAGAAGCTCGACAAATTCAGGCCGCTCCGCCCGGGGGCCGACGAGCGCCGTATCACCCTTGATGATATTCCACATCTGGGGAATCTCATCGATATGAAGCTTTCTCAAAATCCTGCCGACGCGCGTAATGCGCGGATCAGATTCTGCCGCCCACGCTGCGCCTGAAACCTCAGCCGAACCGTCGGGCGCAAGAACTTTCATGCTCCTGAATTTGTAGAATGTGAACAATGATTCATTCTTTCCGATCCGTTTCTGCCGTATAAGAACCGGTCGGCCATCCTCGATCAAAATAGCGAGCATCGCCACGAGAGCGAAAGGAAGCGTAACGAGCAATACGGCCGCGGCAAAAAAAACCTCGAAAGTCCGCATGAAAACATTTTCCTGATGATGTTTTTTCTCCAGCAGCTCATACGCTTTCTTTTCATTCATGAGTGAAACCGGAGTTTTTCCGAAAATCTTCTCATAGGCGCTCATTGTGCTTATGAGCTCTCCGGGATAATTCCTCAGATTATAAAGCTCGTCTGCCGACAGCTCATCGGGCGCGATGATCACATCCGGCATCCTGTCTTTTGAAGAGAGAAAATTCTTGATATCAGAGAAAGTTCCCCGATATGCTCCGAAATAACCGTCTTTCCTTATATCATCTTTTGATGACTGAAGATTTTCCGATCGTGAATAGAATACGAAGGTCTTTTTGAATGAATTATAAAAAATGAAATAAAAAATCCTTCTCCATCCGATAATCAGCGCGCTTGAAGCAAAAACAACAAGAAAAAGATTGATTTTTGGAGTGATTCCGAATGATGGAATGATGTAGAAAAAAGAAATGCCCAGGAATGTATTTATAGCGAAGGCGCCAAGCAGCCTGCCCACTGTTCGAGGCGTCGGCTTGGCGGCATCAAGCTCATATAAATTGAAAAGGAAAAAAACAATTATCCAGGCCGTGAAAATCATCGAAAAAGTCACAAGATGACTTATGATCAGCGGCTGATCAGCTGTTCGTCCGAAACGAAACAGGATAGTCAGCGCGAGTGCGATATATAAGGAGAAGATATCCCCTAAAAAAATTATCATTCTCTTATTCCCTGAATGCATACCTATTACTCTACTGGTTTTCCCTTAAAATTACAATTTGAAAACCGGCACTTAAGAAACAAAGAGAATTTGAGCTATAATCAAAGCATGAACAAAAAAATTCTCATATTTTCAGGAATATTCATCATTGTCATTTTAGGTGCAATCATTTTGAAAAATAAACAAGCTTCTGCCCCGGATCAAGCGGGGCAAACAGTCCAAGAAAACGCTCTAGGTAATCAATCACCTATGAATACGGAAACTTCTCCGTCGATTGATTCGACTCCTTCGATAAAGAATGAAGAGCAAGAAATCCCGCCGCAGACAGCTCCAATCCCAAGCCCGGCACCGCAGCCGACAACACCGCCGCCTTCTCCCGCTCCCACTCCGGCTCCGGCAACTTCTCAATCGCCAGCTCCCGTATCCGCCAGCATCCAGAATTTCAAATTCAATCCGAACGAAATCATTGTCAAAAAAGGAACGACGGTGACGTGGACGAATAGCGACAGCGCTCCGCATACCGTCACGATTGATCAAGGATCCGGACCTGCGAGCGGATTATTAAGCCAAGGTGACAGCTATAACTATACATTCGACACAGTGGGTGCATTTGAATATCATTGCGAACCGCATCCGTTCATGCACGGAACCGTTATAGTGACAGAATAATATTCACAAAACGAAATAAAAATTCCCCGCATATGCGGGGAATTTTTATTTCAGAAAAAGCTCATGATCTTTCTTGAACAGCACTCTGGCAATATGAAAAATTGTATACGTGATGAAGAATGCGGACAAGACATCGATGGAATAATGCAGATGCCCCATCAGAACCACAGCGCCGAACATAAGCGAAGACGCGACAAAAATCCTGCGAAGCCATATATTCTCCCAAAAAACCAACGCCATCAAAAACGGCAATCCTGTATGGCCCGAAAAGAAAAGATCGCTTCCGAACATGAAATTCTTAATGATGCCCGACGACAAAGAATCGGGAATTATCTGGGTCGGAAACGGACCGATGTGCGTAAGGCTTATGAATAATGCTCTGATCAGGATAAAAAGAGAAACGCTCTTGAGCACAAAAGGGATCCGCTCTGGCTTGGCAAATGTCATCACTGCCACAAAAATCCAAAATAGCATCGGCCCGTAGATGAAGATTCCGTCGACATTAAAAACCGGAATATTGCTCAAAATGATATCGGTAACTGAATTGCTCGCTCTTTCTGTCGCATATATTCCCGCATAATAACTCAGTATCAATGCCGCAAACAGGAATGCCCATCCTATGCACATCGACAGGACGAATTGCTTGTTTGTCAGGTGTTCTTTTGTTTTTTGAAGCCAATCAGTCATTTTTTATGCGTACTGCGAGAAGTTCCCGCCTGTTAATTATCTTATTCTAATGCATTATCGGATTTCTTTCCATTCTTTGCTTGCGGATTTTTTGAAAAACCATACAGAAATAGAATCTCGAGCCCATATATAGAGAAGCGCGGGCCACCCCAATGCATGCTCCCGACGGCCGGAATGATATGCGACCAAAGATTTTTCAAATCGCGTTTTTCCTATTTTGGAAAGTCTTCGGAAAAAATCATCATCCTCGCCAGCAACAAGTGATTCATTGAATCCACCCGTCTTTCTGAATGCCTGAGCCTCAACCATCTGAAATCCGCCTGAAGCCGCGCCTATTCCTAAATAATTATTCATGAGAAGACGCATATATATGAAAAATAAGATAAAAATCTTATCGCCGAATGTCTCCAATTCTTTAAAAATTCGCAGCGACGCAGTCAGACCGACTATTCCAGTATTCTTTTGAAAGCAATCGAAGGCTTTTTCAAAAAAGAAATCAGGTTCCATGATAGACATATCCGCGTCAAGAAAAACAAAATATTCTCCCTTGGCGATAGAAGCGCCAAGATTGCGTCCGGCGGCGATGGTGAGTTTTGAACCTTGATCGCTGTGAATTATGATCTTGTCCGTATAATTCCGGGCGATTTCTACCGTCCTGTCTTTACTGTTGGTGTCAGAAATAATAATTTCATGCGGACCCGCGTATCGGGAAATGAGCGAGAGGGTTTCACCAATATATTTTTCTTCGTTAAGCGTGGGAATAATGAAAGAAATCATAATTTTAATGCTCGTGATCGTATGTGCTTTTGGAAATTATAGATAAAAATAATCAGAAATGCCGCGGAAATGACGACAAATCCGATTTTAAATCCTTCATCGATATTATTATAAATCTTGCCGAAAGAAGATCCCATAGCCAGAAGCATCGCCACGAAAAATAGCTCGCCTATGGCGTTTATGATCATATATATGTTCATTCTGACTCTTGTTGCGCCGGCGACCATTAAAACATAAATCGCCAGCCCGAAGCCCGTCGTGAGCTTGGAAAGAAACATTATTTTCTTATGATGACGATAAAAAATCGATTTAACTTTCTCAAAATTATCGATAGTCAGCCCGAAAAACCTGCCGAACCTTCTTATGAATGATTTGGCATAGAAATACCCGATATAATACCAGATGACATCTCCTATCAAGTCTCCGAGAGCGAGGGAGAAAAAAAGCGGCCAAAATGAGAAAAAACCGATATGAAGAAGAAAGCCTGAAGCGATCATGATGATTGGTCCTTCAATGATCGCTCCTAAAAATACAAGCACATATTTAAAGTGGGCGGTGACATCAAGAGAGTACGCAAGAAATAGAGGCAGAGTATTCATAATGTTTTTATCTTATATCTTTATATTCTTGAGTCACGGGGCGATGGAATAATGCTTCTGAAATAAAATTGGCGGCATATAAAAATGATGTCTTAAACAAGCCCTGTCCTGCCAGCCTTCTGCCTGATGTATACATGACAAAATCCGGCCTGAATTTCACTTTGCCGAATGCGCGCGCTCGGCGCGCGATGTTCGTGTCTTCGCCGTAAAATGAAATCGAAGTATCAAAGCCGTTCATTCGCTCGAGAACGCTTCTTCGGATGGCAAAATTTCCGCCGACAGTCATGTATCCAATGATCAGATATGCCGGAAAGGCAAAAACATACCAATATATTTTCACTAAAAATCGCTGCCAACCGGGAATATCATAATACACGTACGGCCCGCTCAAACATGCGAGCCGTTCATTTTTTTTGAATTCTGAAACGACCGCTTCATACCACCCTTCCGGCATTTGAGTGTCTGCATCCGCATACGCAAGAATATCTCCTCGCGACTCGGCAAAACCCCGCTGTCTCGCCAGCGTAAGCCCCTTTTGCCCTTCATGAACGACTCGAACGCCTTTTATTTTTTCTGCGATTTCTTTGGTGCGATCAGAACTGTTGTTATCAACAACGATAATCTCAAAGAATTTTCCGCCGGAATTCCCTATCGCGTGTTCCAAGCATGCTTTTATATATTTTTCCTCATTATATGCGGGAATGATTAAGCTGACTTTTGGTTCATTCATATGTATTCTTGTATTGCCATTGTATCCACTTTCGTGGTCATTAGCAAAACCTTGTCAGAAAAATGATATAATGACCGTCATAAAGATTGAGAGCTTGTAGTCGAGCCTCTCGCGCATTATTAATAAATTTAAGTGGATCAAATTCACAGCATTTAATTTTATGGCGTCAAAATTTAAAGTAATCATGTCGCTTGCCGTGGTTTTAGCGCTCACTCTCGGACTTTCCTTGGGAATTTCAAAATTTTCTTCACAAAAGAAAAAAGAGGGTGCACATGAAGCCAAAGAGGCGTCATTGCCTTCTGCAACCGGCAATATAGATGATTTGACCGCAGCTATAAATCAGGCGGCGGACGGCGAAGACCAAGCTGCGGAATCCGATGAAGATGCATTCATCATTTCTGACGACCAGGCGACAGGTGACTTTGATCAAACTTACAGCGATAATGAAATCTAAAAAATTATTCGGAAAAATAGTTTTAGGCGTCATGGCATTGAATATGCTTGCGCCTGTTCTCGCATTCGCGGAAAGCCCCGCTGCTTCCGCTTCATCCCAAAACAGATTCTGCGAAAAGTTGTCCAGCCTCGAAGCAAAGATCAATCAAAGAATATACCCGAAAGAGATACGCCTTGAAGCAAAAAGGGGTGAACAGAAAATACGGCTTGAGAACAAACGAGCTGAAAAAGAAACACGGCTTGAAAACAAACGCAGAGAATCTGATGAAAATAAAGAAGCGCACTTTGCAAAGCTAGAAGAAAAAGCAAAGGGCGATGCCGACAAGCAAGCGATCGCGGCATTTAAAGCAGCTGTGCAGAAAGCGGTAGAAAACAGACGTGCTGCTATAGATAGCGCCATCAAGGCATATAAAGACGGCGTTGCCAGCGTGCTTGAATCAAGGAAAGATTCAGCTGATGACCTCATTGCGGCATTCAAAGCTGATATTGCGGCCGCTTTTGAAAAAGCAAAGGCTGATTGCGGAAATAAAGCTGATCCGAAAATCATCCGCGCCGCCTTGCAGGCAGACCTGAAAGCAGCAAAGGAAAAATTCCGCACAAACCGGGAAGGCATCGATAAAACGGGGGACGCAATCAAGCCTCTTATTGAAGCGCGAAAGCAGGCATTTGATAAAGCAAAAGCTGATTTTCAAGCAGCAATCGAGAAAGCCAAAGAAGCGCTGAGAGCAGCAATGCCTCAAGCTCAGCAATAATCGGAATGATGAAAAATAAAGGCCTCGAACGAGGCCTTTATTTTTTTACTGGCATTTTGGCGTCCGGCTTGTTAAAATTGCCTTATGGATAATGAAGGAAAAAAAGTTGAATGGCTCGCAATGGAATACACATATCAAGAAAAAACCCCTGATTGGTTTTGGGCGCTAGGAATCATCGCGTTATCCACTTCAGTTGTCTCAATCATTTACAAAAATTATCTCTTTGCGATTTTTATAATCCTAGCCGCTGTCGCGCTTGTATTTGCGGGAATCAGAAAACCGAAAGCCATACAATTCACTATCAATAAAAACGGGGTTAAAATCGGCGATCATCTATATCAATACAAGAACCTGAAATCATTCTGGATACATGAATCTGAGGAAGAAAAAATCCTGCTTATCATGTCTAAAAGCACATTGATGCCGCTGATGTCGATACCGCTCATGAAAGACTCTCCCGTATCCCGCATAAGAGAAATCCTGCTCGCGCATATTCCGGAAGAACGGCACGAGCAGCCGGCTTCTCATAAGTTCATGGAGTATCTTGGATTTTAAATCTTTGTGGTCACAAGTTACTAAGCTTTTTGCTTCGTTCCACTCGCAAAAATCTAAGTACTCGCGACCCCGGCTCGCAGTCGCTGAAGCGACATTGCTCCGCCCGACACAAAGCTAAAAAAGTGAAGCAGTTCACTTTTTCTTAACGTTTGTGTCCCCGCGAGGAATCGAACCTCGATCACAAACTCCGCAAGCTTGCATTCTATCCGTTGAACTACGGGGACAATGCTTATTCAATTTACTTTATTACGTGACTAGGCGCAAGCTTAAATCCTTTACTCAATCAACAAAATCAAATCCCCCAAACAAAAAGTTTGGGGGATTTCAATTTATTTTTCTTGTGCTAAATCCTTTAGCGATTGATAGCTTGTAGCGCCGCAAATCCATTTTTTTGTCTTTGGATTTATGAAGAATGGAACAATATTGCAAAACGAGCTATCGTACTTTTTTCGCAAAAGTCTATTTTCAGGATTATGCGAAACTTCGTATCTGACAATCTTAATGGATTCATTCTTCTCCAAGCTGTCAATAATCGGCTCCATATTCTTGCACGGGCCGCATTCTCTCCCATAGAACTCAAACAGTGTATCTCCAGTTTGAGTTGAGCCGGCTTTTACATTTTTAGGCATCTCAATGAGGAACATTATCATCACTACAAATATAAAAGCTGCCAATTTAAAAAGCTTTTTTTTCCAGGTTTTCATTGCTGTCTTTTTTAGATGAACAATCGCTACTCAAAACAATATCTTAAATGAGCTCCTTAGTCAAAGTTTTATTTTAATGTTCACTTAAAGAAGAACTTGATTATTCTCCACACTAAAGCGAGAATCTTCCATTTACCCAAACATATGCGGAGGTGAAGTAAAAATCGAGGAAGCGAACAGGAAAATCGAACTGTTTGAGCTTCGCTCTTTCGAGAGCGGGCGAGTTTTCGATTTTCCGTAAGTGAGCAACGATGATTTTCTTTTACCGAAGCATCGTTTGGAAAAATGGAAGATCCGAGCGACCTTTTATTCACCTTTCGCCCACGCCTTCAATTCCTCATAAGTTCCGCCACCGCAAATCCACTTCCCTGTTTTTGTGTTGATGAAAAAAGGGACGCCGCCGCAAAAACCCTTATCGCATTCTTCCATCTTTTTCAGATTTTCCTCATTGTGCCAGCACTCGAAGCGCTCCACTGTCACACCCTCTTCTTTTTCGAGACGTTCAACAAGCGGCCGCATCGTGATGCAGTGAGGGCACTCTTCTCCGTAAAATTCCAATAAATTGCTCATGTGAATAAAAATTTATATAGGTATTATACTAAATAAAAAACCCGCCACAAGGCGGGTTTTTTATTTAGTAAGCTTGGAAAGCCGTGATTTTCTTCGAGAAGCGTTGTTTTTCTTGATGACGCCTTTCTTAGCGGCTTTATCTATGACTTGATAGGCTGAGCTCAAAAGCTTTTTTGCCTCATCTTTCTTTTTTTCTTTAGCGAGTTTTACGACTTTCTTAAGCGTTTCTTTCATCGCCTTTTTCACGCGGTCATTGTAGGCTTTCTTTCTTTCGGAACCTCGCAGTGCTTTTTTAGCTGATCTTGTTATTGGCATGGGTATTTTATAGCAAATATCCTTAAAAAACGCAAACTTTTTTCCCAAAAAATAATCCCCGCTCTTACTGAGCGGGGATGTATCAAATTTTGTTGAAATATTCGTCAACAAACTTTTGGATGATATCTGCTGAAATGGCAAAATTCAAAGAATAATATGATCGCCAAATAATTCCAATAACCTCTCCTTCTTTATTCAAAATCGGGCCGCCTAGCATGCCAGTCTTAAGCTCTCCGGATAATCGCATGAGACTCTCATAGCCATATTCTTGCATAAGAAAGCGCAGTGCTCCTGATTCTGAAGCTTCTTTTATGGATGTCTTGTCGTAGAAAATTTCAGGAATAATGACTGTTCCATTGTCGAAATATACATGACCTAAAACCCACACGGTATCATATTTTTCCGGTATGCGGATGGAAAATTTCAATCCCGGATGGGGAAATTTCAATCCGATCAATTCCAGGATCGCCACATTGTTTTTCGGATCAGTTTTTGCCGGACGAGCGGCATATTTTGTTCCGTCAGCAAGATAAACAGAGAGTGAGATTAATTCATATGCCGCCTCGGTCTCTTCAGGCAGATCAATGGGCCTATACCATATAAGCGTCTCATGCGCCGTCACAATCACATCTTCCCCGATGATAAAGCCGCTTGAAGCATAAGTCATAGATGTACGGCTCTCTACACTCATGGTTTTATTCTCGGGATCAGGGGTAGAAAAATTAACTTCAAACTTTGCTTCAATTTTCACAACCTGGTCCGAAACAAACGAAACGGCCGAAGGTATCATGCTATAGTTTTCCACGGCTATACATTTTGGTTTTTAAATAATTTCTGCCCTAAGTAGAACATAAAGGAGCTAATTTATCAACTCGATGCAAGTTTGCTTATTTTTGTTATGATGTAAGCATGATATCGAAGATCTCCGGAGAAATTGCGCTCGTGGCCGAAAAATTCATCGTCGTTGATGTTTCAGGCGTGGGATATAAAATAAATATTTCGCCGGACATGATTTCCAAGGCGAAAAAAGACAAGCGGATTTCTCTTTGGACTCATTTGGCGGTCAGAGAAAATGCGCTTGATCTGTACGGCTTCGAACATTTAAACGAACTCAACTTTTTTGAAATGCTGATTGACATCTCCGGCATCGGACCGAAGTCCGCGCTCGGTATCGTCAGCATCGAATCAATCGACACGCTTAAAAAAGCTATCGCCTCGGGCGACACATCCTATCTCACGAAAGTTTCCGGCATCGGCAGAAAAACTGCGGAAAAAATCATCATCGAGCTTCGCGACAAACTCGTCGCTCACAAAGAAGAAGCTGGTAGCACAACACTCCGCACAGAATCCGATGCTCTTGAAGCGCTCAAGTCCTTAGGCTACAGCAACTCTGAAGCGCGCGACGCGCTCAAGCAAGTCTCCGCAGATACAGAAGGCACGAGTGCGAGAGTCAAAGAGGCGCTGAAGATTCTTGGAAAAAATTAATCCTCATATGCCGGAACTTCCTGAAGTACAGACGACAGTCAGCGGTCTGAAAAAAGTATTACCGAAACTTACAATCACCGATGTATGGAGCGATTTGCCGCAGAAAAAACACAAACAAAAAGAGACGATTAAATATCTCTCGTATTTCAATGACTTCAAAAAACAGATTATCAGGCGAAAAGTTGTTGATGTGAAGCGACGGGCAAAAAACATCCTCATTTTTTTAAGCGGCAATCGGACGATTCTCGTCCATATGAAAATGACCGGGCATTTGCTGTATGGGAAATATAAACAGATTGACAACACATGGAAACCAGCAGAAAAAGGCCCTCTTGAAGACCCATGCAACCGCTTCATTCACGCCGTCTTCACGCTTTCAAACGGAAAACATCTTGCCTTCTCTGACGCAAGAAAATTCGGCAAGATTGCCGTGGCAGATTCGGATACGATTTATGAATCATCGCACTTGAAGCATCTTGGCCCCGAACCGCTGGAGAAAAATTTTACATTCAAAAAATTCAAAGAACGGCTTGCCAAAAAACCGAATCAGAAAATAAAGCTTGTGCTGATGGATCAAAGCATCGTCAGCGGCATCGGCAATATTTATTCGGATGAAATACTCTGGCATGCGGGAGTGCACCCTGAAAAACGGATGAAAAATATCTCCGAAGAAAAACAAAAGAAAATGTTTAATGCAACGAAGCTTGTGCTTAAAAAAGGAATTCATTTCGGAGGCGATTCGACATCCGACTATCGGGACATCACCGGAAGGCCGGGAAAATTCAATCTTCATCACAATGCATACCAGCGGACCGGAGAGAAATGCAGGAAAAATGACGGAGGTGTTATACTGAGAAAAATGATCGGGGGCAGAAGCGCGCATTTCTGCTCAAAGCATCAAAAATTAGAAAAATAATTCATATACAAAATCATGGAAGCAATGAAGGATTTGAAGTGGCTTATCGTTATATTGATTGCACTGTGGGCGCTGTGGTTTTTTGCCGGCGGACCAAACAAGCCTGAAAGCAAGGCCGGACCATTCTTGAAGCCCCCCGCTCCGATAGACAGCGG
>CAZSEN010000014.1:0-11933 GCA_964605995.1 uncultured Candidatus Saccharibacteria bacterium | reverse complement strand
GTTTTTCCGGATGATTCCGGTCCGAATATCTCAATCATCCTTCCGCGAGGGAAGCCGCCGACGCCGAGCGCTGCATCAAGCCCGATCGAGCCGGTCGGTATGGCATTCACATGAACCTTCGGGCTTTCTCCGAGTTTCATTATTGAGCCTTCTCCGAATTTTGCCTGGATTGATTTGATTGTGTCTTCAATCGCGCCGCTATTTACTTTGGGTGTTTTCTCCTTTTTCGCCATATTTTTTTCGACAAAAGGTTCACTAAATTATGAAAGTCTGGTTGAGCTAGCTTTGTTTGTTTTTTCGAAGAAAAAACCTCAAAAGCGACGCGACCCGAGGACTTCATAATTTTAGTGAATCAGAAGTCGAATTAATTATTAATTTTTTAATCGGCTTGATTATACACCAGTTCATATTTTTTTTCCATTTTCTTGCCGAATTTATCTTCGGCTTTTACAATCACAAGATTATAGCCGGGATGAAGAATAACCGGCTCATCAAACATTCCTTCTTGGCTTAGAAAAACAGGCGCATCATTTATGGTCAAAAGGACAGAATTTTTCATTTGTCCTTTGAAAACAATCAGCGGCTTGTCAAAGACATCTCCATTTTCTATTCCTTCGATACGTATCCGTGACCCCAAAAGCAGGTTTTTTGTTTTAGAATACGAATAACTTATGATTATAAGGACAAAAATCACCATAGCTCCGATTTTCAGCCACTTTTTAATTTTATTCTGTGTCATTTAATTTATTTTTTATACTAAAGCGAACATTTCTTGGTTGAAAAGCCTTGCGCAGCGCGACTGGCGCGAGCAGAGAAAATTTCCAGCAGGAAATTATTTGTGCTTTTCAGCAAAGAAATGTGAGTGCTATTTATATTTAATTGAACCCCTGCTTCTCCGCCTCGATTGGTTTTTCTATCACTTCTCTCGGCTTCGCCCCTTCTCCCGGACCGACAACCCCTCTTTCTTCAAGCATATCTATGAGCCGGGCCGCTCGAGCATAGCCGACACGGAGCTTTCGCTGCAGGTATGAAGTTGACGCCTTGCCTGCTTGGATGACAATCTGCCGCGCTTCCTCATATACCTCATCATCCTCTTCGTCCCCGCTTTCATCGTCAAGGGTGCTTTCAAAGATTGATTTATCGGCAGATATTCCGCCAGTCAAATTTATTTCCGCCATTATTTCATCTTTATAATTATCAGCCAAATATTTCACCACTTTTTTAACTTCTTGCTCTGAAATGAAGGCAGATTGAAGCCGTTTAGACGCTGGCATATCGCCTGAAAGATAAAGCATATCTCCGGCGCCTAAAAGCTTTTCAGCGCCTCCTTCATCAAGAATTGTTCTTGAGTCTATCTGAGATGACACCTGAAGAGCGATACGGGCGGGAATATTCGCCTTGATCAATCCGGTAATGACATTGACCGACGGCCTTTGCGTGGAAATGATCAGATGAATTCCCACGGCTCGGCTCATTTGAGCAAGCCTGACAATGGCGCTCTCAAGTTCTCTCGGATATGTGCTCATAATATCCGCTAATTCATCTATAATAATGACAATATACGGCATCCCTTCAGCCTCTGATGCACTTTCCCCATCCTTTTCTTTTGTTTTTCGTTTAGAGTCTTCCTTCGAAAGCTTTTCATGGTAAGAGCTGATATCTCTCACCATTTCTTGCTGAAGGATATCATATCGTCTGTCCATTTCTTTCGCCGCCCACTTAAGGGAAAGAATCGCTTTTTTTGCGTCAGTAATCACGGGCGTCAGAAGATGCGGAATTTTATTGTATAGCGTAAGCTCAACTCTTTTCGGGTCGACAAGTATTAATTTCAAATCCTCCGGACCATTTCTATATAAAAGAGAAGTGATGATGGAGTGTATTGTGACAGATTTTCCTGATCCGGTGGTTCCGGCGACAAGGAGATGGGGCATTTTTGCCAGATTTCCAAAGAGCGATCTGCCCGATATTTCTCGTCCTAATGCAGTCATGAGCGGCTTGTCTGCTTGAGAGAATTTTTCATCTGAAAGAAGAGTGCCAAGGCCGACAGTTGATTTTACTTTATTTGGTATTTCAATGCCGACAAGCGATTTGCCGGGGATCGGCGCTTCTATTCGTAATGATTGCGCCGCGAGGGCGAGGGCGAGTTCATTCTGAAGCCCCATAATTCGGGAAAGCTTCACGCCTTCCGCAGGTTTCAATGTATAGCGAGTAACCGTCGGACCGATTGTTATTTCGTCCATTTCGACGATAATTCCGAAATTCTGCAACGTTCTTCTGATTATATTTTGATTTGCTTTTATGTCACCGACATTCGGCTTGCCTTTATCTTCTTCAAGAAGCGATAGGGGAGGCGGCACATATGCCCCAGCTCTTTTTTTTCTTTTTATAGGGATTTCCTCACTCTCTTCTGATTCAGTCAATATTGTCGGCTTTTCTTCTTCTATTGCTTCTTCCTCTATTTCTTCCGGTTCCTCTTCTTCGTCCATTTGTTCTTCTTGTTGTTCATAGTCGTAGATTTCAGACTTCCTTTTTCGCTTGAATATTTTTCCTAATCGGGAAAATAAGGGCATTAGTTTTGGCTTAGCGTCGAAAAGGACAAGAAGGGAGATAACAAGGAACGCTCCTAAAAAGAGAATGCTTGTATAGATATCGAAAAGTTTAACAAAAGGAACAGCTACAGCCCTCCCGATAAAGCCCGCGCTCTGTCCTTTTGTGGCAATGTCCATTATTCCAAGTCCTGAAAGCAGAAACAAAAGAGAGCTTAATGTATGAGAAAGCTTCATGTTTGGACGAACTGATCGTATAAAGGACACTCCTAAAAGACTGCATATCACCGGCACGAGGAAATATCCCATTCCGAAAAGCTTGATGAATATGTTATGGAAAAAATTGCCGACAACCCCGGCTCTTCCAAATGCGGACAATATAAAGAAAAGGGCGAGGGCGAACATCGCAACAGCAAGCACAGCATGTTTGGTCTCTTCTTTTATTCCCAGAGAGGCTTTTTGAGGCCTATAGCTTCCTTTTTCATATCGCTTGCCCTTATCTGATTTTTTGACAGAATTTTCTTTGTTATTTTTTGACATATTTACTGTTAATTTTAGCACAAAATAAGACTAACAAATAAATTTTAGTCCAGATGAAGAAATTTTCCGGCAGGAAGTCCATTATATTGTTGCCAAGTCTTATTCTGCGTGTATAATAAGCAACTATGGATTACAAAAAAGAAACTATTCCCGGCGAGAGATTTCATACAGATCCTTCCAGTAAGTCTATGCATAAGACTGAAGAAGATCTCATTTTTTTTCATACTCTCGCCAAGAAATCAGAAAAGATCGTGACAGCTCTCTATATGGTGACCGACTATATGAATGTCGATGAGCCGATCAGAAACAAATTGAGGAATCATGGAGTTGAATTAGTTTCAGACATGGCTTCAGTTGCGGCAATGCCGGGACTTAAAAAAGAATCTTCCTTTTTGTCGATTGCAGGAAGAATTTCAGAAATTTTTTCATTCATGGACATTGCGGCGTCGATCGGATTGGTTTCAGATATGAACTACAGAATCCTGAAGGGGGAAATGATATCGCTCAAAGAATCTCTTTCAAAGAGACAGGAATCTTATCGGATAAATATTTTTGAAGATCTTTTTTTGGCAGAGAATACCCAAAAAGACATTAAAGGACAATTTGTCGTTAAAGACACTAAAAGACAAATAAAATCACCAAGTGATTTTAAAGAAGAAACTGTTTTGCAGAATTTATCTTTCAAAAATTCAAAAGACCAGCGAAATAATTTTAATAACGAAGAAAGAAATCAATCCTCAGAAACGGCCCGAAAGTATTTAAAAGAAAGACGAGGTTTTGGTTCTGAAAATTCTACAAGAAAAGACATGATAGTCGGTTTAATAAAAGACAAAGGAGAGGTCACTATAAAAGACATATCGTGCGCTATTTCTGAGTGCAGTGAAAAGACGATACAGAGAGAATTGTTGTCCCTTGTAAACTCAAGCGTCCTTAAAAAGACAGGAGAGAAGCGATGGAGCAGATATTCTTTAAATGCGGTAATTAAATAATCGGCAATTTATAGCAGCACATAAAAATCCGGAGCTCGCTCCGGATTTTTATGTGCCAACTAACTACCGCAACTTGTTTATCGCAAGCCTTTGTAAAAGTATTGATTTCTTGCCCTCTATATGCTAGGATAGAAGAGTGGTAACTGTTCTAAAAACAAGTTATCCACAATAATGTTTTGTCGCTTTTGAGACGAGACATTATAATGAAATTACAAATGGTGTGGTGCGTTTTCGCGTCATGCCATTGTGCGTAGTGAATATTTTTAGGTCGGCGTTCTGAAAAGAAATTTTTAGGATGTATCAATAATAAAAATATGAAATACGCGAGACGGAGTGATCATTGAAAATCTCATAAGCGAGTAATTGATACCGATTTATTTCGCTCGTGCAAAATCCCGCAACGAAGAAAGTTATTTTATTATGACTGAATTTTATGCCGGGATGTTTTCTCTGAAAACTCCGTATCGGCCATGTCGACACGGCAGATATTTAAAACAAATTTATTTTTGTTTTAAAAAATTATTGCAAGTTTACCCCGCCCTCTTGTACCACGAAAAGAAGAAATTTATTTTTAGATTAAAAATCAAATAAATAAATTTCTTCAATGCGCTGTGCAAGAGGGCGGGGCTAAATGAAAAAATTTTCAGCGCAAATTTATAAATTGCGTTGAGGGTTTAAAAATGCACATCGTTAGTTTTCGTCGAAACTAAATTAACAGTGCATCGCAGATGCGATCTATGAAAATAAATTTTATAGATCGTTGATGCAAATTAAAAAGTAATTATGACTAATATTATAAATTCTAAGACTACGAAAGTAGCATTAGGTTTGTTGGTAGCACTTTTCGTGCTAACAGGTTTTGCAGTTTCTGCAAACGCAGCTGTACAGTCAGGCCTTAAGATGGGCATGAGCGGTGCAGCCGTTATGGAACTACAAAGCGCGCTTATCAGCAAGGGATACAGCATCCCAGCTGGAGCAACAGGTTATTTCGGAGCTCAAACCAAGGCTGCTGTTATAGCTTTCCAAACAGCATACGCTTCTGAAGTTTTGGCACCAGCCGGACTTTCAGTAGCTACAGGCTACTGGGGTATGTACTCTGCGGCGAAAATGAATGCCCTATTGGCTTCAGTTTCTCCAGCACCTACTCCAACACCTACACCAACTCCTTCAACAGGAGCTGAAGGTTCAATAACAGTTACTTTGGAGTCTTCCCCAGGAAACAACGTTGAGATACTCTACAACCAAACAAAGGCCGTAGAAGCTATCAAGTTCAAGTCAACAGGTTCTGATATGAAAATCAACAGAATCGATTTCAACTTCAACGCAAGACTATGGAGATTCGCTTCAATGGCTGCTATCTACGATGGTTCAACGAAGATTGCTGAAATGGCTTTGACTCAAGATTCATTTGAAGAAATCACTACTGGTTCTGACTATAGACTACGATTCGCTCTTGACTATACAGTTCCAAAGGATGCTTCAAAAGTATTGACTCTCAAGCTTACTGCTCCTTCAATTGTTTCAGATCCAGCAACATCAATTGTCGCAACAGTGAATGCTAATGCTGTTCGAGCTACTGATGCAGCTGGTTTGACACAATACGAACCTTCTTCAGCTTTGGCTACACGAACGTTCTCAGTTGATGAAAACAGCGCTGGCGAATTGACTGTTACTCTTGACTCAGCTTCAGCTGACGAGGGTACATCAATCGTTGACGATGTGAACACGACAGAAGACATTGTTCTTGCTACTGCGAACCTCAAAGCGACAAACAATGAGGTTACTGTGCATGAATTGGTGTTTGATATGGCTACAACTACTGCAAGCGTTGACGATGTCGTTGATGCTGTTAAACTCTACAAGGGTTCAACACTCATCGCTACTGCAATCTTGGGTACATGTACTACAGCTTGTACTGCAACCTTCGATGATCTTGATGAAGTTGTCGCTAAAAACGCAACAGTCAAGTACACCGTTAAGGCTGATGTAAAAGCTGCTGATGGCACTAACTACTCTGACGGTGAGACGCTTAGCGCCTCATTGACAGGTGATGCTACAAGCATTGACGCAGAAGACGCAGATTTCACTTCTCTAACGAATGCTGAAATCGGCGGTACTGCAACTGGAAATGACCAACATCTATATGTTACTTCTCCAGTAATCTCATTCATCAGCGCTTCTGCTTCAAAAACAGCAGCTCAAGTTACTGGTGAAAGCGATCACGGAAACTTCGTAATCAGATTCTCTGTAAAAGCTGAGGGTGCTGATATCTACATTGACAAAACTGTCACTATGGATGCCACACCTGCAGATGGTAACCTTTCATATGAAGACACAGATTCTGCTGGCGCAACAATAACTTCAACTGGAGTTCTTGCTTCAACAGCCGATGAAGAGACAAACTCATTCAAGGTTACTGAAGGTACAACAGAAACATTCACATTGACTGTTGCTGCTGATACAGATGCTGCTACATTCTTGAAAGAATCATTGGCTGGTATCGCTTGGGGCTTGAGCAATACTTCACTCCTTGCTGGTCCAATCACATACGGCTTTGATGACTACAAGACTGACAACATTTACTTGAACGTTCTTCCTTAATGGATGAATCTTCACTAGTTTAGTTATCTAAAAAGTAACTTAAACTAACGCAAAACCCCGCTTTCTTTATTGAAAGCGGGGTTTTTGCGTTTTCACTTGAAAGTTCAGTTGACCGCCTGAGTCAAGCGATATGCATGCCACACAAAAACCCTCTGTTTTAGGAGGGTTTTTGTGTGTAAGTATAAATGGTAGAATGGAATCATGTTCAATAGGCACTTTTTAAAAACTTTAATTGGCTTTGCCGGCATAATACTTATCGGACTCATTAGCCTGCTATTCATCAATCAATATGATAAATCCGGCTCCTCAGTCGCTTCTCCTTCTTCAGTTGAAGATATGTCTGAATAATCCACATTTATTACTTACTACCACTTGGAAGCGAAGCTTCCAAGTTGAGCAAGTCGAGCTGGAACGAGTACTTAGGAGAAGAAAAACCTGATGAATTTTCATGCAAGAAGGATATTATTTTGGAGCAATTTAACTCAATTGAAGAATACAAGAAATTTGCCTTAAGTTCGCTTGATGATATAAAGAAGAGAAAAGGGTAAGAGAAAGAACAAGAATACGATTTTCACTCTTACTTGGAAGTCCAACTTCCAAGTAAGAGTGAAATGTCGGCATTAATACCGCGATAAAAGTTTGACTTCTTTTTCTAATCTGCTAGTATATAAAAGTTCTTAGCTAATCCGCTTTTCTCCTTTAAAATTCTACATGCGAATGTATAGTTTTGAAGAAAACAAGTGAGATATTGCTAGGGCAATTATAAAATAAGCTTTTAAATAAGAGCTACTTAATTTATTCATGGCAAAAACATCAGTCATTGCGCGATCTCAAAAGAAGCCAAAGTTTCCGTCACGGGCAAAGAACCGGTGTTTTCGATGTGGACGCGGAAATGCATTCATGAGGGATTTTGGCCTCTGCAGAATTTGCTTCAGAGAGCTTGCTAATGAGGGGATGATCCCAGGAGTTCGAAAATCTTCCTGGTAATGATAATTTTTCATTTTGATTTTTAAATTTTCAATTTAATTCTATGGATCCAATCGCAGACATGCTCATAATGATAAAGAATGCCGGTAATGCACACCGCGAGTCTGTTGTCGTTTCATATTCTAAAATGAAACACGCCATCGCTGACTGCCTCCTTAAAGAAGGATATATTTCTTCAGTTTCAAAGAAAACAAAAAAAGGATTTCCCGCTCTTGAGCTCGGCATTGCATACACAGACGCGAAAAATCCAAAAGTAACCGACCTCAAGAGAATTTCAAAGCCTTCTCGAAGAATGTACATGGGCGTTAAAGATATCAAGCCCGTCAAGAACGGATATGGAATGACCGTTTTTTCCACTCCAAAAGGCATTTTGACCAATAAGGAGGCGCGGAAAGAGATGGTTGGCGGAGAAGTTTTGTTTAGCATCTGGTAATAATAAAAATATGTCAAAAATCGGCAAACAACTGCTAGCTATAACGGAAAAAACTGAAGTCGTAAAAGATGGTTTTTTGGTGACTGTTAAAGGTCCTAAAGGGACTCTTGCTCGGGAATTTGGCCCAGAAATCAATATCAACATCGAGGGCGGCATTGTCACTTTGGCTCCGGTAAAAGATGATATTTTTTCAAAGGCGCTTTGGGGAACATATGCTTCTCATATAAAAAACATGATTAAGGGCGTGAATGACGGATATGAGAAAAAACTCATCCTGGAAGGAGTTGGCTTTAAATCCGAAGTAGCGGGAAATAACCTTGTATTAGCTTTGGGATTCTCTCATCCTGTGAAAGTTGCAATACCGGAAGGACTTAAAGTTACCGCAGAAAAAAATGTGGTTACAATTTCCGGCATTGATAAAGAGCTCGTCGGGCAATTTTCTGCAAAGGTTCGCGCTCTCAAAAAGCCGGAACCATACAAAGGAAAGGGATTCCGTTATGAAGGTGAAGTTATCAGAAGAAAGCAGGGAAAGAAGACCGCATAATACATTAAAGATTTTTTATGAAATACAAAAATGTAAAAACTGAAAAGAGGATGAGGATAAAAAGAAAGATCCGAACAAAGATTTCCGGCACGAAAGAAATGCCCCGTCTTTCAGTTTTTCGCTCAAATAAATATATTTATGCCCAATTGATAGATGATCAAAATGGCAAGACTCTCGCTTCTGCTTCTGACGCGAAGCTGAAAACTGGAACAAAGGCAGAACGGGCTATCAAGGTTGGAGGAATGATCGCAAAGAAGGCCATAGAAGCTAAAATTACAAAGATTGTGTTTGACAGAAACGGCTTCAAATACACCGGCCGCATCAAGTCTTTAGCTGACGAAGCTCGAAAGGAAGGTCTTAAATTTTAAAAAATATGAACACTGAAGAACAAAAACAAAATACGACAACTCAAGCAAACCCTGCGCAAGGGGCGAGCATGGGGCCAAAAAGAGGCAGATTTGAAGGCGGAAGGGGGAGAGGCGGAAACAGGCCTTCTTTCGACAGACCAAAGCCGGAATTTGATCAAAAAATTCTAAACATCAGAAGAGTGACTCGTGTCGTTTCCGGAGGACGAAGATTTTCTTTCAGTGTGGCGTTGATTGCCGGCGATAAAAAAGGGTCTGTCGGCCTTGGAACAGGAAAGGCGACTGACACATCTTTGGCTATCGCTAAAGCGTTGAAGAGCGCCAAGAAGAATATGGTAAAGCTTAAATTGACCAAAGAAATGTCTATTCCGTACGGTCTTTCAACGAAATATTCAAGTTCAAAGATTATGATCATGCCAAACCGAGGAAAGGGTCTTGTGGCGGGAAGCGCCGTCCGGGACATCTTGAACCTTGCGGGAGTCAGGAATGTAACCGCCAAGATAAACTCTGGAAGCAAGAATAAATTGAACAATGCCAAGGCGACAATGAAAGCATTGTCCCGCCTCACAATAAGCCGAAAGCCGCATATTGCCGCAGAAACAGAGACGACACCAGTGCCTGAAGAATCTGTTGCTGAATAAACTTTACTAAAATCGTCACATTACCATGCAAATACACGAAATTAAAAGAAAAACAAAAAATAGAAAAGCCAAACTTGTTGGTCGCGGAGGTAAGCGCGGTAAGACTTCTGGACGTGGAACAAAAGGTCAAAATGCTCGCGCCGGCAGAAAGAAGCGACCGGAAATGCGTGACATAATCAAAAAATTGCCTAAAAAAAGAGGATATAAGTTTCTTTCAATACAAGAGAAGCCTGTTATCATCAAGCTCGACATTTTGGAGAAATCTTTTAAAGATGGAGATGTAGTCAAGCCGTCAGTCCTCGTTTCAAAAGGCATACTAAAGATAAAAAAAGGATTCATTCCCAAAGTAAAGATTCTAGGCGGTGAAATAGGCAAAAAGCTTACAATATCAGGATGTTCGGTTTCAGAATCGGCTAAGCAGAAAATAGAGAAGGCTGGCGGTATGGTAAAATAAAGTCGAACACTCGGGGATAACTATGCAAAACTTTTTAAACAAATTGAAAATAGTTTTCCAAGACAAACAGCTTCGAAACAAGATCCTGTTCGTCCTTGGTATTTTGGTGCTGTTCAGATTTTTGGCCGCAGTGCCAATTCCTGGAATTGATCCTCTTAAACTTCAGCAATTCCTTTCAAACAACCAGTTTCTCGGGATTTTGAACATATTTTCCGGCGGCGGTTTGTCAAATCTCTCCATTATCATGCTTGGGGTCGGTCCGTATATCACCGGCTCGATTATCATGCAGCTTTTGACCATCATGATTCCTCGCCTTAAAGCGCTTTACCATGAAGAAGGAGAGGCTGGCAGGAAGAAATTTACCAATTATTCTCGATTACTCACGATTCCGCTTGCAGCCATTCAAGGCTTCGGACTTTTAGTACTTCTGCAAAGAGGCGGCGTTATCGATAGCCTGAGTCTTTTTGATAAAACGGTCAATATTCTTGTAGTCATTGCCGGCTCAACGCTCCTCATGTGGATCGGCGAGCTCATTACTGAATACGGCATTGGAAATGGCGTATCGATCATAATTTTTGCCGGTATTATCTCAAGGATTCCAAGCGACATAAGCCAGCTTTTGTTTACTTTTGATGTTTCTCAAATCCCTTTGTATTTGGCTTTTGCCGCTGCCGCGATTTTGATCATTGCCGGCGTTATTGTTGTGTCAGAAGCTGAGCGTCCTATTCCCGTTACGTATGCAAAGCGCGTGCGCGGAGCGAAAATGTACGGCGGAGTTTCAACATATATTCCTCTTCGAATAAATCAGGCGGGAGTGATTCCGATAATCTTTGCGCTTTCTATCCTTCTTTTTCCGCAAATGATCGCCAACTTCCTTGCTGGCGTGAATAGCGTTGTTTTGCAGAAGATTGCATATGGACTGAACGCTTTCGTGCAAAATGGCTGGGTATATTCCATTACATATTTCGTACTCGTATTCTTGTTCACATATTTCTATACAGCTGTCACATTTGATCCTGATGCGCTCTCCACTAATTTGCAGAAAAATGGAGCGTTTATTCCCGGTATCAGACCCGGCCAGCCGACATCGTTTCATATAGCGAAAATATTGAATCGAATCACACTCGTGGGAGCTCTTTTCTTGGGCTTTATCGCGGTGCTTCCGCTGGTTATGAAATCTATCACTGGCATAACAAGCCTCGCTCTTGGCGGTACGGCGCTTTTGATCGTCATTTCTGTGGTGCTCGACCTCGCTAAAAAAATCGATTCTCAGATTTCGATGCGGGAGTACTAATCGCTCAGATTTCTTGTTTGAAAAGCACGCATATTTTTCTGCTGAAAAATTGTCCTATTGCCTGCTCGCTACGCTCACATCGGCAATTTCTGCCAAAAGGCAGAATCGGAATGAAAAGTAAAACAAATTACTTTTCATCGCCCTTGCCAGCCGCGCTCTACAAGGCTTTTCAAAAAAGAAAATCTTCACTTTGGCGAAAAAGACCAAATGCTTTCATTTTTTTCCTTTTAGTTTTACACTAGATATATGATTTCTGATCCGAAAACATTCATCTTCATCGGCAGATCGGGCTGCGGCAAGGGTACGCAAGCGGACCTGCTTAAGGAATATCTAGAGAAGAATGAAAGCAGCTCGGTTTTTTATCTGGAATCAGGCGCGCGTTTCAGGGAATTCATATCTCAGAACAGCTTTACTGCCAATCTCTCTCGAGAAATTATGAAAAACGGGGGATTGCAGCCGGCTTTTCTGGCAATCCATATATGGTCGCATATTATGATTGAACAGATGGATGAAGGGAAACATCTGATTATCGATGGCAC
>CAZSEN010000013.1:1966-12010 GCA_964605995.1 uncultured Candidatus Saccharibacteria bacterium | reverse complement strand
TTTGCCGTATTGTGCGCGAGAACTCTTTTCTCAAGATCATTAGTCGAGCCGATATACAGCGTCTTGTCTCTGCATTCAAGGATATACACAAAATATTCCATGAGATAAGTATACTATTTCTTTTTGAGAATTATCATCTTCAGATATGTATTCTTCACTTTAAAAACATTGGATTAACTCTTTAGCGGTTTTTCTGAATGTATTAATATAGATTAACGAAATTAGTCACTAAAAATACTACATACAGGGCAATCAATACGACAGCTTGCCAACGCTTGAATGTCTTCGATTCAAAGAGTGTGAATCCAATAAGAAGAAGCGCCGAAGCAAGGATGTTTACTGACAAGTAAAGCATTGCGTCTCTGGTTATCGGAATGGCGTGAATTACGATGCTCGAACCTAAAATAAAGAGCGTATTCACTATATTTGAACCGACTATATTTCCAATCATGAGATTGAATTGTTTTTGTCTCACAGCTTGAATTGATGCCGCCAATTCCGGGAGAGAGGTGCCGATAGCAATAATAGTTCCCGCTATGATAAGTTCTGAAATGCCGAATGACTGTGCGATACTGACAGCACTTTCAATGACGATATTGCTTCCGTACAGGAGAATTACAAGACTGATGATTGTAATGGCAATTACGAGACCGGAAGACTCAATATTTCTGAGTTTGTTTTTATCCAGATCATCCACCTCGAGCCGTTCAGTGTTTGCCTTGGTGATTTTGTAGAGGTAAAGCCAATAAAACAATCCGAAGATAAGCAGTGCTAATCCTTCAAATTGAGTGATTTTCATAGACTGAACCGAGCTGAAAGAAAAAACACTCAAGGTAAAAATTAGAAGTGATATGAGCAAGCCAAGCGATATCTGCGACACGCTATTTTTTGAAATAACTATTTTTTTGATAAACAAAGCTGCCGCTGCAAATATAAAGAGAATGTTGGCTATGTTGCTTCCCAATACATTCCCAAGAGCAAGCTCGCTGTGTCCGTTTATTGAAGAGAGAATATTCACTCCAAATTCAGGCACAGATGTTCCAAGAGCAACGATAGTGAGGCCTATGACAAGTTTTGGAATGCTGAAACGTTTTGCAATAAGCGAACTGGCGGCAATGAAGTAATCAGCGCCAGCGGCAATAAGAAGAATGCCGATAATTAAATAGATGATATTCAAAAACATATATAAATTCTAACATGCTTAATGATTGCTTGCCCGTGCGCCAACAAAAGTCTCAAGGATAGTATCGGGAAATTGATTATTTTCAGGATTTTTTATCAGCCTTATTCAAGGAAAAAAATTTTTTGACAATAACTTTGCCAATTTCAATCAATAGAATATTGAATAAGCCAACCACCAGAACACCCGCGAGCCAAGGGAGTGGAAGAGGCGCTGTATTTAAAATATTTTGACCTAGTGGGATATATATAGATAATACTATCAATGCAAGGCCTACAAAAACACTGATTGTCAGGTACTTATTTGAAAATGGATTATATGTAAGAATACTTTTCTCCAGATTTCTAAGCGAGAAAGTCAGAAGCAGAGTGTAGCTGGCAAATGATGCGAAAATAAAAGTCTTGACAATCTCCGGATCGAACCCTTTTGCGCTTAAAAATGAATAGAGGAAGAACAGCGAAGCGCTGCTGAAAACTCCTATTATTAGGATGAAAAATTTCATTTCCTTGTCAAACAATCCCCCTTTCAACCTCTTTGGCTTGCCTCCTGTTCCGTCTGTATTTTCTTCAAAGGAAAGAGCGATGGCGGGCAGACTGTCAGAGAAAAAATTAACATAAAGAATCTGGAGTGCGTTTATCGGCAGAGCAAGTCCGACCAAAATAGATCCGCCTATCAGAATCAATTCATCAAGACTATCAGACAACAGATAAAGGATGACTTTCCTTATGTTTTGAATTATCCGCCGGCCTTCTTTTATGGCCACGACAATAGTCTCAAAATTATCATCTAAAATCACAAGATCTGCCGCACTTTTTGCGACATCGGTACCTGACCCTATGGCAATTCCTATGTCAGCTTTGCTTAAAGCAGGGGCGTCATTGACTCCGTCTCCTGTTACTGCCACTGTTTCTCCTTTCTTTTGATATAACTCTGTAAGCATCAGCTTCTGGTCAGGGGTGACTCTGGCGTAGACTGCGACATTGTCAGCGCACGCATTCAGCTCTTCAGCTGAAATAAGCTTCAGATCATCGCCAGAAAGAACCAACTGACCTTCTTTCATTAAGCCAATTTCTTTGGCAACTGATTCTGCTGTTCCTTTGTGATCTCCGGTTACAATGACGGTTCTAACTCCTGAAGAGACAATATCGGCCAAAGCATGCTTGACGCTCTCCCTGATGGGATCTCTGAATGAAATCAGTCCGCCAAATTCCAAATCTTTAAATTTACGAGTAAATATGTGCTGCACCTGCTCCTTTGATATTTCCATAGTAGCAATGCCGAGAACTCTTTCGCCGGAGTATGCCCTGCTGTCTATTTCAGCAGTCAAAAGTTCTTTCTTTTTTTTATCGAGAGAAGAAAATCTTAAAATAATATCAGGGGCGCCGAAAACTGCCAGCCTTGTTGAATGCTGGTCTTGATAAATGGCAGCGGAAAATTTATCTTTAGAATTAAACGGCAAATAACTGATGACTTTTGAAGCCCTGTGAACTTCCGGAAGCAGTATTCCTCTGCCAGCCGCTCCAACAGCCAATGACATTTCTAGAGGTCTGCCGGATAATATCCAATTATTAAAATTATCATCTGGGTTTTCTATAATCAAATCAGTGGCGAGCAAAGCATTTTTGAGCATATTCGCTTCCTCTCCCTGTTTTTGAGAAATTACGGAAACTAATTTCATTTTAGCTTCAGTAAGCGTGCCGGTCTTGTCTGTAAGTATGAGAGTTGTTGATCCTAATGTTTCAGCGGCAAGGAGCCTTCTTACTATGCCTTTCTTTTTAGACAAGCGCTGCACGCCCACAGCCAAAATAACAGTCAGAGCTATAGGGAGGCCTTCGGGAACAGCGGAAACAGCTACCGCAATTGCTATCAGAAAAATATCAAAAAAGCTTGAACCTTGATAAACTCCGGCAATGAAAAGAACTGTCGTCAAGAAAACCAATATACTGATGGAGTAAAAAGAAAATCGCCTGATTGAAAGCTGAAGAGGGGTAGACTCTCTGTCGCTTATGGAAACCATGTCGGCTATTTTCCCAAATTCAGTACTGCCTCCGGTTGCGACAACAACAGCTTCAGCAATACCCTGCACTACAAGAGTTCCTCCAAAAACCATAGACTGTCTGTTGCTTACGGCAGAGGCGACAGGAATCGGATCTGCTTCTTTATATACAGATAAAGACTCTCCGGTAAGTATAGATTCATCAACTTCAAAATCGTTGGCAAAAATTATCCTGGAATCCGCCGGTATGCGCTCCCCTTGCCTTATCCGTATTATATCGCCAGGCACCAAATTAGATGCTTCTATTTCATGATCAGTTCCATTTCTTCTAACATTGGCTCTGGTCTTTATATAAGTCTTCATCAACTCCAAAATAGTTTCAGCTTTATTTTCCTGCCAAAAACCGAAAAAAGTATTGATAACAACAGTCGCCAAAATAACTCCGGTATCAATCCATTCTCCCAAAAAGATGGTCAAGCCGCCTGCAGCAATCAATATTATAATGAGAGGACTTTTAAGCTGAGAGAGGATAAGGCTTAATTTAGTCCGTCTATTGCGCTCGCGTATGACATTCGTGCCGAATATTTTTTGCCTTTTAATAACCTCTTCCGCAGCAAGGCCATCTTTGCTGGTATGAAGGAGCTTAAGCGTCTTGTCTATATCAACTGACCAAAATGGAGATTTGATTGTTTCTCTGGTAATATCCATTTGTTAATTTTAACATAAAGACTAAAAGCCTGTTGTTTTTGTTGATTTTTTGCTATACATTATAAGTTAATTGCCGATTCGTCTAATGGTAGGACACATCCCTCTGGAGGATGGTATTGGGGTTCGAGTCCCTGATCGGCAGCCAGTTTGAGATAGGTTCTGGTGACTAAAGAGCGTTGACTTGTGCTAAGCTTGTAAATGAGATGAACACTATTAGCTATAAAAAATTTGTTGAGGGTTATAAAATTGGAAAATTTTCTGTCGCTATAAATAAAAACAAGGCGGGTAATTTTGTACTATCTAATTTTGCTGATAAACAAAATAAACTCGCTCATTACTTTTGGTCATGGTTGGGGATACTTCTTATGGCTCCAATTCCAATCGCTTTGTTATTTTTTAATTGGATATATTCACCAATTTCATTTATTTTGGGTCTTACTATTGTCAGTGCATCAAGGAAATCAGCAATGCGGTTTGTGCTTCAAAATATGTTGGATGACGAAGATTTTTTCGAATACGTCTTGCTTCATCAAGGTGCGATTATTACTGACGAATATGGAGAAGAATTGCAATCTGAATTTTTGAAAGGAATTCAATTAAAATAGCTATAGTATTTTATGGACAAAGAGTTTTTAAATAGTTTAGAGCCAGAAGACAGAAAGGATCTAGCAAAATTTTACTTAAATCTTTTACATACATCGATTCATGCAAGAATGGGAATGTTGCCATCCATAAGTGCACTTTGCGCTACCTTACTGGTGATTGCAACATTCAATAATGCATTGCTACCTCTAAATAGTGTTGTAAAAATATTAATTTCTATTTTACTCGCAATAATACCTGTTGCCTTATTGTCTTATAATTCTCAACTAAAAAAAGAGCAAAATTCATATATTAAAACTTTAGACGTATCTGTAGCAAATACATTAAATGATAAAATCGCTAGTTATTTTCCTGATTTTGCTATATATTTAATTTCTACAGCAGTGGCGATAGTAATTTATTTAATTTGGACCTGCTAGTCATTCCGAAGAGCGTCGAAGTGATATACAAATAGCATCACAAAAGCCTTGTGGGGTAAGGAGATTTAAAATCCGAATCCGAACAGGTCAGCAAACTCAAGCAAGTGGAGGAAATATGTGAAATGTCAGGGGAATTTTTTAATAAGCCCTAGAAACTAAAAAACGCCTTGTTAAAGGCGTTTTAAAATTCATTCCTCACGGAAAAACACGAGTAATTCTTTTCTTACATCGATTGCCCCGCCTCTGGAAAACTGTCTGAAATCCTTTTCTAACGCGTAGTGCGGAAAAAGAATAAACTTCCACTTCCCTCGCTTTGTCTTCAGCTCTTCCGGGGTGTCTTCACGCAAGTTTATGTATTCCTCATCATACCAGTCGAGAAGATCCCGACAGGGGCGCTCCTTCATCGACGGCACGCCATAATCATTCAGCTCTTCAATCCACGGCAGGGATTCTTTGTAATCATAGCTTGTGATAAAAGTCTTCTGTGGCAATCTGTCGTGCATCCCTTCCCACAGGAGAGTGAGGCCTTGCGCTCCGCCAGCAATGAGATTTTCTTTTTTCACATACCTAAGGAGCGGTTCGAGAGATCCTGGGCCTTTTATCAAAAGATAGAAGAAAAGAGCTGAATACGACTTGCCGGGAATGAGCTCATGGCTTGCCCTTCTGAAATTCTCATCAGTAATTCGCGTGTCAAATTGATAAAAATGCGGATAATCTTCGTCATTTTCATCGTGAGCATTTGTCAGGGGCTTCAGCTTGTACTTTTCAACAAATCTTTTTAACTGCTGCGGATGATAATAGTCGCGGGGCACGACGAGCCCTTTTTCTTCCTGAACAAGCTCAAAAGTTTTCTGGTCAAAGAATTTTGGTTCAGCAATGGGATTTTTCATGATTTTCTCGGTTTTTAGTTTTAAAAAACTTTTTTCTGCGTATAAACTATAATAAAATTGCAAAAAAGTCAATAAAAAAATCCGCGCTTCTGCGGATTTTTTATTTTGACAAACGAGAAGCAGGCAGAAATTCACTTGCGCATTGTCCGAGTGAAGTCAAACTATTGCAATCAATATCTTATTTTATCTTCTTTTCCAGCTTGTTATGTTTTTTCTCCTCTAGTTTTCTGATTTTTTCATGCCGTAACTCCTCAATTTTCAATGCCTTCTCGTGCCGATCCTCTTCCTGTCTTCTTACTCTTTGTTTTCTCGCTTCCTCTTTCCTTCGCGCCTTTTCCTTTCGGGCTTTCTCTCGCCTCTCTTTTTCAGCTCGCTTTTTCGCTCGGGCAAGGCGCAGAGCTTTCTCGCGCTGTGCCTTCTCACGCAATATCTTTTCCTGTCTTGCCTTTTCAATCTTCCTCTCTTTTTCTTTCCTTGCTTTCTCCAACCGCATGCGCGCTTCTTCCTCCTTTTTTTTCTTCAGGGCTTCCTTGCGACGCGCTTCTTTTCTCTTTTCCATCAATTTCAAGCGCTTCTGCTCTTTGTCGCGGCGCTTTTCCTCCCTCAGTTTCAGCTTCTTCTGATATGCCTTCTCTTGCTTTCTTGATTCCTTCAAGCGCTTAGCTTCTTCCTTTATATCTTTTAGAATCTTCAATTCTTTCTCGCGTACCTTTTTCTCCAGAAGCTTTATTTTTTCTTGTTTTGCCTTCTCGCGATTCCTTGCCCTCTCTTTTTGAGCTTTTTTCAAGCGCCTTGCTCGATCTTGGCGCTCTTTCTTCTCTTTGGCTTCTTTTTGTTTTTGAAGTTTTTCCAAACGGGCTTTATTTCGGCGCACTTCTTCCAATTTCCTTTCTTTCTCCCGCTTTGCCTCTTCACGTTTTTTCTTTTCAAAAAGAAGCCTCTCTTTTTCAGCTCGCTTTTTCGCTCGGGCAAGGCGCAGAGCTTTCTCGCGCTGTGCCTTCTCACGCAATATCTTTTCCTGTCTTGCCTTTTCAATCTTCCTCTCTTTTTCTTTCCTTGCTTTCTCCAACCGCATGCGCGCTTCTTCCTCCTTTTTTTTCTTCAGGGCTTCCTTGCGCTCTGCTTCCGCTTTTTTGCGCGCCGCTTCTTGCTGCTTTCTTATCGCTTCAAGCCGCGCTTTCTCTGCTTGAGCGCGAGCTTCTTCAAGCTTCCTCAATTCTTCTTGGCGCGCTTTTTCAGCTTGTATTTTTACAAAGCGATCATGCTCTTCTTTGAGCTTATATAACTTTTCTTCTTGTTCAATTTTTTGCTTTAATCTCTTTTCCCGCTCTGCGTTTTTATGCGCCTCTTCCTGTCTGGCTTTTGCCGCCTGCTTCTCGGCTTCTTTTTGCTTTCGCATTTCCTCTTGCCTGTCTCTTTCTGCCTGCCTGCGGGCTTCCTCCGCCTTTCTGCGAGCCTCTTCTTGGGCTTTTTCTTGAAGCAGTTTCTTTTGTCTTGCTTCGTCTTCGGCTTTCTTTCGCGCTTCTTGCTGCTTTCTTATCGCTTCAAGCCGCGCTTTCTCTGCTTGAGCGCGAGCTTCTTCAAGCTTCCTCAATTCTTCTTGGCGCCTGCGTTCTGCTTCCGCTTTCTTGCGCGTTTCTTCCGCCTGCACACGCAACACTTCTTGTTTGTGCAGTTTATCTTCTTCTTTTTGTCTTGCTTTAAGCCGAGCTTCCTCCATCTGGCGCTCCTTTGACTGCTTTTTCGCTTCCGCCTTTATCCTCTCTGCTTCTTCAGCGCGCCAGCGATCTTTCTTTTTCTGCTGCAATGCTTTTTCTTGAAGCAATATCTTTTGCTTTGCTTCGTCTTCCGCTTTCTTTCGCGCTTCTTCCTGTTTTTTTAATTCTTCCTGTAGAATTTTTTCTTGTTCTGCTTTTTTAAGAGCTTCTTCTTGGCGGGCTTTGAACGCTTTTTCTTCGGTGAGACGCTTTTCTTCCTGCTGTTTTTTCAAAATTGCCTCCTGTTCGACTTTCTGACGCGCTTCTTCCGCTTTTTTTCTAGCTTCCTCTTGTTTGCGCAATTCTTCCTCCTTAGCTTTTTCAGCCTGTTTTTTCGCCTCTTCTTGGGCTTTTTCTTTCTGCTTTCGAGCTTCTTCCTCTGCTTTCTTCTGTTCCTCTTTCTGTGCAGCTCCAGGCGAAGGCGTGATGGAAGGATATTGAACACCGAGGAGCTGTTGCGCTTTTCCGATAACTTGACTGAGAGAATGTTGAGCTTTTACGAAAAAATCGCTTGCGCCAAGCTGAATGCTGGTTTTAATATCAGTGTCATCGTCAAGATTCGTAAGGACGATAACCGGTATATTTTTTGTTTCAGTCTTTGCCTTGATTTCGGAAAGCACCTCAATCCCTGACTTCTTCGGAAGCAAGAGGTCGAGGAATATCAAGTCGGGTTTTTCTGAATAAACCATCTCGATGCCGCTCTCGCCATCTGCGGCGCGCATAACGTCAAACCCTGCATCCTTGAGCTTTTCACTGAGAAGTCCGCCTATCGCTTCATCGTCTTCAATAAGAATAATTTTTTTCATTTGATTTGCTGCGGCCGAAATTAATTTATTTGAACAACTACTTATTCAAATATTTCTTAACAGCGAGAAAGCTCGAGAGCGAGCCGAGGAAAATTCCCGAGAAAAGGACGATGAAGAAAATCTGGAAGAAATTGCTGATAAAGTAGTCGAACAGATTGAGCCCTAGGAATCCTGAGAGATTTTTGCCGAGGTATATCGTAAGCGGAAAAAAGATAATCATCGTTGCAAAAGTGGAAATAATGCCGTAGAGCGCGCCTTCAACCATAAACGGTCCCTGGATATATTTTCCCCCCGCGCCGACAAGCCTCATGACGCCGATTTCCTCTCGGGACATGTATATCGTCAATCGTATCGTGTTGAATGTGATGATGATGGAAATGATGACCAATATAAGCGTGACCAAAAATCCGAGCATCTGAGCTCCATCGATGATTGAAATCAATTTATCGATGACGATTTTATTCTGATTGTAGTTTATTTTTTCGATGATTGGAGCGCTGTCTTTGACCAATGCGCTGTCACCCTGGAGGAATTTTGAGATGGTTTCATATTGAGAAGCGTCTTTAGCTTTGATATTCAAATATGCGCCGAGCGGATTCGCATCGAGCTCGTCTAATGCCTGAAGCGTCAGATAATCATTCGCGTGCTTTGCGCGAAAATCACTGATCGCCTGCGCGGCAGAAACATATTCCACAATGGCGACTTCCGGCAATTTTTCGATCGATGATTTGAGCGCAAGGACTTTGTCGGGAGGTGCGTCAACAGTGAAATAAATGGATACATCAACTTTATTCTTTATCTGATCCAATGAAAAATGAAGTATCGCTTGAAGGAAAATAAGCGAAGTGATGACGGAAAGCGTGATGGTGACAACCAAAATGGAAGAGAGCGAAACTGTGGCGTTTCTCTTGAAATTATTGAACCCTGAACGCATGATTCTTTTGATGGAAAGTTTGAACATGTTTTATATTACACTCATTATATCACAATACTACATGCTGTATTTGCCGTTTTTGTCATCGCGGATGATCTTCCCTTTTTCCATGGTCACGACTCGTTTTCCGATCGAATCCACCACGCCTTTATTGTGGGTCGTCAAGAGGACAGTCGTACCCATATCATTGATTTTCTTCAATATCTGCACGACTTCATATGTATTGATCGGGTCGAGATTTCCTGTCGGCTCGTCCGCAATGATAAGCTCCGGCTGATTGATGATGGCGCGCGCGATAGCCAAGCGCTGACGCTCGCCGCCTGACATCTGGTGCGGAAAATGGAACACCTTGCTTCCAAGATCAACCAAATCAAGCACGTGAGGCACGTCGCTTTCTATTTCTTCTTCGGTCTTGCCTACCGCCTCCATCGCGAAAGCGATATTCTCATACGCAGTCTTATTCGGAAGAAGTTTGAAATCTTGAAATACGACTCCTATTTTTCTTCGGACATTCATCAGATCCCTGCCTTTCAATTTATGGATATCCAATGATTCGAAGAAGACGCTTCCCTCCGTCGGCTTTTCATCGGCAAGGATAAGCCTTATCAACGTCGACTTTCCTGCCCCGGAATGCCCGACGATGGAAATGAATTCTCCTGCAGCGATCGTAAGGTCGATATTGTCGAGCGCGGGCAGGCTTTTCGGATACATTTTTGAAACTTTATTGAAATAAATCATATGGATTATGTTT
>CAZSEN010000013.1:0-1866 GCA_964605995.1 uncultured Candidatus Saccharibacteria bacterium | reverse complement strand
CTTTCCGAATCCGAATGAACCGCAATGCCAGTCGGAATATGAACTATTCTGACCGCGGTTTCGCGCTTGTTCACATTCTGTCCGCCCGGACCGGAAGAGCGGGAAAATTCTATCCGCAAATCCCTGTCCGGAATCTCGAAATCAGCCTGATTGATCTTCTTGAATTTCGGAATGACTTCAACGAGCGAGAACGACGTGTGCCTTTGACTTTTCGCGTTGAATGGCGAGACTCGGACAAGGCGATGCACTCCGGACTCACTTTTGAGTATACCATATGCGCTGGAGCCTACGACTTCAAATGTTATATTCCGAAATCCCCCATGATCATTCTTATTTTCGTGGATTATCTTGTAATCCAATCCGCGTCGATTGATGAATTTTATGTACATTTCATAGAGCATCCGCGAGAAATCTTCCGCGTCATCACCGCCCGCGCCCGAGAAAATCGTAATAACAGCATTGCCTTTGTCGTATTTGCCGAAACCCGCGAGCTGTTCTTTCAAATCGGCAATTTCCTTTATGATCGCTTGCGCTTTTATTTTGTCAGCCCAAAAATCCGGCGCTAGCATCGCCTGCTCGAGCTCGTTTATTTTCTCTTGTATGGATTCTTTATCGGAAGACATGATGGATTTTTACAAATTATATCAATGGAGCGATGTTTTGTTGCCGAATCATCGTTTAAGGAAATGAAAATCCAGAGCGCATTCATATGTACTCAAACTCCCTAAACACCTGCTCATACATTCCAATGACTTTATTCGCATCTTCGCGGGTGAGCTTGAAATCAGAACCTTCATGAGCGATCCTATTTCTGACTTTATGCGCTTCCCATGCGCTATCAAGAGTATTGAAATCCGCAGGCTCAACGCTTTTAAGCCGCTCGCCCAAATTCTCGCCCTGATATCCCATTTTTTTGAGCATCTCATCCAAAATCGTGTCCGCTTCGATGATCGCCAAGCGCCAATCTGACGGACTCATGCTGTTCGCGTGAGAAAGAACACTTTCCCATTTTTCATTCTTGCGGGTCTCTTCCGGCTCTTTGATGATTATTTTCCTGAGCTTCTCTGCTTCTTCTTTTCTTATTTCCGTAATTCTGATTTTTGAATAAATGAAAACAGTGATGAAGAAAATCGCAAGCAAGGAAAGAATCGTCTTGACCCAGAATATGAATCCGGCGCCGGTCAAAAATGCGATGATTCCTTTTATCACATTCAAAATCTGATTGAAGAAATATTCAAGATTAATGAAGTCAGGAGAGAAAAAATCACTCGACATCAAAAAAGGCAACGATATGAGAGCGATAACAGTGATGATGATGATTATAGTTCCTTCCATCCCATTAAAAATTTAATTTTGATAATTGTAATGTATTCATATAGGTATGTTCTTATTCCTATTCTACAGGTTTAATGTCGTCTGTAAAATTTCTAACGGGACAAGTGCCATTTATTTCAATGCTTCAAATTCCTTTCCTATCTTGAATAATATATCTTCGCGAAAATGAGCGGACATGAGCTGCAGATCGAGCGGCAAGTTTTCCGATGTTGCGCCAGCCGGGATTGAAATGGCGGGAACTCCGGCGATATTCGCAGGCACCGTGAAAATATCCGAAAGATACATGGCAAGCGGATCAGTCACTTTCTCCCCTATCTTGAAAGCGGGATATGGCGATGATGGCGTAGCGATGGCATCAATGCTTTCAAATGCACGCTTGAATTCTTGTTCGATCATTTTCCGTACCTTTACCGCTTTGTTGTAATACGCGTCATAATATCCATGAGAAAGCACATAAGAGCCTAGCATGATTCTTCTTCGCACTTCTTTGCCGAATCCGGCGGCGCGAGTCTTGTCATACGAATCTATCAT
>CAZSEN010000012.1:0-12363 GCA_964605995.1 uncultured Candidatus Saccharibacteria bacterium | reverse complement strand
TGGTATTTGCAACGCGAGTGTTAAGCGTTGAAAGCTGGGGCATATTTTCATATGCTCTCGCCTTTGTCTCTTTGTTCTATGTCTTCGGCGACATCGGAATCAATACCTTCATTACTCGAGAAATGTCCAAAAGGGGCGCCGACAGATATCAATATCTTTCAGCCGCCCTTGCTGTTAAATTGATTCTTCTGACATTTTCTTTTTTTGCTTCAATAATTTTGGCATCTTATTTCAAAACCATGGCGCTTGATTTGAATATCATAGTGATATTGGCGCTTCTCACCTTTTCAGATTCCATCCGCGAATTCACCCTCTCAGTCAATCGAGCGCTCGAGAGGATGGAGCGCGAAGCATTCATAAAAATCCTGATGAATATCATTATTACCACCTTGGGAATAATGCTATTAATGCAAAAAGCAAATCCGCTTTCTCTCGCGATCGCTTATGCGTCAGGAAGCATCGTCGCAAGCATCGTCTCAATCTGGGCACTTTTTTCAGAATTCAAACATGTTAGCTGGAAATTTTCCAAAGAAACAATCAAGGTGATCTTAAATTTCTCATGGCCATTTATCGCCGTCAGTCTATTCGCGGCGGCAATGGCGAGTATAGATACAATCATGCTCGGTCAAATGAAATCAGCGACAGAAGTCGGATTCTATGCGGCAGCTCAACGACTTGTCCAATTTTTAGGGATCATTCCCACATTCATCGCGATTTCAATATTCCCGATTATGTCAAAAAATGAATCTGATCCTGATGCGATGACGCGCGTCTTTGAAAAGATTATGGTTGTCGTCCTAGGTATCGGCCTCCCTATCGCAATCGGCGGGTTCCTGCTCAGGCAGGAAATTATCACGCTTATTTTCGGAGCGGCGTATGCGCCAGGAGGCATTGTACTCGGTATTTTAATGTTTTCAATCTTTCCATTTTTTCCAAACATCATCTTTAATAATGTTATTTTTGCAAAAAATCTGCAAAGAAAATTCATTATCGCGACTGTGGCAGGATTCGTGGCGAATATCTTCCTTAATATCCTGCTGATACCGCCGTACGGTGCGGCCGGCACGGCGGCTTCGGTCGTGCTATCACACTTGCTGATTATGCTGATCAATTGGCATATGCTCAAAAAAGTTTTTTCTTTCAGCATCGTGCCAAAACTTGGAAAAATAATTTTTACAAACATCATAATAGCACTGATCATATTGCTGTTTAATATGATCGGGGTACACTTCATAGCAACAATTCTTATTGCAGTAGCAAGCTATGCGCTCATATTAAACATTCTAAAAGAGCCGACAGTTGCGGAAATGATTGCAATCATCAAATAAGCAATAATTTACGCTTACAAAACAGAAAATCTCCTAATAAAAATCTTTACTTTTCGACAAAAAACTACTAAAGTTAATTAACTATGGCTGTCGTGGTCAAGATGATACTGCTATTAGTTTTAAGATAAAGAAATCCTAAAACTAGGAGTAGCGAATTTATTAAAGTTAGGATAAAAGATATATACAATCATGGACAAAACTATTAAAAATCCCGAATTCGTAAAAAGAATGGTAGTAGATGCCGAGAACATCGCCGATGTCAGGGAAAAATTTTTCAGCGGGCAGGAAATAACTCCAGAAGAGATTGGGAACTTATTATCAGTCACCCCATATCACAAAGACATCAACTGGGGTCCAGACAGGCTGACCATGATACCATGGAGCGGTCTTGAGCACTTGCATGAGTGCATCAAAGACACTATCAAAAAAAATATTGAGGGAGATTTCATTGAAACCGGCGTCTGGAGAGGCGGCACATGTATCGTTGCAAAAGCTATTTATGATGATCTGGGTTCAGACAAAAAAGTTTTTGCCGCTGATTCGTTCGAAGGTCTGCCGAAACCGAACGCCGAAAAATATCCGGACGACAAAGAAGATACGCATTATTTGGACAGCATGATGAGGGTCTCTCTTGAAACAGTGAAAGAAAATTTCAAAAAATTTGATCTTTTAGATGATCGGGTTGTTTTCCTGAAGGGCTGGTTTAAAGACACGCTACCGGCTGCGCCAATCAGCAATATCTCCATATTGAGACTCGACGGCGACATGTATGAATCAACCATAGATGTTTTGGAAAATGTATATCAGAAGCTTTCGATCGGCGGCTATTGCATAATCGACGACTATCACCATCGAGGATGCCGGATGGCCATATATGATTTCAGATTTCGCAATGGTATTGATGAGCGCATAATCAAGATAGACAATGATCCGCGGAACGAAATACATTTCTGGGTCAAAAAGAAAGATGTCATCCCTGTCCATGGAAATTACCCGGGGAGAGGCGTGCTGCGAAACCTCTATGTGTTTAAGAATGAACTTATGTTTTACGGAAAAAAAATAATATTGAAGATACTGCACACACTTAAGAGGGTGAATTATCCTCGATAATCAAAATCTGGCAGCAATGAACCTATTGAGCATCTGCATACCAACATATGAAATGAAGGGGTTGGGACATATATTCCTCAAGCAAAGCTTTGACATCCTTGCCAAGCAGACATTCAAGGATTTTAATGTTGTCATATCAGATCACTCAAAGAACGATCTGATAAAAAACCTATGTGATGAATATGATGACAGGCTAAAAATATACTATTATAAAAACACCAAGAATCTCGGAAATTCTTCGGCGAACATAAACAATGCGATAAAAAAAGCGAACGGGAAATTAATTAAAATCCTATTTCAAGACGATTTTCTTTTCCACGAAAAATCCCTGGAAGAAATCGTTTTAAATTTCGACCTAAAAAAAGACCGGTGGCTCATAACCGCCTGTACCCGCTCAAAAGACGGGGAGCATTTTTTCAGTCCGTTTTATCCGAAATATAATGACAAAATACACCTGGGTAAAAACACGATAAGCTCGCCTTCTGTCCTGACCATAAAGAATGACAGCCCCCTACTTTTCGACGAAAAACTGATCTGGCTGATGGATTGTGATTATTACAAAAGATGCTACATTACATACGGAGAACCCAGAATTCTAAACACAATAAATGTCGTCAACAGGATCGGCGCGCATCAAGTTTCACATTCGATTGTGAATATAGCGACTAAAATAAAAGAACTTATTTATATAATAAGAAAATATAAGAAATATGATCGTAACAGAATTATATAAAGGCCAAGGACTAGGAAATCAGCTCGCTTGCTATATTGCAACTCGAGTTATAGCCAAAGACAAAGGATATGATTTCGGAATTATGCACCCAGAAAGATTCAAAGGTGCGGATTTTTTTGAATTGGATTTTGGAAAGCCGGTTATCGGCGGAATGGGGCCGGAAGGCGGCCCGCCTAAAAAACTTCCGGAAGGGATCAGGAATTATTATGTCGAAAGAAAAATAATCCACCCGGAAAGCGGCGCCGATATACGGACATATGACAAAAATCTGGTTGATGTGCTTGATGGCACAAAGATAGACGGACTGATGCAGGATGAACAGTACATTATTCACAGAAAAGATGAGATAAGGAAGTGGCTTACGGTGAAAGAGGAATATGAATGCTATGATTACGCCGATGACAATACGTGCGTGATCAATTTCAGAGGCGGAGAGTACGCGCGCCACGCGGACTTCTTCCTGAATAAGAATTACTGGGAAAATGCAGTGGACCAGATGCTTAAAATAAACAGCGACTTCAGATTCATCGTGATTACCGACGATGTGTTTACCGCAAAAAAGTTCTTTCCTGATTACGGCGTGTTCCATTTCAGCATCGCAAAGGATTATGTCGTCATAAAAAACGCAAAATATCTGATACTCTCAAATTCCAGCTTTGCATGGTTTCCGGCATGGCTCAATGAAAATCTGAAATTCTGCATCGCTCCGAAATATTGGGGCCGGCATAACATATCTGACGGCTATTGGAGCTTGGGCTACAATATCACGAACGGCTGGCATTATTTGGACAGAGAAGGAACCTTGAGCGATTATAGTACGTGCCTCGATGAATTGAATGATTACATGAAAAAACATGAGGACTATTTCTCTGTCCCGAAAATAAAAAATAACTTTTTAGTAATATCAAATTACAATAATGACCTGCGGTGGGTGCCCGAGTATACAGACAACTACCTTATATACGACAGGAGCGAGAATGCAACGATGCCCGAAACAGTGGATCTGAAAAAAGTGATCAAAAGCCCGAATGTCGGCTATAATCTTTATGATTATTTTACTTTCATCATTGATAATTACAACAATCTGCCCGAATGTACAATTTTCGCCAAAGGCAACACATCTCCACGGCATGTAACCAAAGAATACCTCGATAGGATAATAAACAATGATTTTTTCACTCCGATTGAAGACTATAAAATGCACAAAACATATTGGCCCGTATGCTTTACCGCCGCTGACGGAGGCTTTTGTGAGATCAATAACAGCTGGTATATGAAGTATCATCCCGTAAAATATTTCCAAAACTACAATGACTTCATGCGTTTTTTCTTTAAAGACGCACCCGAACCGCGATACACAAGATTCGCCCCGGGAGGAAACTATATTGTTCCAAAAGAAAACATCCTTAAACTTCCAAAATTATTTTATGAAAACCTAAGGACAATCATTTCTCATTGCCCCCTTCCCGGTGAAGCGCATCTTATAGAAAGAGCCCTGCATGCGCTATGGACATGCAATTTTGAATTGCGTCCCGAAGCACTCCAGCCAATCAATGAAAATTTCTCAATACCGCCAAGAAAAAAAATCAAAACTCTTCTGAAAGAAAAAATGCCGCCCGGCATTAAGAACATGGCAAAATCCTTTATACAAAGAGCAAAAAATATCATTACGTACATACAGCTTCCGATTGATCTTCTAAAAGAAAAAAGCAGAGAAAAAGTGCTGATTTCAAAAACAGAGCTTGCTGAATACAAGAAAAAAATAAAAATATATGATTTATTTTACCTTTTCAATGAACTCGACCTGCTCGAAATACGGCTCAATATATTAAACGACTTTGTGGATTATTTTGTGATTATCGAATCCACTGAATCATTTTCCGGACTTCCCCATGAGCTGCAATACGAAAAGCACAAGGAGAGATTTGCTCCGTGGAAGGACAAGATCATTTATTACGTCGTGGATGATTTTCCAAAAGATGCATCATTACTCGCAAAGGCAAAGAGCAACAGCAACGTGGGAGCCGGCGAACACTACTGGGTCAGGGAATTTTATCAGAAAGAAAGCGCAAAGAAAGCTATCGCAAATCTGAAAGATACTGACATTGTTTTCATTTCCGACCTTGATGAAATTTGGAATCCGCTTCAACTGAAGAAATTGACTGATTTTTCCAAGAGTGAAATAATCCGCCCAAAACAGCTGGCCTACTACTACTATTTGAACAACCGCTGCAGTGAAATCAACGGATGGACAGGAACAATCGCGGCGCAATACAAAACAATCAAAAACAACTGCCTGAATGACTTGCGGACGCGAAGCAAGACAAAATTCATTGAAATAGATTCCGGCGGATGGCATTTCGGCTTCATGGGCGGAATCAAAGGAGCGATGAAGAAATTAACAGAGTGGCAACATCCCGAGTATATGGACTGGATTCCAACCATCGAAGAGCGAGTGAAGAAAAATATCGACTACCGCGGCAGAAAATACAGATACTGGATCGATGAATCAGATCTGCCTGAGTACCTGATCAAAAACAAGGGGAAGTGGATAAATTTATTTCTGTAGCTATTTCCGTCTTCAGAACCGCAATTATAAACTGCCGATATTTCCATCGATATAAATGGTGTTTATGTATGTATCTGCGATTTTCTTGTATCCGATTGCTTCCATAAACGGATCGTACGTGTCATTTAATTTTTTTCCCAAGAGTTCCTTGCCATACTCAACTGTCTCCAAAACTATTAAGCTTGGCCTGTAAAGTTCCCAATCATTCGTCTTCAGCACCTCCAAATCATATCCTTCGGTGTCTACGGATAAAAAATCTATCTTTTCATCTTTGGCGTATTTTTCAAAAATCTTTTTGAGCGGCATCAATTCAACTTCCTTGGTTTCCACAATGCTGTGCCCGATGCTTTTGTAATTTTCCGCCGCTTCCCTGGAAAAAGTCGAGAGAGTATCAGCGTCAAAAATGAAAAGGGGGGCGCTTGCTTCATGCGGGCCTATTCCTACATTGAGGTTCATGTCTCGAGTTCTCTGTTTTTCAAAAAGATGGAATTTATTGTGATTCGGCTCTATGTTTATCCCTTTCCATCCTCGCTTATAAAACCTGTATGTGTTGCTTAAGCTGACCGGATGATATGCCCCGATATCCATATAAAATCCGGACTTTTTGCCTTTCAGGAAAAAATCAAGAATGAGATCCTCGCCTGTTTGACTATAAGAATATTTCGGCATGGTATTCGGGTGCGCATATCGCAAAGAAATGGCCATCTTTCCCAAAAAGCTTTTTTTAATTTTTTCCTTAAGATTGCTGATCATGATTTATCTTATTATGAATGTAATATAATCGCCTGTTTGCGGACGCATATATAATATACACGATAAAGCATGAATACAACAGGCGTTCGCAAAAAATGGGCCTAATACTGCTTATAGATTTTCTTTATCCCGTGTATCAGTTTTCTGCTTACATGGATTTTTTTCTGCACAATGAAAAAAATGAGTCTCAAAACGCTGAACAGATATCCCTTGATGAACTTGGGATATGCGTACCTGAATTTTTTAATTTCAAATATCACCCGCTTTGCCTGCGTGATCCTGTTTTGAGAAGAAACAGAATTATGCCTTTCCATAAAAATTACCGAGTACTCTCTGAGGTTGGCGAACTTGCCGATCGTGCCGAGCTTGAGCCAAAGATCATAGTCTTCAATGTGCAGAGTGCTTACTGATTCATCATATCCGCCAAAATTAAGAGCTGCTCTTTTCTTAAAAAGCGTGCTTGAATTAACAAAGCAATTCTTGCTTAAAATCCTATTTCGTATATCTTCATCTTTTTCGGGCAATACATACCGGAAAAGCTCTTTCCCCTCCTCGTTTATGACAATCGCTCCCGTACCGACTAAAACATATTCTTCATTTTCATCCAAAAATTTGACTTGCTTCTCCAGTTTTTCCGGATCGCGCCATGCATCGTCATCATCGATTTTTGCGATATATTTCCCTTTCGATTTTGATAATCCGACATTCAAAGATTTTTGAATTCCCAAATTCTTTTCATTTTTCAAATAAAGTATCCTGGGGTCTTTTTCAGCAAATTTCCTTACTACCTCTCCTATCGCATCCGTTGATCCGTCATCAATGATGATCAGTTCCCAGTCGGATGTGCTTTGCGTCAGAACGCTCTCTATAGCGTAGCCAATTGTGCGGGCACCATTATGAGTCGATAAAAGAATGCTTATAAGAGGCAGTTTCATTTTCTTAAAGAAAGGGCTAAAATTGCCCAAAAATGATAAAGTGACAGGCTGTCGTCAAACATCACGGAAACTGACAGGGTGAAAAGAATACCCAATAAAGCGACAGTTACGGGATCAAAATTTGATTGTAATTTAATCTTTAAATTCTTGAATGCACTGAACAAAAGATACAGGAAGCTGAATATCCCAAGCAGTCCCCCCCATAGCCAGATCTGAAGGTAAGTGTTGTGCGGTCCCGCACTCAAATATCCGCCTTTTATATTTGGTAGGTAATAATCCTTGTGGGTGTTAGGACCGAATCCTAGCGGATTCTTCAACGCCAGCTTTAGATAAAACGGCCAAATTTGAAGCCTTGTTTCATTTGGTTGATTGGTTGTGCCCGTAATGATGTTATCAACAGGAACAGGGATAGTGGCAGAGGGTTGATTGGTCGTGCCTGTAATGGTGTTATCAGCAGGAATGGTAATAATAGCAGGTGGAATATTTTTTTTAATGCCATCAAGGGATTCTTTTATAACATCATCAACTGATTTATCTTTTAAAAAAATGTAACTGGATTGCTTAGTGTCTGGATTTAAAAATCTGTTTAAGACTGTTTTTTTTCCGTTATCCGGGAGCATTGCAAATCCGATCAATACGACAAAAAACAGGATGACTCCCCCGGAAATTATCTTCCTCCACTGAAAATTGTGAAGTGAAAAAACAAGCCATGTAAATGTGGCTCCGACGGCAAAGCTGAAGAATGCTCCACGAGAAGATGTCCAAAACAACAGAGCGACTGAAGCGGCGGAAATTAAAATATAAGTTATTTTTAGCCACTTATTTTTTGCTTCAAATAAAGAGCAAGTGATAAAAAATATCGATGGAATGAGTAATGTTTTGGAAATTATGTTCGGATTACCGATAAAACCATTAAGGTGACCGCCGGCAATTACATTAAAATTGTCGGCCAATTTCGAAGAAAAAAGAAAAAATATATAAAGAATCGGGACAAGCAAAGCATAAAAATATCCCTTGGTATGAATTTCATCGTCCTTTGCATAAAACATGATCAATAAAAATGTACCTAATCCGATTGCAAAAGTCCCGAATTCCAAAACCATATTGAAATTTGCCGGTATTTTTTTGAAGAAAATCGCAATAACAGACCCTAGCGCGATGGAAAACAATAGGCAGCTTATTGCTATCCATATTTTTTTGGGAATTGAAAGAAAAAAATCTTTAATCTTTCCATTTTTTATCACATAAATTGCAGTCAATATGACAAGCAGGGTAAAAATAATTTCAAAAGGCTTAGGAATGAAAGAATTATAAAAATTGCCTTTTCTAAAAAATAGAGAGGCGAGGGCAATGAATAATAATGCTTTATTTATTTTCTCCAATGATATTTTCATAGTGTGATTTCGTTAATTTTAGCACAATCTGAGGCTGAACGAGCTTTTTCTACGCATGCAGACATTGACTGCCATGGTGTCTAATTTTTGCCTAAATTTCGGTTTTCAGCCAGATAATTAGTCGTTATGAAAATTTCGTGCCTTTCTTCATAATTATTTATGGGCTGTAATCCATTTTTTACGATTCTGTATATCTTGTATTTATCATTCAACAAATGCCAAAAATCCCTAAAATAAGTTTTTGAATCAATATTGCACCCGCCGAATTCAAATTGAATATAAGATACATTATTTGAATCAATAATTGATTTGGCTCCGTTGAGCACATTAATTTCATGTCCTTCCGTATCTATCTTTAAAAGATGAATGTGGCTAATTTTCTCCTCTTTTAAAAACTCATCTATGGTTTTTAATTGAACATCGACCGCTTCGTCCAAATGAAGATTAATGTGCGATAAATTTCTTTTATACAAAGATGATAATCCGAAATTTTCTTTGTTGAAATGAAGCTTAAGATTCTTATTTGCGTCACTGAAGCCAAAATTAAATAATTTAATTTTGTCATTACAAAGTGAATGCTCTATATTATCTGAGAGGCAAGAAAAAATCTGAGGATGCGGCTCAAATGAAAATATTTCCATTTCCTTATCTTTTAAAACACCACAACAAAGCAGAGAGTATTTACCGATATTTGCACCCACATCAAAAATAATAATCTTCTCTGGTGATGAAAATTTGCTTCTGATGTGTCTCAATGCCGCATCTTCGCCGCTATCATCTACCTCTGCTGCCCCAATATTCATTCCTGCCAAGGAAAACAAGTGAAGATTTTCAAATAATCCTTGCAGTTGTTTTTTTCCTAAAATTGGACGTAACAATCTTTTTAGCAGTTTATTTTTTATCTTCATTTTATATATTTACCGGATGAATTTTTAAAAACAAACTGATCAACTCCTTCGCCAAACACATTATACGGCAAAATTACCGTAAACGGCTTTTTGAAGCAAGCAGCAAGTGCCGCACCGCCAGAAAGAACGGTAATAAAATGTTTACAAGACCAAATCATATCAATATATTTGAATAAGTCCTGCTTTGAAGGATCAATATATTCCACACGTGTGTTCGGTGTGAGATATTCTCTTTTTTCTCTTTCAAACGAACTGTCATCATATTTCCAACCGACAATCTTGCCTGCGATATAATTTTTATCAATCAATATCACATTGGCATATTCCGGCAATAGATTTGGCTTATAGTATAATTCCGGCAATCCCCTGTCTGAAACGCCGAATTGTTTCTCAATGATTTCAGTGATTGACCGAGATCCTCTGTCAGAAATCAAATGCCAGAAACTCTTATCGAGCGAAAATATTTTGAATGAAAAAGACCGCCCGCCTTTTCTTATTCCCTTAACATAGGGATTTTTTTCAAAGCACAAGCGATATGTATCATGATTTCTGAGGTTTTTAATGCTCTCTTCAGACAAATAAAAATCAATGTCATGTTTTTCTTTCAATAATCTTGGCATTGACGTAAGAGCGAGCCAATCTCCGAGCCCCCCAAATTCTATATTAAATACGATTTCTTTATTTTTTATAGACTCCCCAATCTTTTCCTTGTAATCTAATCGCGCTTTTCTTTCAGTAAATATTTTACTTATATTTACTAGTAGAATATATGCCTGGATTATCGGCAAGGTTAGAATATGGTGCTCTCTGGCGAATTGTTTCAAATATGACTTTGAAAGTCGGCTGATTATTTTTTGCTTCACCCTATAAAATCCATCAATGATGAATTCCGGCATAGCGATCTTTTTGCACAAATCTTTTTTGATAAAAACAGCATCGCCCGCATATCTGCCGAGTGTGGTGAACGCCAGAAGCTTGAACCCTTTCTGGTTCAAAAATTTCTTGATATCTCGATATAATGGCTGATTTTTATAAATTGGGAAAAATTCAACCTCAGTATGAATGATTGATATTTTTGAAAGATAATCCCCTGCTCCTGAAAGAGCGGATAGCTCGGAACCCTGAATATCCATCCACAATAAATCAACCTTATCAAGATTGCGCTCCCTGAAAAAAGAATCTAGCCGTGTCGATTCAACCCCGATTGGCATTTGAACATATTTTTCCGGTTCATAGTCCGGATTTGCCTCAAAAACTGAAGATGCTCCGGGATTTCCGTCCGCATGAATGGTCCTTGTGTTATCTTTATCTATTTTTAAGAATGTGATTCTTCCATCTTTATCGGTCACAGCCTTTTCAATCAAGATAATATTTTTATGGCTGGAAAATTTTTCTTTGCACAAAGGCAACGTATCAGGATTGCATTCAAAACTAAAGATTTTGGCGCTTGGAAAATGGTTCAAAAATGCCAGTGTTTCTGAACAATCGCGCGCTCCAATTTCAACAATGGTCGGATTACTGTTTTTTACATATTTTTTTGCAATTGTGCAAAAACTGTCCAGATGTTTTTCGTGTGTAATCATATGGTCTTCCTGAGAAAATCAAAATTTATAATTAAATAAAGAAATATCATCAGCGTATCTTTGAGCAACCATTTTTTCAGTTCGCTCATTGTAGTATTCCCGATAATTTGTCCTGTTTGTCTTATTGAGATGATTAAGCGAATGATCACCCGCATGTATGATTTTCAAAACATGAGAGAAATCATTTTCTAAATTCTCAAACCTGCCGACATAATCGACCAGTAATCTTTTTTCTTTGTCAGTAATAAATATATATTGGGAACGAAAATGCTGATCAGCATCATCATCTGAAATCGTAAAAACTGCCTCAACAAATTCATCAAACGGCATTCCGGCATAAAATTTCTTAAACCTGACAAAACCATTAGAAACCCCCTTGAAATACTCCTCATCCGTCACCAATGTATTTAAAATTCTATTGCGATAGCAAGACACAAGCCGATCCCATGGATTCCTGACAAAAGCAAACTTGAAATAATCTTTATATTTATTCAATTCAGATATTTTTGGATGTGGGAAGCCCTGCTTATCAATATCAGAAGTATTCATTCCTAGAATATCGGCGCATGCTTTTTTTATGGAACTGCATGCGACTTTCGGTATAAAAAAATATATCGCCTTTTGCTTCTCAAGCAAGATCAAATAGACACTGCGGTCATTCGAAATCTTGTTTTTATATTCCTGCAAGCGAACAAAAAACAAGTCCCCAAAAACTTTCCTGATAATTTTTTTGATAATCGATTTCATTTTATATGAGCTTATAAGCAGCTTTTATCTGTATTATCCTAGCAGAAAAATATGCGTCTTGCTATTGATAAAACCCCGCTTTTAAAGTTTAAAACTGAATCCAGTTTTTAGGAATAAGATCAGCTGTATCCTTGTTTTCAAACCATTTCTTGGGAGCGACTACAATTTTATCGGGATTATGCGAAAGCCACGCAGCCCACCATGAGAAAGTGCTGTTCGGGATGACAAAATGCTTGCATGCGGACATTAGCGCAAAATGCTCGCGGCCTTTCACGCCCGCATATTCATTCCCGACAAATACAG
>CAZSEN010000011.1:8804-12532 GCA_964605995.1 uncultured Candidatus Saccharibacteria bacterium | reverse complement strand
GACACTGTTTCCATGTCCGCCAAAACCAATTCCAAATTTATCACGCCGATATCCCGCATGGGATCGACATCGCCGTACACGTGAGTGATTTCAGTCCCACCGCCCTGTATGGGAAAAAGCCTGACCATTTCAAGTATGGCATCCGTCTCGCGGATATTCGCCAAAAATTTATTGCCCAAACCTTCGCCTTTGGCTGCGCCGGCAACGAGACCGGCAATATCAACGAATTCAACGATCGCGGGAACAGTTTTTTTGGTTTTTGAAAATTCGGAAAGCATCCGGAGGCGCTCATCGGGCACGGGAACAACCCCGACCGACGGATCGATTGTGCAGAACGGATAATTCTCCGCTGGAACGCATTTTTTGGTTATGGCATTGAAGAGCGTCGACTTGCCGACGTTCGGCAAGCCGACGATTCCGATTGAAAGTGACATGGAAATAAATATATCAGAATTATTTGTATTTTCAAACAAAAAAACACCGTGCAGAAAACTGCGCGGTGTAAATAAAAACAAATATCCTACTTAACTCTTTTAAGAATCTTTTGCTCAAAAAACTTAATATAGAGCAAACAGGAAATAACAATAACGATCATGCTTGTCAGCGTCGTTCTTGGATAAAAAACAATTCCATAATCGAAGGCAAAGTGAGCCACAGAGCCTATTCCAAGAACCGCTAAGATCACAAGGGCTGTCTTTTTCCATGCCTTCTTTTCATGCCACGTGATTGCAAAAAGCATCATAATCACGGCACAGAAGGCAACGGCAATTCTAACGCCAATGAACTCCATTGATTCAGTCGGTTGAAAGATCAACCAGAACAACATGCCAAATGCAGTCAAAAGGCACGCAAAGAAGAGTTTCGTATTCATGAGCTGAGTTTTTTAGGTTTAACAATGAACTTATTGATTCGAGAAAATGATATCACAAAATAACATTACTGTCAATACCTACGAGGAAAACGCGTGGAGAGTGGTGAAAACCTACATCAAGCCATGGAGATCATTTTTATGTTTTTCCACGACTTCCATCGTTGCTGTCATTTGGTCTTTTCCCTCTTTCATTTTTTCGCGCACTTCGAGAGCAATTGACTTGAATAATTCCGGATTCTTTTCCATCATGCCGATAAACAAATCAATCTGATCTTCAGGCACGCCCTGCGCTTTGAGCATCTTTTTCATCAAAAAATTTTTAAACATTTGTTTTTGAAATAAATTACAGAATAAGAATCATGAAATATGCGCGGCCGCGCATATTTCATGATTCTTGAATGCATTAAGCGGATAATTCTTCCTTGTACGGCTCCACTGCGCAGTCGCCTTTGCAAATTTGGCCGCAGTTTTCGCATTTCTTCAAAATTCCAGCGTGCTTGCCGTCAGCGCAATCACACAAGGCAAGCTCGTGGCCCGCATTCGCACATCCCGGAGTTTCGCATACTTTAAGATGATCCGAGACACCTCCGCATATTGGACAAATATAATGTTTCATAGATTAGTTGTTGGATTATAAGTTCTGGTAAAAATGCTTACGCAAATACACTTCTATTATATAATAAGGCTGTGACTAAACAAGAAAAACTCAAAATGCTGCATGAAAGATGGTTTAAGCAATGCGAATGCAGCCTGAAAAAAACCGCCATCCAGCCCGTGCCGGGCGACGGCAATGCCCTAGCTGAAATCGTCTTCATCGGCGAAGCGCCGGGTAAATCTGAAGACCAGCTCGGTAGGCCGTTCGTGGGCGCTGCCGGAAAATTCCTCGCTGAAATGCTCAGCGACATACATCTCAAGCGCGAAGACGTCTACATCACCAATGTCGTCAAATATCGCCCGCCGAACAATCGCGACCCGCTTCCTGAAGAAAAAGAAGCCTGCAGAAAATGGCTTGAGGAAGAACTTGCGCTCATCCGACCCGCATTGATCGTGTTCCTCGGACGCCACGCGATGAATAACTTCTTTCCGGCTGAAAAAATCTCGGATGTCCATGGGAAATTGCTCATCAAAAATATCCCCGGCATATCTACAAAATATTTCTTCGCGCTCTATCACCCCGCCGCTGCGCTTTACAATGGCGGTATGCGCGATGTATTGAAAAAAGATTTCAAGAAAATCCCGAAGGTTTTAGAAAAGATAAAAGCAAATTAAAAATCATTACTTGATTTTTATCGCTTCCATGAAAAGAAAGAGCGGAATTTCTTTTCTAGCTTTATCTTCAGCATGCTGACGAGGACCGGTTGAGCTTTTCTTGTTTGAAATCCACTCTTCAAGCTTCCCTACTGCAAAGCCGGCTTTGTTCAGGAATTTAAAATATACCTGGAGCGGATGGTGGAAAGAAATCGTATAATTCTTCGGAGCTTTTCCGGGATGCATATCTATTTTTATTTTTGAAGATGAAAGATACTCTTCCACTTTCCTGTACTGGATATTTTTCTCCGCATCAAATCCCCAATCGCTTTTTTGAGGTATGCGGAATGCCGGATGATTCATGACTAAAAAAATCCTGCCGCCGGGCTTCAAGACCCTAGTACATTCTTTGAAAACTTCATCGGCATTTTCAATATTCTGAATCGCCATAATGAGAGTGACCGCATCGATTGTTTTATCTTTCAGAAATCCAAGCTTGTGCGCCGATGCCACTTTAAACTCAATCTGTTTAGGGGAATTTTTCCGAGCGAATTCGATGAGCGACGGCGATATGTCGGCACCGATGACATTCGCTCCTGATTTGTAAAATTCTCGCGCGAAAAATCCCTGTCCGCAGGCCAAATCCAAGACATGCTCGCCTTTTTTAGGGTTCAAAAGCCGAATCAGATTCGGAAGAATGACTTCTTTCTGATACGTCCCTTCTTTATTTTCCAGAAGTTCCTGATACCATTCTGCCGATTTTTCCCAAGAAGTAGATTGTTTGTTCATTGATATATGCGTTGTTTAAATAAATTAATATTATCTTCTCCTTGCACTATGCATTGTTGCGGCTTGCCCCGTAGGGAGAATTTTGCGCATTCGGCAAAATTCTGTCGTATCGGGGTTGTTTTGACATGACTTTATAGTAGCAAAGAGTGCCTGAAAAAACCAATAAAAATGAGCATATTTTATATTTTTGTAAGATTTTAAGCTATTGAGCGTCTTAATATATAGAAATAGTCATTTACAAACAAAAAAACAAAGACCATGAGAACGATCATCAAATCCTTGATTGCTGCATTTGCAATCATCACCCTTGGCGCATTTTTTTCTTCAATGCCTGCCGAAGCAATCAAAATAGCCTACAGCGTTCTGTGCATTCCCACACTTGTAACACTTACATGGTGGTTCAATGAAAGACAGATGAAAAAAAATGACGAGACTCGCAAAGAAAGATTTACAGACAGGCAATTCCCGGCCAGCTACCGGAAGCATCCTGCAGATCAGCGCTCGTACGCCAAGAAGAAAAATACCATGGTTGCCGAAGAAGCATAATTGCTCTTCAAAAAGCCTCGAAATTTCGAGGCTTTTTTTAATTTACCCCGACACTATAACGAGTATTCGTTTTCAACATAAGGCAAACAAATAAATGCTCGTCTAGTGTGGGGGTGAATGGTCAAAAACTCGCAAAGCCGTTATACTTAAGCTATATTTTGTAATAAATGCTTCCTCCAACCGTCATAACTTATGAATAGAACATTGGGCCACGAAAAAATAAAACAGGAGCTTACGGACGCATACGAGAAGTTCGGAGACGCGATATTCCGGT
>CAZSEN010000011.1:0-8704 GCA_964605995.1 uncultured Candidatus Saccharibacteria bacterium | reverse complement strand
ATAAAACAGGAGCTTACGGACGCATACGAGAAGTTCGGAGACGCGATATTCCGGTATTGCTATGGCCAGACATCGGATCGGGAGAAAGCGCTTGATCTGACTCAGGAAACTTTCACCCGCGCATGGCAATATCTGTCAGATGGAAAAGAAATCGTGCAGATCAGGCCGTTCCTCTACCGCATAGCGACCAACGCCATCATCGACGACCGGCGGAAGAGAAAAACCGTTTCGCTTGACGCGCTCATGGAAGAAGGATTCGATTACGGGAATGGCACGAATGAGCAAGAGCAGAAAGAGATGACATTCGACAGCGAGCAGGCAGTGGAACTCATCAAAAAGCTCGACGAAAAATACAGAGACGTGCTGATGCTCCGATATGTCGACGAAATGTCAGTGAAAGAGATAGCGGAAATCGTAGGAGAATCTGAAAATAATGTCTCGGTCCGCATACACAGAGGATTGGATAAATTAGAAAAACTCATACAGTCTAAAAATAACAATACATGATATATGAATAAACATTCTGAAAAACTCATACGCGCAATAAAGGAAACGAAAATGACCGACAGCGAAAAAGCTGTTGTTCGGCATAATATTTCTTTCTTTATCGAGCATAATTCTGCCGCGGCAGATAGAAAATACCGGCCAGTAAAAGCTTCTCCGTATTTTTCCCGCTTGAGCTTTCCATGGATGAAGACAGTTGCGATCGCCCTTGTCGTAATGATCGCAGGCGGAGGCAGCTTGGCGTACGCGTCTGTTGATGCCCTACCGGGAGATTTTCTCTACGATGCTAAAGTCAATTTCACTGAAGAACTTGTTGCTGCGACAAAAATGACCCATGAAACAAGAATTGAATATCAAGGAGCCCGTGTTGAGAAGCGATTGAATGAAGTCGATACAATGCTCAAAAACGGCACAATGACAGAAAACAGGAGGGCTCGTGCTGAGGCCAGCCTGCAGAAGCAATTAGACACGCTTTCAAAAAAAATGGATAAATTGCCTGAAAACAAAAAAGCTAAAATTGTTCTTAGGACTGCTTCCATGCTTACTCCGTCTCTCCAAGCTCATGGAGAAGCGATGCGGCAATTGAGCGTCAATTCAAAAAATGCTGATGCGATAATCGCACGGGTTGAAAACGGCATCAAACTGATGTCTGAAAAAGAAGACGCTCAGGTTGTAAAAACAAATAATGAGAGCAGGGAGAACATATCTTTCCTTGCGGAAAACAATATCAAGCTCGCTCAAACCAGAGTAAATGAAATAAATTCTGTTTTATTAGCGATCACCGGTTCGACAGATTCTGCCAGAGTGGCTTCAATTAATGCTAAAATAAACGAACTCAATTCCCTGCTTACTCAATCGAAAGAAAAAATAAACTCCGGAGATTATACAGAGGCGCTTCGGCTATCACAGCAGGCATATAAAATGGCGGAAAAAATACACTTGAAAATCAATCTCAGGAAGAACCTCGGAATCAGCGAAGATGGAGCTGTTGAAATAAAACCGCCGATGCCTGCCGAGAACGCTCCTGACCAAGAGCTTATTGATAGGATTAAAAGCGAGAAATTAAGATTTAAAATATAATGAATCGCCTCTCTTCAAAAAAATACCCGATCGGGTATTTTTTGATTAGAAAAGAAAGATCCGGACAATAAAAATGATAATCAGGAGGAGGCTTGATGCGAGATAATAATAGATCTTCGGGATTCCCTCTTCCGGCAACGCACTCGCAACTCCCGCAATCTGCCGATTGATAGCGCCATTCTCTGTATCATTATTATCTTTGACTGCCTCTTCGTGGCTCGAGAGTTTGTTTTGAACAAAAACAGGAATGGCTGAATTTTGTCTGATTGGTCTTGCATATGCGAAAATAGTTTCACCACTAGAAGAATCGAGCTTCACGTTGGCAATATCTTCTTCTGAAAATCCAGTGATCTTTTGCGAAAATGAAATGCTTCTGCCCGCCAGAATGATCGTATGCTCCGGGATGGTGAAAGTTTTTTCCAAAGAAGATATTTTCCATCCGGATAAATCAACTTCCGCGCTCAGATTATTTGAAATTGTTACAAATAAATCATCTCCCATTCCGATATCTGAAATCATTACGTCGCCCGCTTTGACAAGAATCTTATTTTCCAGAACATCAGCCGCGACAGGCTCGGATTCATTTATATTTTCTTCCTGTTCTTGCAATAAAGCAGCAGCTTCAACCGGAGCATCGCCGCTTTCCGCAGAAGAAGTTGTCCGTGATTTCGTTCGGCGATTCGTATTCTCTTCTTTCGGGGTCGGTTTTGCGGTAATCCATCTGCCATTGAATAATTGCATGGTATCTTTTGTAGCATTGTCTCCGGCAGGCCAAGCGCTTGAAAAATCAAGATCTTCAATCATATTTCCTGCCGCATCTCTCAAAACCAAATATTCCCCTTTCGGCAAATTCAATAATCCTCCGCCGCTGAATGTTCCTGCTTCGTCATTGAAATCGGGCAGCGGATCGGGATTTGAATCAGTCGTCCGCTCGATGACAAAATACTCATGCGCCAAGATTTTTTCGGTTAACGCAAATACAAGCGTATCTCCGCCATTTTTATACAGTTTCCAGCCATTCAAATCTATTTCATTATCGCCTTCATTATAAAGCTCGATCCATTCTCCGTATTGATTGCCTTCTGTCCCCATCCATGCGATTTCATTGATGATTATTTTTTCAGTCGCAGGGTCGACCGGTTCGGAATTATCGGTATTTTCTCCTGATGCTTCTTCTGAATCAGCGCTGTCCGAAAAAACATTTTCCGCGCCAGGAGTCGGACTGCTGGCTATCCATTCTCCATCGATTTTTTGAAGAGAATTGCCATTGCCGGCAGCTATAATAAAGTTTGCATAATTCAACTCATCTATGCTGTCAAGGTTGTGATTTTTCAAAACAATCGTTTCGCCCGCATTGCTTAAAGAAAAAGAGCTTTTAAAAATACCGCCGGAAAAATCAGGCCAATCGATTTTGAATTTTTCAGGATCAGAGGCAATCACAATGAATCCGGCAGATGGAATGACAGAATTTCCTTGAATAAGATTGAGTCCATGATTCGTGCCGCCTTCAAAGAATTTCCAGTCTGAAAGATCGATATCAGAATCGCCGGCATTGTAAACTTCGACCCACTCGCGGCCGTCGTCTGAATCTTTAGGATCATACATGATTTCGTTTATAAAAATATTCGGAGTTTCATCGCTCGGCAATTCCGAATCATTTTCTTCATCTGACGGATTCATTATTTCATCCGAAAGAGCGGCGCTTGAACCATCAGCGGTTTGATTATCTGCTGGTTCTGAATTATCGATCACTTCTTCATTTTCATCTGTCGGAGAAGAAATTTGCTCAGGCTCGGAAATGATTATGGTTTCATTCGCTTCTCCCGGCGTTGGAACGCCGGCAATCCATGAACTATCCGCATATGCGAGAGAATTGCCATCGCCGTTCGCTCCTTGCGAATTCGAATAGCTTAAAACATCAACCACTCTAAGGCTTTCATCTTTCAGAGATATTTCTTCACCAGAATTGCCCAGAGAAAATGCGCTGTCAAAAATCATTCCCGTAAACCCAGGGTTGTCAATCAAGAATTTCGATGGATTATCTGCGATGATTGCAAGGCTGTCAGACGCAAGCGTATCTGCTCCAGCGAAAACAGTCAGATTATGATTGGTATTATTTTCAAAAAGCTTCCACTTCGACATATCGACCGCTTCATCTCCCGTGTTCCTGATTTCAATCCATTCGCGGCCGTCATCCGTTCCCGGAAGATCATACATCACTTCATTGATGATGACATCCGCAAAAACAGAGCGTGCGCATAAAAACAGCGAGAGAGAAAAAATCAATATAAAGTATTTTTTATAACAAAAAATCATGTCAGTCTATAATTTCTATATCATCAGACTCATGATGATCCGCGGTTTTCCTTTTTCTCAAGAAAAAAACAGCTCCTATCGAGACCGCAATCAATCCCAAGAGCGCCGCTAACCACATATAGATATTGGCGGCAGATTTCTTGAAGCTTTTCGAAACATCAGCTTGCAGATTATAAAAGTCAGAATTATTCCCACCGTCATATCCTGAATTCTTATCAGAATCTTTTTGCTTGCTTGAGGATGCGATAACGGGCACGGATTTTTCAATTGTTGATTTCAGTTCTGTAACATTCATAATCGTCCGCGCGCTCGCATCGGGCACTTTTGAATTTTCATCTCGAAAATAATCCAGGACTGCGACATAGTCGCCGGGATACAAATATGCATGGCTGACACTGCCTTCTGCTAGAATATCCTCAATATTGCCATCGCCGAAATTCCAGCTATATTTGCCGCCTGTTATGATCGAACCTGAAGAGTTTGAGGCTGCACTTTCAAAATATATTTCCTCGCCGGCAGCAGATGTATTTTTTGATGTTATTTTTAGGGAAATTTTCTCTTGTTCATTCGCTTCTTCTGAAGCTGGAACTGGTGATGGATCAGTTTCGGCATTTATATCTGATTGGATCATATTCGTCGCACCAGGAGTCGGCGCCCCGATTCCCCATTTTTCATCAACATGCTGCAAACTTTTACCGTCACCATTTGCGCCCCAACTAGAAAGATATGAAACTTGGTCGGATAGGTTAAGGCTTGAATCCTTAAGCGCCAGCGTCTCTCCGGTATTTGAAAGAGAAAATGTGCTGTCAAAAATCATCCCTGGAAAATCAGGCCAATCGATTTTGAATTTATCCGGGTCGTCGACAATGACCGCATATTCTCCGGGGATGATAACCGGGCCTCCTTTGATGGCGGTCAATCCGTGATTCGAATTCCCTTCGGAAAATTTCCATTTTGAAAAATTGACCGATTCTTTCCCTTCATTATGAATTTCGATCCACTCGGCGCCGGCATCAGATCCGGAAACATCATACATGATCTCATCGATGACAATGCGCGCGCTTGCATAATGGTACGCAAAAAATCCTGCCAGAAAAAAGGCGTATAAAAAGATTTTTTTTGATTGTATGCATTTGCCTGACATGGAATAAGCAGCCTGAAAGCTTGTACGCACAATCCCTAAGCTATCATGAAAACCGGAGAGTTAATATATTGAAAAATAAAGATGATGTGTTATTATCGTAAAAAAGTTCTTTCATTTAAAAAAACCAGAAATATGTCGAGCAAACAACAAATCGGAACTTTCTACAAGAATCCGAAAATCATCGCGCTTCAGCCGATTGAATCCTTTAAAATCTCTGATTTCATCGCTCTTGGCTCTATGTTTCAGTACGTCAATCCCGTTATACTCGAAATATTCCCTTGGGAAACAAAAAATTCACGAGCTTTAGAGTTGGCGAATTATGAATTAATAGGAGAAGATAATGATGAAGATATCGCCAAGAATGCCGTCGAACACAGCATCTATTGCGAAGTTACATTGGCCCACATATATCACATATGCAAACGCCATATCAAGAACGCAGAGAACTTGCTCAATGAAGACTCGATTAACCTATTTTTAGTTCGTGACAAATCCGACAATTTGAACTCCATAAGCATATACAGAGAAGATAATGGCAATAAAAAAATCTGGAATATGTCTGTCAATAATTTCAGCTGGAAAAATGAACATGAGTCCGGAAGCACATTTTTTTTCCTCGGCGAACCGATCAAATATATTGCCCGTTAACACAAAACTTCTTGCGCTGGCGCAAGAAGTTTTTTATTTGATAAAAAATAATACTATGATAGTATCTTTAAAAAGTTCATTAAAAAACTAAATAGTGGCGAATAACTTAAATAAAGTTTCCCATCTCATCTCGTTGGAAAAAACAGAAAATTTTTGCATCTCTAAATCCTTTAGAAAAGGAGAAGGATTCGGGAATTTTTATCTCATCGATAAACGGATAGAAGATTTTACTGACACAATACAAATTTCACCGTCGGTTGAGCTTGCCAGCTATGAACTTACTGTCGGAGAAGTCAGCGAAGAATCTGTAATCAACGATGCTATTGACCAGAAAATCTACACCGAACTCGATATGGCTCATGTGTGGCAAATATTTCAGCGCGATATCAAAGGAGAAGGTCTGATGAATGAGGACAAGGTGTCAGGATTTTTGGTCCGCAATAAATACAAGATGCTTTGTATCGTAAATATTTTTCTAATAGAAAATGAAGGATGGTATTTGAATATTGAAATTCATGCTGACAAAAATCAATCTAGCAGCGAAGAATATTTCTTTTTGAACGTGCCGACAATCACCGGCTGAACAAAAAACTCTTGCATAAAATGCAAGAGTTTTTATTTTTTATTCCAAAATCTTTCTTAGTACATCTTCAGGGATTTCTTTCGCTTTTTTTTCCTTAGGCAGTTCCGGCACGGGTGAGGCAGAAATATTTTTCTTCTCCTCTTCAGCTTCCGGCTTTTTCATGTCTTCTTGTTTCTTGGGAATTTCCAGAGAAGATTCCCTTTCTTTCATAGCTTGAGACAATACATCTTTAAGCGCTGACATATTCTGGGCCGATGGCGCTTTTTTCGATTCAATCGGTTTTCTAAGAGAATTAAGAGAGGCGGTTTTCGGTTTTTCGGGAATTTCCTTAGCCTGCGGGACAACTTTAATTTCCTCTTTCTCTCCGGCTTCAAGCTTATGAAGCAAATCTTTCAAATCAGAAAATGGCTTTCTTGCCGGCGCAGGCGCCTGCTCTTTTGCGCGCGGTTGCATTACCGGGGCTGTTTGAGAAAATTCTCGGCGAGAAGGCATCATCGGTCTTTCTTCTCGCTTAAATTGAGGCGTGCTATCAGCTCTTTGTTCTTCTCTGTGGGGCGTTTGCTGTTGATTACGATATGGCATTCGTGGCCCTTCGCTTCTCGCCTTATCATATCCATCTGATTGAGGTTTGCGGACAAAACTTCCGGGCAAAGTGCGATCTGAAGATATGTCATTTCCCATCGGTTTCCTTTCTTTGGAATATTCTCCGCGAACATGCCCTTCTCTTGGAACATATGAAGCTGCAGCCGGCGCATGCCATGCGGCAATACCCTCCTCAACCTCAGCGCGTGTGTGAGCGAACGCTTGCCGCGAATGCGCGATGATTTGCTCTCGGTATGAAACCGCCGGCCGCGGAATCGGCAACATTCCGCGCGCAGAAAATGGCGACGAACCGACGCTATCAACCATCAATTTCAAGTACATCTGATATTGCCCAAGATTCACAAGATCTTCCGCAGTGAACTTCGGAGCGAATTCTTTTTCAAAAAGTTCAGCATCTCCCGGACCGACACGATAACAGATCAGCGACCCTACGTTTCCCAAAATCGCATCACGGACTTCCTCGACCATTTGGGTCACATATTGATTGGCGACAGTCAGCGCCAATTTGTATTTTCTTGCTTCGGAGAGAATTTGCGCGAACGATTCGTTCGCGAAGTTTTGGAATTCATCGACATAAAAATAAAATGGCGGGAGCTTGGCGATCTCCGATTCAGACAGATCAGCGCGCGACATCGCAGCCAAGTAAATTTTTGTCACAAACATTCCGCCGAGCAGGTTCATGTTCTGTTCGCCGATTCGGCCCTTGGAAAGATTGATGATGAATATTTTTTTAGTATCCATCAATTCGCGGATATCAAAAGACGATTTCGGCTGTCCGATGATATTTCTAATGAGCGGATTCAATGTATATTGCCCGATCTTATTCTGAATTGCCGGCGTCGCTTCAGCGGCGAACTTTTCAGTATACTTTGCATACTCGTCCACCCAGAATGATTTCACCGCCGGGTCTTTAACATTATCAACGATCTTCTTTCGGAACTCTTTGTCTGAAAGCATTTTGTTGACGCCCATCAATGTCGAGCCGGGATACTCAAGCAATGCGAGCAATGTGTTATTTAAAATATATTCCATGCGGGCGCTCCACGCATCCTGCCAGATTTTCTTGAAAACGCTCATTAGTCCGGAGACTACCAAATGGCGCTTGTCTGCGCCGATATCCTCAAGCACATTGAATGACATCGGATACTCAGCATCGAACGGAGCGAAATAGACAACATCTTTGATGCGATGCTCTGGAACATAATCAAGCAATTTTTCTGCTGTTCCGCCGTGCGGATCGATAAAAGCGATACCTTCCCCGTTCTGAATATCTTGAATCGCCATATTTTCAAGTATGGTTGACTTACCCATGCCCGTCTTACCGATGACATACATATGACGAGTGCGATCTTTTGCTTTGATGCCGAATTTTGTTTTCTTGTTCCGGAAATCAGTTTCGGCAAAGTAGGTTATTTTATTCTCATCATCCATTTGGTTTAATTATAAATCCAAACGAAGGAAAATGAAAGCAAGCTTCATTTTTTACCGAATGCCTTATCAATTTCATACCCGCTATAATTAGCGTTACATATAAGAGTAAACAGTCAGTTAAAAACATCTGTAAACTGAAATATGGTTCCTAAATAAGAAAACTCCTTGAAGGAGTTTTCTTATTTATTGATTTCAGATGATTATTTCTCCGCGCATTCCAACTCATTAATCTTCTTTAACGTATAGCTCATGGCAAAACCAGTCGGTGCCGGCAAATCTTGCGGAGTGAGAATTTCAGAGGCATATTTTGCTTGAAATGCCATAACCGCCTGTTCAGTGATTGCACCAAAGAAGCCAGTGATGCTTGGGAACGTGAAAAAATTTTGCTTTTTAAG
>CAZSEN010000010.1:0-12795 GCA_964605995.1 uncultured Candidatus Saccharibacteria bacterium | reverse complement strand
CGCATATTATGATTGAACAGATGGATGAAGGGAAACATCTGATTATCGATGGCACACCGCGGCTTTTGGATGAGGCGAAAATTCTCGACAGCGCAATGAAATTTTATAATCGCCAGAATCCGACGGTTATTTTCATGAATGTATCGAATGAATGGTCTCGCGCGCGGCTTGCCGGACGCGGACGAGCTGACGATATTACGCCGGAAGAAGTCGAAAAACGATTGAATTGGTTTGATACCGATGTCATGCCAGCGGTTGAATATTTGCGGAATAATACTTTGTATAGATTTCTTGATATCAACGGCGAGCAGACGATAGAAGAGGTGTATCAGGAAATTATGGCTAAGCTCGGACTTGTCGGAGCATGAATACGCAAGATGAAATGAAAAAAATCATTTTTGTCTGCAGAGGGAATAAATTTCGCAGTCCTATGGCAAAAGCCCTATACAACAAATTCAATCCTGGCAAGTTGCCTGCCGAATCGTATGGCACAGCCGCTGATCTTGAAGGACCGACTGGACAAAGACTCGGCGATTTGCCCGAATTGCAGAATACCCTGAGAATGCTTAAAGAAGAAGAGGGTATCGATAATCAAAATGAAGTGTGCAAGCAATTGACGCCTGAAATTGCCGAAGAAGCAGGAATGATTGTTTATTTTGACACGTTGGAAAATATGCCGGATTACCTTAAGCATAATCCAAAAGTTAAACATGCGTATGTGCCCGATGTTGGTTTGGCCACGTATGAAGGCGCCCGCCAGACTAAAGATAAGATAAAAAATCTGATTTTGAATTTATGATAATCATTAAAACATCCGAAGAAATAGAAATTCTAAGAGAAGGCGGCAAGCGCCTTGGCGCTATTTTGAGCAAGGTGGCGAAAAAAGTCGCTCCGGGAATTTCAACGAAAGAACTTGATCAATATGCCGAAGAATTGATTCGTGTTGGAGGTGATGAGCCGGCATTTTTGGACTATAAACCTGACGGCGCCGATTATCCATATCCAGCATCTTTGTGCGTTTCCGTGAATAATGAAGTTGTTCACGGAATTCCGACAAATCGCATTTTAAAAGAAGGCGATATCGTGGCGCTTGATTTAGGACTTAAGCATAAGGGGCTTTTTACTGATCACGCCATTACTGTGCCGGTAGGGAAAGTGAGTAAGAAATATGCCGAGTTGATACAGGTGACAAAAGAAGCGCTTTATGCAGGCATTGCAGAGGCTCGTGGAGGTGGAAGAGTGGGCGATATCGGTCATGCGATAGAGAAATTCGTAAAACCGTACGGATACGGCATTGTGCGGGTGATGAGCGGACACGGTGTGGGGCGAGCGATTCATGAAGATCCGTACATACCGAACTTCGGGAAAAAGGGAACAGGTGTGGAATTGAAAGCGGGCATGGTGATTGCCATTGAGCCGATGCTCAATATTGGCACAGAAGAGGTGATTTTTGATGATGATGGATATACCATCAGAACAGCTGACGGCTCTCGAAGCGCGCATTTTGAGCACACGATTTTAATAACGGAAAAAGAGCCGGAGATTTTGACAGAAATATAAAAAAACCGCCATCAGGCGGATTTTTTATATAGAAAAATGATTAGTTGGGACTGACAATACCTCCTCCACCGCCACCTCTCCAGTTCACCTCGTTCTGTGATGCATAAATCAATTTACCATTTTCAATCTTAGGCTTTCCTTCAAATTTATCAGCTTTTGCTTGCATCATGAATTCCTCCCATTCTTGCTCTGTTGGCTCTTTGATCTTACCTTTTAAAACCCAATTTTTTGCCCAAGCTTTTGTTTCTTCTCCGTATCTGTATTCTTTAGACAATTTTTTAATCCCTTCTTTTACTGCATCTATTTTTCTTTGTGCCCAGTTTTTCTTTTCAACTGCAGCCGCTTCTTTTTCAGTTATATCCATGGTTCCTTCCTTTTTTTCTTCCGCAATCTTTTCGTAAGCGATCTTAGAAGAAGTTTCTGGAGAAACCTGCGCGCTTTCTGTTGGATTTTCTATTTTTATTTTTTCCATATGATTTTTATTTTTAAATTGTTAATTTCTCGACTATTTTTCTATTGATTAAATATCTGCTTTCATTAGTCATTATACTATGAAAATAGATAATACATAATTAATTTTCTGTACTTTAATTATACATTGATTAAATAAAAAAGTCAAATAACGCGCTTGGACTTCTCGTTTTAAAAGCACGCATATCCGCCTGCTGGCGGATTGCTCCGCTCGGCCCGTCGGCCTGTGCAAGGCTTTTAAACCGAGGAAATCCTCGCTTAAACATGTTTCATTTTTTTCCTAATGGTATACTTAAAGTACATGGAAACCCCGTATTTTAAAGAATTGCCTAAATTTAAAAGTCCCGCAGAGGAACTCGCTTTTCTGCGGGAGCACATTGCTCAAAGGGAGCGAGAGCTCGAAGAATCAGAAGGCGGCGCGGGTGCTGAAAAAGCGGCTGAAGAAACATTGAAAGCGTATGAAATGATCGAGCCTGAAGCGGCTCTTCATAAGGCGCAGATTATTCCGCGCAAGGAAGCCGAGGGAATCGTGCTCCGTCTGCGTCCGGAACCTCATGACAGGAAAATAGAAGAGCTTTTGAGCCTGCTGCTTGATAAAGGCATCAAGAACGCTCTCTCTGTTTTAGGGCAATTGCACAATCCGCATCTTGATGATGATTTTCATCGATTCCTCATCCAATATCTGCGTTCCGTTGGAGAAATTCCCGGACTTAAAGAGGGTACGCCGATTTTCAAAGCGCTTAACATGAAGCTCTATGAAATTACGCTCCCCGGAGCTGAAGAGAAAGAGGGAAAGGGCTTCAAAGAATTCATTTCGGCGATGGAGCAATTTTATGCCGGCATGCAGTCGCTCTCCGAAGGGAAAGACAACTTCAATAAGAATTATTTCACGCTTGAAATCGCGCTTTCGAATGAAAGCGACGAAGTCGTCTTTTATGCAGCCGTGCCGAAAGCGAAGAGCGATTTGTTTGAAAAGCAGGTTCTGGCTTTTTACAGAGAAGCGAAAATCCGAGAAGTTTCTGACGACTACAATATTTTCACTGAAAACGGCGCATCGGCTGGAGCATATGCAGAATTTTCCCAAGCTGAAGTTTTTCCGATAAAAACATACGACAAAATAGACCATGATCCGATGAATACGATTTTGAATGCATTTTCCAAGCTCAAGCAGAAAGGCGAAGGCGCATCGATACAGATTACGGTGATGCCTGCCGGCGAGCAATACATCAAAAGATTCAACAGCGTCTTGAACGATGTCAAAGACGGCGGAAAGGTTGAGAAGAAATCAAAAGTATTCAGCGAATTCGACAGAAAGTTCGCCAAGGCCGCCAAAGAGCTTATTTTTGGCGTTAAAAAAGAAGATAAAGACAAAGAAAAAAAGATTGATGATAATGCGGTCAGTTTGATCACGGAAAAAGTCAAAAGCACGATTCTGGCGACGAATATCAGGGTCGTTGCATCAGCGGCAGAGAAGTGGCGGGCGGATGAGATAATCGCCGACCTGGAGTCCGCATTCAATCAATTCTCTGAAGCGAATAGCAATAGCATTATCTTCGCGAAAGTCGAAGACAAAAAGCTTCCGCAATTCCTCCACGATTTCTCATATCGGCTTTTTGAAGAAGATGAAATATTGCCGCTCAACTTCAAAGAACTCTCAACTGTTTTTCATTTTCCGGTTGGAGTTTCAAGTCAGCCACAGTTGAAGCAAGCGAAAGCCGGCATCGCTCCCGCACCGCTTGAAATGGGACGAGAGGGGATTTTGCTCGGCTCAAATACATTCCGCGACAGGGAAACGGAAATACACATGGCGCGTGAAGACCGTTTAAGACATTTTTACGTTATTGGTCAGACTGGTACCGGTAAAACAACGATTCTTAAAAATATGATTGCGCAGGATATCAAAAATGGCGACGGTTGCTGTTTTATCGATCCGCACGGCACTGATATTCAGGATATTTTAAGCTACGTGCCTGAAGAGAGAATTGATGATGTGATCTATTTTGATCCCGCATACACCGCGCGCCCGATGGGGCTTAACATGCTTGAATATGACACCCGATATCCGGAGCAGAAAACATTCGTCATCAATGAGCTCATGTCCATTTTCAATAAATTATTTGACATGAAGACTTCCGGCGGTCCGATGTTCGAGCAGTATTTCAGAAATTCTGCAGCGCTTGTGATGGAACATCCGGAATCCGGTTCGACGCTTCTTGAAATCGGCCGCGTCTTGGGCGACAAAGCATTTCGTGACATGAAGCTTTCTCACTGCAAGAATCCGATCATCACTCAGTTCTGGAAAAATGCCGAAATGACGACGGGCGAACAGTCGATCTCGAATTTCGTGCCATACATTACCTCAAAATTCGACAATTTCATTTCCAACGACATCATGCGTCCGGTTGTGCTTCAGGAAAAATCCGTCTTCAATTTCAGAGAAATAATGGATAATAAAAAAATCCTCCTTGTGAATCTTTCCAAGGGTCGACTCGGAGACATTAATGCCAATCTGATCGGACTTCTTTTGGTGGGGAAAATCCAGATGGCAGCGCTCTCTCGCGTGGATATGTATGGCAAGCCGATGAACGATTTTTATCTGTATATGGATGAATTCCAGAATATCACGACGGATTCCATTGCGTCGATTCTCTCCGAGGCGAGAAAATATCATTTGTCGCTCAATATCGCCCATCAATACATTTCTCAGCTTGAAGAGAATATAAAAAATGCGGTCTTTGGAAACGTCGGCTCGATGGCTGTATATCGCGTCAGCTCGGATGACGCGAAATTCTTGGAAAGCAAATTTGCGCCGACATTCTCAGCGGCTGATATTACTAAGCTCGACAACTACAATGCGTATGTGAATATGCTCGTGAAAGGCGCGCCGACAAAGCCGTTTAATATGAACGTTCCGCCGCCGCCGAAAGGCAATCCTGAAATCGTCGAGCCACTCAAAGAGCTTTCATATTTGAAATATGGCCGTGACAGGGAAGAGATTGAGGAAGAAATAATGGCGAAGTATAGGAAGGGATAAAAAATATTATTAATAAATTAAAATGATTATGAATAATTCACAAGAAGATTTTATTCACCCTGAAGTCAAGGCCGGAGAAATATTTTTCCGAAATTTTAATTCTGATCAGTTTCAAAAATTAACATAAAAACAAAGAGATTAGGAAAAGAAGCATATGACGGCATTGGCAATAAATTGAATGTTTCTGATTGGTATCCTGTCTTTCTAAATGAAGACGAACTTAAGACATCCGATAAATCTCTTTCTGAATTGAGAAAAGAATTCACTGCTTTAGGATGGTAATGAAAAAATAAAATATTTTATTTTTTCATTTGTTTTCTTTTTCGATTATTGCTATCATAACTTTATTATTTTTAATTCAATTAACGCTCAATCTATGTCACATGTAAAAGAAGAAAAATCATTGATTATTATCAAGCCAGACGCGATGCAGAGAAGTTTGCTCGGGGAAATCATCCATCGTTTTGAGCGGAAAGGCCTCCGAATTGCCGGCATGAAGATGGTGGCGCTTGAAGATGTGTTGCTTGAAGAACACTACTCGCACTTGAAAGACAAGCCATTCTTTAAAGACATCAAGAAATTCATGAAAGCATCTCCTGTGGTGGTGATGGTTATCGCCGGCATCAATGCCATTTCGGCAATTCGCCTCATTGTCGGACCGACAAAAAGCTATGAAGCTGCCGCGGGAACCATCAGAGGAGATTTTTCAATGAGCGGATCCTCAAATATCATTCACGCGTCTGATTCTCCTGAATCAGCAGTACAGGAAATCGGAAGATTCTTCACTCAAGAAGAAATGTTCGATTACGAAAAAACTCACGAGTATTTCCTTTACTCCGAACACTATCCTGCGTAGAAGGGACGCTCGGATTCCTTGTTTGAAAAGCACGAATAATTTTCTGCTGAAAATTTTCTCCGCTCGCCCCGAAGCGTCGGGGCTGCGCAAGGCTTTTTAAACAAGAAAATCCTCGCTCTGATGTAAAAATGAATTGAAAAGTATTTTTGAAAAACATTGCGCAGGCGGGCGAGCCGAGCATAGCAAAAATTGAGCTCAATTTTATGCGTGTTTTTCAAAAATAGCTTTTCAATGCTTGTTTAATTTAAAAAACACACTTTTCAACTCGTCTAGATTGTTAAAGTTTTTAACGGGTGTATACTTTAAGTAGGGTTATTTGGAATATTACCTAGAACATTTTTTGTGAGGGAGCTTTGATAGCAATACGCCCTTGTGGCGTATCACTTCGGGCACCCACTTAGCTTTGAGCTAGGGTAATATAACCAGGATAGCCCTAAAAAGAACCCATGCAACAGCATGGTATTTTTTTGTCCCATTAGGACTATTTACCTAAAGCGAGTTAATTGTTATTTAATGCGAGGTATTTTTTATATTTGGTATACTTAATGCGTATGGATATGGCGGCAGAAGAACTAACATTTACCCAGCGCAAACGAAAGCTTATCGGGAGGATCGCCCTGCTCATTTTTTTCATTTTTGCCGCGAATTCTCTGGCAATGAAATTCTACTGGTACTCGGCCATCTGGTGGTTTGATATGCCGATGCATTTTTTGGGAGGTTTCTGGGTTGCATTGCTTGGATTGTGGCTGTATTTTTTTGCTCAGAACAAAAATAAAAACATCAGTCCGAAAACTGTCATTATGGTTTCGTTCTTCAGTGTCTTCATCATCGGCATTCTGTGGGAATTTTTCGAATTTGGCATCGACACGATTATCACATTTGCATCGCACAATACGTTGGATACTGCAAGCGATATTTTTTTTGACATGTCCGGTTCTTTTGCCGGAGCGATATATTTTTTAAAAAGATATTTAAAATAAATTTTTATCATTCATATAAAATTATGGAAACAGAAACAAAGAAATTAAAAATAACTTTTTGTTCAGGCGCGGGCTTGGTGACGGGCGCGAATTTTCTGATGGAAGGGGAAGGCAAGAAATTTTTGGTGGATTGCGGGCTCATACAAGGGACTAAATTGGCAGATGATGAAAACTGGAAGCCGTTCATCTATGATCCGGCATCGATTGACATACTTTTCATCACGCATGCCCATATCGACCATATCGGCAGAATTCCCAAGCTCATCAGTGACGGCTTCCGCGGCAAAATTTATTCGACTGCGCCGACGAAAGAACTCACTCAAGTAATGCTCGAAGACACGGCGGCGATTTTGTCACACAACAAAGAGCAGCATCTTGACCTCATCTATTCTGAAGAGAATATGAAAAAAGCGATGAGTTTATGGGAGACTTTCCCATATCACCAGCCGATAGATCTCGGCGGCGGCTTTACGGTATCTTTCAAGGATTCAGGCCATGTGCTCGGCTCCGCCATGATCAAGTTCATGTATAACGGCAAGAGAATCCTCTTTACTGGCGACCTCGGCAATTCTCCATCGCCGATTTTAAGGAATAGCGAGGTTGTCGCTGATATCGATTATCTCATCATGGAGTCTGTGTACGGCGATAGGAATCACGAATCGCGCTCGGAAAGAAGGAAGATGCTTGAAGCGGTCATTGAAGATAATTTCAAGGCGAAAGGCGCACTGGTAATGCCGACATTTTCGCTCGAAAGGACTCAGGAGCTTTTGTTTGAAATAGACGCGCTGGTTGAGAATCATCGCGTTCCGGCTATGCCTATTTTTCTTGATTCTCCGCTTGCCATCCGTCTCACTAAAATTTACAGAAAGTATGGGGATTATTTCAATGAAACCGCTAAAGCTGCAATGAATTCCGGCAATGATATTTTTGACTTTCCCGGACTCAAAGTGACTCTTCGCACCGAAGAGTCAAAACAGATAGTGGCGACTCCTAATCCCAAGATAATCATTGCCGGTTCCGGAATGTCTTCCGGCGGACGAGTGGTCCATCATGAAAAGAATTATCTGCCGGATCCGATGAATACGATACTCTTGACCGGATATCAGACGCCGGGAACATTGGGAAAGAGGATTCAAGAAGGAAGCAAGACTGCTTATATTGCGGGCGAAGAAGTTCCTATTCGAGCGAACATCGTCACTATTGAAGGATACTCAGGACACAAGGATTCAGATGCGCTTTTGAGCTTCGTTCAAGATACATCAAACACTATCAAGAAAGTTTTTGTGGTGATGGGCGAACCGAAATCAGCACTGTTTTTGGTTCAAAAATTGAGGGATTATCTTGGCGTTGAAGCTGTTGCGCCAGGCGCCGGAGATGTCGTGGAAATCGAGTGCTGATGACTCGCATTATATTCGGTTCATTCAGCCGGATCGCAAAGGCTTCCATTCTTCCTTATTTGGATTTATAATATAAAATATGAGTGAAAAAGATCTCAATCATTTCGAGAAACATGGACATAATAAGATAAAGCTCTGTGTTTCAGGCGCGGCTGAAACAGGACATTGCGGACCGAATGCCCTTGAAAAGGCGAAAGAACTTGGCCGTGAAATCATACGGCAAGGAGGTATTTTAGTCACCGGAGCGACAACCGGCTTTCCATTCTGGACCGCGATGGGCGCCAAGGAAGAAAACGGAATTTCTATCGGATTTTCTCCCGGAGCATCAGAAAAAGAACATGTTGAAACATATCGGCTGCCGATAGATTATATGGATGTGATGATATACACAGGATTCGGCTATCCGGGAAGAGATTTATTGCTTACCCGATCATCTGATGCGGTGCTTATCGGCTGCGGAAGAATCGGCACAATTCATGAATTTACGATTGCGTTTGAAGATGATAAGCCGATCGGCATATTGCAGGGAGAATGGGAAACAGATGCTGTCATAAAAAATATCATTGAAAAAGGATACAGGCCAAACCCTAAAATAGTTTTCGATTCTGATCCAAAAAGATTGGTGGAGAAAGTGATAGAAATGGTGAAGAAAGACAAGGTAGGGGAATATGCCGCGACAAGCAAAGGTCCGGTCGTTACCGATCTTTAAATTGTTCCTTAAAGTAATTAAAAAATCCCCCTAGGGGGATTTTTTAATTACTTTAAGTTTTTTACGATTCTCTCAAATGTCTTTGGATTCTCTTCCGCTAAATTCGCGAGTATTTTCCTGTCCAAAATGATTCCTTTTTTCTTGAGTTCTCCGACCAGCTTGCTATAGGAGATTCCTTGCTCTCGGACGGCGGCATTTATCTTCACTTGCCAGAGCTTTCTTCGGTCTGATTTCTTGTCTTTCCGGTGCGCGAACGCATATGTGCCAGCATGGACGATAGCTTCTCTTGCCTGAGCTTCTTTTGTACTTCGGCCGAAACGATAACCCTTGGTCTGGCTTAATACTTTTCTTCTTCTCTTTGCTTTGATTACTCCCCGTTTTACTCTGGTCATGGTACGTATTAATTAAATGGCATTAGGTGACTTTTCGCCTTGTTTGTAATAGTGAAATTAGCAGCTTTTCTTCCAGCCAATTCTTTTGTTCTTGATTTCTTCGCATTGAAATGGTTAAAACCCGGCTTTCTTGCGAGAATTTTGCCGTTTTTCGTTACCTTCAATCTTTTTGTGAATGATTTGTTTGTTTTCATTGGTCAAGTCCTATATTACTTATTTTTTAAGAATTGTCTACTATTTTTTATCCCTTTCAATTGTGATCGTAAGTCCCTTGGGTCCTTTTTTATACGACTCCGCAATTTTATAATCTTCTGTTATAAGGTGAAGAACTCGATCTAAGCGTTCTTTCAAGAAAGATTCTTGCATATATTTCGCTCGTCCGACGAGATAGAGCTCAACTTTTATACGGTGTCCTTCTTTGAGCCATGCGGACGCTTGCTTCGCTTTGAGTTCAAGATCGTGATCGCCGGTGCCTATTTTGATTTGAATGGATTTTGTTTCAGTCGGCTTGGCATTCGCGCGAGCTTTCTTGAGCTTCTTGCTCTGCTCATACTGGAATTTTCCATACTCCATTATTTTTGCAATCGGCGGGTTGGTGTTCGGAGATATTTCTATCAAGTCCAAGCCTTTCTGATGAGCCAGAATCATCGCGTCTTTGGTGCTCATCACGCCGAGATTCGCCCCTTCGCTATCGATCACTCTCAGTTCTGCTGCTCGTATTTGGTTGTTTAGTCGTTCTCTCAAATGTAAAAATTAAATTTTTCTTGTTGCTATGTGATAATTCTATTGTATTATTGATTCATTGTCAAAGCTGATGGAAGCAAAAATTTTAAACCTCTATAAAAAAATAGGAGAGACGCCGCTTGAATGTCTGGCGCGATTTCGAGGCGGCCGACCGGAATACAAAGATACGGTGCTTTCATACGCCGGCAGACTTGATCCGATGGCTGAAGGGGTGATGATTGTCCTTGTCGGGCAGGAGAACAAGAATCGTGCGGCATATTTATCGCTCGATAAAGAATATGTGTTCGAGGTGTTGTTCGGGTTTGAAACGGATAGCTATGATTTGTTGGGGAAAGTCACTGCTCGGGATGAAAGCGATAAAAATCTAAAGCCCGGTTTCAAGGATGAAATTATGAATGAACTTCAAAGTTTTAAAGGGAAATACATTCAGAAATACCCGCACTATTCTTCAAAGCCCATATTGGGAAAACCGCTTTTCAAATGGGCGAAAGACGGGAAATTGGATGATATGGAAATTCCAACAAGGGAAGTGGAAGTCTACGAAATAGAACTTGAAGATTTGAATACGATTTCGAAAGAAACATTGAGCGAGCTTGTGCACGATAGAATCAGCAAAGTGCGCGGCAATTTTCGACAGAAGGAAATTTTAGAAATTTGGGAAAAAATTCTGCGTGAGTCCCTGCATAAAGAATTTGCTGTGGCAAAAATCCGCGTCTCATGCGGGAGCGGAGTCTATGTGCGTTCGATCGCTAAAATGCTGGGAGAGAGATTGGGGATGAAGTCATTGGCGCTCTCTATCACAAGAACGAGGGTAGGGAAATGGGGCTTTGAAGATTGTTTGAATGAACATACTCATTGAAAAACGAGTACGTTTATTTTCGACTGATCAAATATCTATCTCCGCCTTCGCCGTAATCTGAAACAATGACTCCTTTCTCAGCTTCTTTTTCAAGAGCAGTTCTTGTTCCTGAACGTATTAGCATATAGCCCGATCTGCCGGGGATTTCAACCGCATCAAGAGCTTCGTGTGCACGAAGCTCTTCAATAGCTAATTTTATCTGTTTTTCAAACCCCTCGGTTAGCTTTATCATTTCAAGAATTATAACAATTTATTCATTACTAAATGAGTTCGCATTTCACTTCTCAAACTTGCTAACTGTTCTTCATCTTTAAAAAAGGGTGCAATTTTTTCCATACCAGGCTCTCGAGCGTATGGATCCTCATCCTTTAAAATTATCTTCACCGCACTTCCGAAATCTACTATAACGGGTTTTCCTGTCTCCTCTTCGATCATCACATTGGGTGCTCGAAGATCTCGATGATGGATCCCGTACTTTTCATGCATCATTGAGACGAATGAAGAAAGAGCGGTGAAAAATTTTTCATGATCGAATGATTTTGGCAGCTGCTTTTTGTTCCTTAAAACTTCATCAAGGGTCGGACCGATGATTTCTTCCATATTCAATATTTGTTTTCTTTGTTGCAATTGTTTCCCCGATCTATTTTCTATGCTAGTAGCAGTTATCGTATAATTAGGAAATGGAACTTTAGCGTCCTCGTGCGTGTCTGCAAGTTCATCCAAGAACTCGGCCTCTTCTTCGACATTATTGAGTAAATTTTCTCTAAATCTAAGGACAACCTTAAAGCATGATTTATTTTCGGGGTCGTTGTAAACATTGGCAAAATTTCCCTCTCCGATAAGTTCAGATTTTGTAAATAATTCTTTCGCTTTCTCAATCAATCCCTGTTCGTATTCTTCCCGTGACTTTATATTTTCCAGACCTTTTTTATAGAATTTATGGCTTATATTTTCCAACATACGATCAATTTTACAATTATTGGATTTGTTTGACAACGTGCCATAAAAATAAAAAAGGCGACTGTATTTACAGTCGCCTCGCTTTCTTAAATCGATCCGCGTCGCTCATTACTACTGCGGGACTCTCTGATTGCCGACCAATGTTCTCTTTGGTAGTCTTTTACAAATTCATTGTCTTCTTCAGAGGCATTTGATTTTTCAATCACTATATTGCCGGAAACATCAGTGATGAATGTTTTGGATTCAATTGGTTTGATTTTTCCATTCTTTTGAAGATCGCGCCTCGCGATAATTTTTTGAGTGATTTCTTTTTCACTTAATCCTCTGACTCTTAATTCGGCAGCCAGTTCCGATTCTGTGGAAGTTAAAACTTCCACCTCTTTTGCGTTCCTCATGTTTTTATTGGGTTTTTGGTTTAACAATGAACTTATTGATTCGGTGAAAATGTATCACGAATGACTTAAAAAGTCAAGCTTATTGATCATATATGCGCTATATTCACTAAGATAAGAATAGGGGGTTGACTTGTGTTTCGGTATGTATATAATACTATTTGCGTCTTTTTAAAGGGCGCTTTTAATTTAAATTCCCGCCAGAGGCGGGTGAACCTTGAAAATTTAAGAGTACAAGAATTAATCAAGCAAGTTTCCAGTTTTTTGAGTAGTAATTTACGAGTTAGATGATTCTCTTATATTTTTTTCTCTGTGAGCAATTTGAAAATACTATTTTTTCTTTTGTTCCGTTCAAAACAAAGACAAAGCGCAAGCTTTTCTTTTTATAAGAGTTTGATCCTAGCTCAGGATGAACGCTGGCGGCGTGGATAAGGCATGCAA
>CAZSEN010000009.1:5284-13736 GCA_964605995.1 uncultured Candidatus Saccharibacteria bacterium | reverse complement strand
GTCCTGCTCGATTTTCTTCTTGACTGCTCAAAAGAGATCAAGGTTACAGACCTTGTTTTCCGGAAGCGTCTCGGGCTTTTCATTCGGAATATGCGTCGTCGCTTTCAGGGAGAGCCGGAAAAAGAAGCTAAGCTTGCCGAAGCATTTTTCCCGGTAGCTCTCTACCTCGATTTTTCCAAGACGACCCTCGGTATGTATGAGAAGGCTGAACCTGCCGTACTCGTTTCCTTTTTGTCCGATTTTCTGAAATCAGCAAAAGCTGAAGAAGCTCAGTTGAAATCAGGAGCGGATGCGAAGAATGCTGATGCGACAGTGAAGAATGAAGAGAAGAAGAAGGCCAACGAGGCATATTATCATCTGAGAGATTTTCTCAAAAGGGTTCCATTTGCTCTGCTTGCAGACGATGGCGCGATGGTGAAAATCATCGACAGCCTCGAAACCATGCACCAGATGGAGATTGAAACCCTTTGCGAGGAGTTTTATCCTGGTAATCAGAAAATCAGTGGAGTGATTGTCAGTCGTGAAAATGCTCGTTATATCGCACGCTTTAATGCTGAAAGTAAAGAAACGGCAGAATTGCGTACGATTGGGGCAAATTCAACGATTCTTCAATTTAAATCTGAACAACAAGGGAAACCTGTTGCGATGGTGAAGAAGGCGAGGAAAAAGGCTGATAGCAAGAAGACTGAGAAGAAGTAATGTTTAACTTAAAACCCGCTCTTTAGAGCGGGTTTTTTCTTTTCTTTATTAAATTAAAGTGAGGATTTTCTTGTCTGAAAAGCCTTGCGCAGGCCGACGGGCCGAGCGGAGAAAATTTCCAGCAGGAAATTATTCGTGCTTTTCAGGCAAGAAATCAGAACGCCCACTATCGCGCGTATTCTATGACTCGATTCTCCCGTATCACCATCACTTTTATTTCTCCCGGATATTTGAGTTCGCGCTCTATCTTGAGGGCGATTTCTCGGGCCAAGTTCTTGGCTTCGAGGTCAGAAACTTTCTCCGGCATGGCGAATACTCGAACTTCTCGGCCGGCTTGCAAGACGTATGATTTATCAACGCCGGCAAAAGAATTGACCACGGCTTCAAGATCACTCAGTCGTTTCAAATAATTTTCAACCGTGTCACGGCGCGCTCCCGGCCTTCCTCCGGAAATAGCGTCAGCAGTCTGTACGATGATCGATTCGATGGTTTCATAAGGATAATCTTCATGATGTGATTTCATTGCTGTAATAACTCGGGGATCGGCACCGAATTTCTGGAGTATCCGTATGCCGATTTCAATGTGAGTTCCTTGAACCTCGTGATCAAGCGCTTTTCCGATGTCGTGGACGAGCGCTCCGGCTTTGGCGACTTGAACATCGGCTCCCAATTCTTCTGCGAGCATGCCGGCAATGTGGGTCATTTCGATTGAATGCTGGAGAACATTCTGGCCATAGCTTGTTCTGAAATGAAGCCGGCCGACAATTGCCACGATTCGGGGATCGAAATTGAAGATTCCGCATTCATATACAGCTTGTTCACCTTTTTCTTTGATGATTTTATTGATTTCTTCTTTGGCTTTTTCAACCATTTCTTCTATTTTTGCCGGCTGGATTCTTCCGTCCAAAATAAGGTTTTCCAGCGCTACGCGGGCAATCTGTCTCCGTACTGGGTCGAATGATGAAATGACGATTGAGCCCGGCGTGTCATCGACAATGAGCTCAACGCCAGCAGCTCGTTCAAATGCACGGATATTCCGGCCTTCTTTTCCGATGATTTTTCCCTTGATATCGTCTGACGGAATGGAGACGTTTGTTGTCATCAATTCTGAAGCCGTTGAAGAGGCGAGCCGCTGGATTGATGTCGCCAAAATGTCTTTTGCCCTCCGGTCAAGCTTTTCTGAATTGCTGGTTTCAAGTTTTTGAGTCCTCACCAAAAGATCTTCCTCATATCTTCGTTCTATTTGCTTGAAGAGTTCTTCTTTTGCTTCTGTTTCAGTGAGGCGGGCGATAGATTCAAGTTCCGCTGTTTTTTGCTTTTCAAGATTGTCCGCCTTTTCCTTTATTTTTTTGATTTCCTCTATTTTAACTTTGATGTTTTCAACTTCTTTGTCTATTTCAATTTGCCGCGTATCTAAAAGCCCTTCTTTTTTTACGAGACGCCCTTCTTTTTCCTTGAATTCTTGTTCTTTCTTCTTTTCTTCTTCACGAAGCTCCTCACCTCTTTCCTCGGCTTTTTTCTTGGCATCGTCAGTTATTTGCTGCGCTTCTTCTTTGGCGCTGATAAGCATTTGCTTGATTTCAAGCTCCATCGAGCCTCTTTTTCCCAAGGAAATAATGAGGCGCAGATAATAACCCAACACAAGGCCAACTGCCAGCGCTCCTCCACTAAGTAATATTATTGTTAAACTCATAAGCATTTGCGCTTATAAGAAAATACCGATCGGTTTTAGATCTTTGACAACGTTATTTTATTTTCTTTGAAGGCTGATCGTGAATAAAATTTGTTTGTTTTCATGGTGTTTTGCAGTTTTTTCATTTCTGTAATATCTACCGGTACTTTCTTTAAAGCTATTTAAAAAATTTAATAAATCGAATACTTTTATGATATCAGATTATTTGTTATTTGTCTAATTTTATGAAAAACCCTCCCGGAACTTAGTTCCGGGAGGGTTTTTCAACAAGAAGGCCGAGTTATTTTTACTTGCTGTTTTTTGCTTTTTGAAAAATGTCGTCTATAACTCCGTATTTTTTCGCTTCTTCAGCTGTCATGTAGTAATCGCGATCTGAATCTTTTTCTATTTGTGCAATCGATTTGCCGGTATTTTTAGCTAAAATTTTATTCAAATTCTCTTTGATGTGAAGGATATGCTTGGCAACAATGGCGATATCTGAAGCTTGTCCTTCCGCTCCGCCCATCACTTGATGGATCATCACCTCAGCATTCGGCAGCGCGAATCTTTTTCCTTTTGCTCCGGAAGAAAGAATGACAGCCGCCGCGGAAGCGGCAATTCCCACGCAAATTGTCTGCACGTCAGGCTTGATGTAGTTCATGGTATCGTAAATTGCCATTGCAGAGCTGACCGATCCGCCCGGAGAATTGATGTAGAGTGAGATATCTTTTTTAGGATCTTCGGAAGCAAGAAAAAGGAGCTGGGCAATGATGATATTTGCAGTATTATCGTCAATCGCTCCTCCTAGAAAAATAATCCGTTCCCGCAGAAGCCGGGAATATATATCATACGCACGTTCGCCGAATTGTGATTTTTCAATGACTGTTGGAATTAGCATAAGTTTAATTTAAAAGATTAATATCATAATGTATTGTACGTATTAGTATAGCAGAAAAACAGGAAGATGGTTGACAATGATAGCGCATCAAGTAAGCTATCAGAAGAATCAAGAGCATATTAACAAAGGCACAGAATGAGAAAAATCATTATCATTTTCGCAGTGTTTGCATCATGGGTGATTACTGGCTGTGTGAAAGAAGAAATACCACACCCGTCTCCGGCAATCCCGACCCAGTATAAGAATCCGCTCGCTGGACGCGATTCATTGAATGATCCGATTTGATTTTTAAAAAGCCCCAATCTCAATTGGGGCTTTTGCTTTGATTTGATCCTGTAGCAGATTGACAATTTTTATGCATTTGTTCTACTTAGGCCAGAAAGGTATTTTACAATTAAAAACTGCTCGCCATGAGAAATCTCATTCTTTTAGTATGCGTGTTCGGATTATATTACACGCTTCACAATTCTCCAGACGCACCGCCGGCAAGAGGTAATGATACTATACTCATTTTTCGCAAAGAAACCATCTTTGTGAAATCCCAAGATTCGCTGATCAATACTCCCGCAGCGTTTGGCAAAGATCATTCGATTCGAAATGATGATGAATTTCCGGATGTTGTCATAGATGCATTGAAAAAAGTCGTTAAAATTGAAACCACTTTTCAGGTGATGTATTGCGACACGTTGGGAAATTATATGCCGACCTTTTTGACGACACTAGGATCTGGAAGCGGATTCATTTTTAATGATAGTTTGGTCGGGACAGCCGACCACAATATAAACATCAAAGACGAACTGAATAGGAACGGCTCGAAATTGATCTATGTGCCTATCCGTACTTTTGTTTATACGCCTGACGGAAGGGTTTTTCCGGCAACGGTTGATTCATGTGATCATCACAATGATATTGCTGTGCTGTCTTTGGGCGAATATGTTCATTTGGATGGTTTTTCTCTCAGCACTCAAGCGCTCAAAGCATTTGATCCGTTATGGATCGCGGGTTATCCGAATGGGGACAATGGAGTTATTCCCACGCGAAAGGAATATTTTTTCGATATTCAGGATAAAAACACGGCATGCAGTGAAGGATTGGTTGGAGACATGATTCAAGAGGGATATGAAAAGGTCATGCGATTATCCGGCGGGTCTGTCACTGCTCCGGGAATGTCGGGCGGTCCAGTGTTGAATAAAGACGGCAAAGTTGTCGGCGTGATAGTTGCAATTGATTATCCGGCGGGAAACATGTCGTATGCCGTCCCGGTGGAGTTTTTCCAGCGGCTGATTCCAACACAGAAAAAGTGATAACGTAAAATCCCTCGCTCAGGCGAGGGATTTTTTTACTGACTTTCTAAAAATTTAAAGACATTTTCGGTGACCAGCGTCGATTCCACATATATTCGAGCACGGGTTTTATCGGCGTCTTTGTAGTGTTCGAGAAGGTGAGATAATTCATGTTCGACATCTTTTTCATCGGGCTTGATATTCTCCGCTTCGGAAATCTTTTGGATGATGAGCTGAAGTTTCGATCTTTTTTCCGCTTCCGGCTCCCATTCTTTTCGGATTTCTTCTTCGGTCTTTTTGATTTGCTTCAAGTATTCTTCAAAGCTAAAGCCGATATTTTCAATATCCGTTTTCAGGCGATAGAGCATCTTGTCGAGCTCTGAATCGATCAGAACTTTCGGCATGTCGATTTTTGATCCGCTGATGATGTCTTCCACGATCTTAATCCTTCTTTTTTCCCGAGCCTGATTTTCCTTTTCGAGCTTGATGTTTTCTCGGAGCTTCGTTTTGAAATCTTCGACGGTATTGAAGCTTCCGAGCGTCTGGACGAATGCATCATCGAGCGGCGGCAGTTCGGCTTCGGTTTTTTCCCGCCCTTCCTTTTTCTCCGCACCTTCTTCTGGCGGCATCTCTTTCTGCGCTCGCATTCTTCGTATTTCAAGCATAGTTTTCTCCATGTCTTCTTCCTCGACCTTCACTTCTTCCAGTTTCTCAGCCGTGTGGGCGATTTTTTTGTAGTCGGGAAGATTGACTTCCGGGATCACTCCGGTGATGATCTTGAATCCGAGCGGATTTCCTTTGGCGATTTTTGTGATTGAAATTTCCGGCCGGCCGATAGCATCGATTTTATGCTCCTCGATGATTTCTGGATATGCTTCAGCAAGCGCAATTTCCGCCATTTCTTCCAAAATATTGATCTCGGGTATTCTTGCAAGCAGTATATTCTCCGGAATATGGCCTTTTCGGAAGCCGTCAATTTCTATATGTTCTCCCAAGTGTTTCAGCGCTTTTTTCTCGTACGTCGCAAAATCCGCCGTAGCTATTTCTCCGGTGATTTCAACTTGGCTTTTTTCTAATTTTTTCAGTTCGGTTTTGATTTGCATTTTCTTTTTAAGATGATAAATTTTTAGTATTATCCCATTAGAGTTTTCCGTAGGTCAGCCTGATGGGTTTTGGGAGATCTGTGATCCCCGTCCTGACGTTTTGGCGTCGGGATTTTTTATTTTCCGAATTTTTCCTTATAGATGTTCTGCGCTTCAACGATCGCACTTTTGGCAGCCTCGACTCCTTCAATGCTGTCGATCGTAACTTCCTTATTCTGAAGCTTTTTGTATGTCAGGAAGAAGTGCTCGATTTCTTTCAGTGTATGCTTGTTGATGTCTTTCAAGTCTCTCACTTCGTCCCATCGAGGATCTTTTTCTGGAACAGCGATGATTTTTTCGTCGCGCTCGCCGTCGTCCACCATGTGAACGACTGCTACTGGGCGCACTTTTACAAGAATACCGGGAAAAAGGGGATATGTAGTGAGTACAACAGCATCAAGTGGATCGTTATCATGCCAGTATGTTTGAGGCACAAATCCGTAGTCGAATGGATAATCTTGCGCTGTGTGCATTGCTCGATCAAGAGAAATCATCCCAGTCTCTTTGTCTATTTCATATTTATTCTTAGAGCCTTTATTGATCTCAATAATAGCGTTGATTACTTCGGGAGCATTTTTTCCTGCAGAAATTTCATGCATTAAATTCATATATTCTTTGTGTGATTTTATGTTTGTAATTCTTTATTCTTCCGACGCTTCTTCATTTGCCGAAGTTTCGATTTTTTCCCCATCAGTTGAAACGACTTCTTCCCCCTTGATTCCTTTGATGTCGATTCTCCAGCCGGTGAGCTTTGCCGCGAGGCGCACATTCTGTCCTCCTTTTCCGATTGCAAGAGAAAGCTGGTCGTCAGCGACTTCAATCATCGCTTTTCTGTCTGTCGAGTCGATCGTAATATTCAAGACTTTTGCTGGCGAGAGGGAAGCAGCGACGAATTTCGCAGGATCTTCAGACCATGGAATGATGTCGATTTTCTCTCCGGAAAGCTCGCTCATGACAGTCGTGACCCGAATACCTCTCTGTCCGACACATGATCCGACAGGATCGACATTTTCATCGTGAGAAAGCACGGCGATTTTCGATCGCGAGCCCGGTTCTCTGGCGACGCTTTTGATTTCAACGACGCCGCTCGCTATTTCAGGCGCTTCCATTGCGAATAATTTTTCCAATAACTTGGGATGAGTCCGGGAAAGCCTCAAGTTTATTCCGCGAGGAGTTTCCTCAACATGATATAAATATGCCTTGATTCTGTCTCCTCGTCGGTAGTTTTCGCCGGGAATCTGCTCTTCAAAAGGCAGGACGCCGGTTGCCCGATTGAAATCAATGAATACATTTCCTCTTTCGGCTTTTTGAACTATGCCGTTTATGATCTCGCCTTCCTTGCCGCCGTATTCGCCGAGGATAGATTCTCTTTCCGCTTCCCGGATTTTTTGGATAATGACTTGTTTCGCTGTTTGAGCGGCGATTCTCCCGTAATCTTCTTTGCTTTCAAGAGGGAAAATAATCTCATCTTCAAGTTTCACCCCTTTCTTTATTTTCTTAGCGTCTTCAAGGAATATGTGATGCTCAGGATTATATCTCGCTCGCTCATCGCCTTCGATAATTTCTTCTTCCTCTGTTTCTTCTTCGCCTTCTTTCGGGATCCGCACTGTTGTTTCGTCGACGACAATTTTCACTTGAAAAAAATCAGTATTTCCTGTTTCCATGTCAAAACGAGCCCGTATAATTTGGCCCTTCTTGCCGTAATCTTTTTTATATGCCGCAGCCATCGCTTGTTCTATGGCTTCAAGGATTTTTTCCTTCGGAATTTTTCGCTCTTCTTCCAACTGTTCGAGCGCTGATTTCATCACTTTAAGGTCTAGCATTGTGTTTTTGTTCTCCCGTTGAAAGCCCTGCTTCCAAGCCTTTCAATAGAGAAATATTAAATTTTTTAAAAAATAAAGCCCGTTTCGAGACGGACTTGATGTTTGAATCATATTACAAATGGAAAGAAAAGTCAAATATTCGGTCATTTTTAAAAGTTATCCACACTTTATTCAGTATCATTCATACGGAATAAGGCGGAATGATATACTAAACATATGGAAAGAAAGAAAATTTATATTATTTCTATCATCTCTATCGTTGTTATTGTCTCCGCTTTCGCTATTTATTATTTCTTTTTCAAATCAAAGCCTCTCACTGAACAGCAGAAGCTTGATATCCTGCAACAGCTTTCGGATTCAGCTAAAAGCACTCTTTCTGAAGAGGAAAAGCAGAATATTTTGCATACCGCATCTCAAAACTCATCAAGCAGCCAATTAACAGAAGAACAAAAGATGCAAATTCTTCAATCTCTCAATGATTAAAAATAATATATATTCATATTTTTTGATTTTCTCCTTTATTTTCCTAGGTTTTTTAGGATTTTCTCATCAGGTGAACGCGAGTGCTGCTGACAATGTTTCCGGCTGGGCGTGGTCTGACAATATCGGCTGGATCAGTTTGAATTGCACGAACACAAATAGCTGCGGAGCATCCAACTACGGAGTAAATATCGATCTCGCAACTGGAAATATGTCCGGCTATGCATGGTCTGACAACATCGGCTGGATCAGCTTCAGTGTCGCAACCGGTTGCCCGACAGGAACATGTCAGGCGAATATCAATAGGACTACTGGCGTCGGTTCCGGCTGGGCAAAAGCTCTTGCTGGAAATTCTGCTTCCGGCTGGGACGGCTGGATACGCTTGGGCGGCTCAAACTACGGCATCAATCTAAATACAGGAACCGGAGTTCTTTCCGGCTTTGCTTGGGGATCAA
>CAZSEN010000009.1:0-5184 GCA_964605995.1 uncultured Candidatus Saccharibacteria bacterium | reverse complement strand
AATTTCATTATCAATTGTTCGGTTTCTTCTGCGCTCTCAACATTTTCCGCTTCAGCTACGGTGTATGTCGATGGAAGCCCTCTCTGCTCAACCTGTCCTCCGGCTCCGCCGCCCAAGCCTCACTTCGAAGAATTTTAAAAGAATATAAATTTTAGTACAATTATTATCAGCTAACTTATTAAAAGAAAAAATTATGAAAATAAAAATCACCCAAACAATAAAAATAATCGCTCTCGGACTTATTCTCTCTGCCGGCATCGCATTTGCTCAGACATGGACCGGTCCGACAGGAGCTCCTCCCGCTTCAAATGTCGCAGCTCCAATCAATGTGAGTTCAGCCAATCAGGTAAAAGCGGGAGCGCTCGGCACGGGTCCGCTTGTGGTTTTCGGCAGCGAGGCGGGTGTTCAGTCAAGTTCAAGCTCGGCTATTTTCCGAGCAACAACACCGGCAGCGGCATTCTGCATGAATTGCGGTCCGACAAGCCGCGGTTGGTTCGGAGCGGCAGATTGGTTTGGAAATAATACCGGTGGCGTTGGAATATGGAATGACAATACAAGCGGAAGCGCATCTATTGCACTTTTAAATGACGGCAAAGTCACTGTAAACGGAAGTGGTTTGGCGCACTCCAACAGCACCTCTCAGCCTGTTTGTATAACTTCAACAGGACAGCTTGCTTTATGCGCTACTGCTGCTCCGACCGGAATGCAGACATACATCACGCCGGGAACATATAGCTTTACAGTGCCGGCAGGCGTTACAAGCTTGGATGTTCTTGTGTGGGCTGGCGGTGGAGGCGGTGGAGGCGGTGGAGGATCTGTGTGTTGTATAAATAATCACGGCGGTGGTGCCTCAGGCGGTGGCGCTGGTGGTTACACGAATAAAACTATTTCAGTAACTCCTAATTCTCAATTAACAATAATAGTTGGTAGCGGTGGTAACGCTGGTGGCGGTGGCAGCACTGGCAGTAATTCTGGTAGTAATGGCGCAAGTGGAACAGCTTCTCAAATTAAACTAGGAAACACAGTTTTGGCTTCTGCGAGCCCTGGTGCCGCCGGTAATCTCGGATATGCTGGTAGCACTAGTGGGGATGGTGGAAATAATCCTCCTGGAGGTGCCGGCGGTTATGGTGAAACTCAATTCGGAGGGAATGGAGTGACTGGTAGTTTCATTGGTGGAGGAAATGGTGGAAGTAGTCCTTCTGGTGGAAATGGAGGTTCTGGCGGCGGCAGTCCGCCATGTAATTCAAATGGTAGCCCTGGTTCTAATGGAGCAAATCCAGGCGCTGGAGGCGGTGGCGGCGGAGGAGCAAATCCTTGTAGTGGCGCAGCTAGAGCTGGCGGAGCTGGCGGAGCTGGCGCTGGAGGTAAAATAATAATTAATTGGTAATTATAAAAAATAAAAATCCCTCGCACACGAGGGATTTTTATTTTCTTTTTTAGAAAACATTTGGAAGGTGTCAGTAAAAGATAAAACCGAGCTGTGTTTGTGATATAATAGCCATTATGGCTAAATCTAAGAAACTCATCATCGGCAATTGGAAGATGAATCCGCTCTCTGGGAGTGAAGCCAAAGAAACTTTTTCAGCGATTCGCGAAATCGCTTCAAAGCTCAAAAAATCAAAAACCGTCATCTGTCCTCCTTTTGTATTTCTTGAAAATCTGAGCAAGTTGCGTTCCTCGGGAATTTCTTTAGGGTCGCAGGATGTCTTTTGGGAACTTGAAGGCGCATACACGGGAGAAATTTCACCGAAAATGCTTCAGAAGCTGGGCGTCGAATATGTGATTGTCGGGCATTCGGAACGGCGTGCGTTGAGTGAAACCAATGAAATGGCGAATAAAAAAGTGAAGGCCTGCATCAAGTATGGATTCACGCCTATATTATGCATTGGAGAAAGCGTCCGCGATGAAGAAGCGAATTATTTGAATTTCATAAGGCAAGAATTGAAAGATTCTCTTGCGGGCGTCACTAAAGAAAATCTGAAGAAAGTCGTCATTGCCTATGAGCCGATCTGGGCAATCGGCAAGAATGCGCTCCGTCAGGCGAAGGCGGAAGAATCGCTTGAGATGAGTATTTTCATCAAAAAGATACTGACTGACATATTCGGCGCGAAAGCCGCTGAAAAAGTTTCCATTCTGTACGGCGGTTCGATCAATGCGGAAAATGCAAAGAATTTCCTTTTCGGAGGCGGAGTGAGCGGGCTTCTCGTGGGAAGAGAAAGTTTGGATGCTGAAAAATTCGGGAAAATCCTTAAGGCTGCTGAAAAAAATTAAATGTTAAAATCAATCCGGCAATTAAAAAATATCAAAGGCAAGCGTGTGCTCGTGCGCGTTGATTTCAATGTCACTATAGAGAACGGCAAAGTATTGGACGATTTCAGGATCAAAAAAGCGCTGCCGACAATACTCTTTTTGAAAGAGAAAGGAGCGAAGATAATCCTTTTGAGCCATATCGGATCTGATGGAAAAGAAAGTCTGAAGATTGCCGCGAAAATCCTGCAAAAGCATGTTCCGGTCAGATTCGTCGGAAGCGTTTTTGGGAATGAAGTTTTTGATTCGATAGAAAAAATGAAAGCGGGCGATGTGATCCTGCTTGAAAATTTGAGATCGGAGCCGGGTGAAACAGGAAATACATCATCGTTCGCGCGTGGCATTTCACGGATGGGCGATATGTATGTGAATGACGCATTTCCTGTTTCGCATCGCGCTCATGCGTCCATCGTTTCTTTGCCGAAGCTTCTTCCATCGTATGCCGGCTTTCAGTTTGAAGAAGAAATCAAAAATCTCGAGGGAGCATCAAAAAATCCCAAGCACCCATTCTTATTTATTTTGGGCGGCGCAAAATTCGAGACTAAAATACCGCTCATAAAAAAATATTTGAATATTGCCGACCATGTATTCATCGGCGGCGCTCTGGCGAATAATTTTTTCAAAGAAGAAGGCCATGAGATCGGGCTTTCGCTGGCCGATAATAAGAACTTCGGCTTGAAAAAACTCATGCGGAATAAAAAACTCATCATTCCGGTTGATGTGCTGGTGAAGAATGGGAACAAGACGGAAACGACAACTCCGGATGATGTTTCAAGGACTGATATTATCGTTGATATCGGACCGAAATCAGTCGCGCTTGTCGAGAGCTTGATCAGGGAATCAAAAGCAGTCTTATGGAACGGACCGATGGGGAATTATGAGAAAGGTTTCGGCAAGGCGACTGAAAATATATTGAAAACTTTGGCTAAAACCAAGACTGAATCGATTGTCGGCGGTGGCGATACAGTGGCTCTTATTTCAAAACTGAAATTGGATAAAAAATTATCATTCGTGTCGACCGGCGGCGGCGCCTCACTCGAATTTTTGGCAAAAGGCACGCTCCCGGGGATAGAGGCGCTGAGGAAATCGTAAAAGACAAATCCAAATAACTATTGACTTTTATATGAAATTATGATATACTTGTCTTGATAGCCAAATTCTCGGGCATGATACGGGAAAACAGTTATTTTCAAATAAAAATAAGGAGGAACAGACCATGACACATGGAACAGACCCCAAAAGTCCGAAGTTTTTCACTAAACTCGGCATACTTATCGGCTTCATAGTCGAAGTACTCACCGCAATTTTCATGAAGATGTCTGAAGCCGAGCTTCAGCGCTTAATTCTGAAAAAAGAAACATTGCGAAAGGGATTGAATGCATTGCTCAAGATTAGCGACATGTTTGTCGAAGAAAAAGAGCAATGGAGAAAGTTTTATCAAAAGCATTTTTCTCTTGAACTGAACTTCGCTGATGTGATCATTCCGGAGAAGCCCGTTGAAGGCAGTTGGAGGCTTTTAATCATTGCACAGGGACTTGACTTGAACCAAGTATACAAAAGCATGTCTAGCGCATTCAAGTGCTGGAAGTATGCCGATGACTTGGATAAAAGCGTTGCCAAAAATACTCGCGACACGAAGACCGCGTATGCGATCTGGGTGCGTGACGGCATGGAGCCTGACGAGCAGCATCTCGGCAAATCAACTAACCAAGCTGATCCGGATATGATAATCGGCATGACGCTGCTTGAACGCATGATTCATGAGATGGCCTACTTTGATGAAATAGGTAAATATCTCGACATCAAAGGAGTGACACTCTGTACGGGTTCTCGCTATTCGGGCGGCGATGTCCCGTGCATGGGCTGGGATTCCGACTATCAGGCGGTGGTTGTGTTCTGGTACGATGTCGACGATTTTGACTCGGCGCGCGGCCTCCGCTCAGCAGTTTCTTAACCTTCTTCCTTTTTTCTTTTTCTCTAATACGCGAAGTTTTCACTTCGCGTATTTTTTATATACCAGAGACGACTGATAAGCTAGTTTTGATTTTTTATTCAGAGCGTCTATACTCAAACAAGCTCATCATTCTTTAAAAATTAAAATATGAAGGAGAATATCTCGCCTCTTTGGATTCTTCGCGAATACGGCAAGAAAGATCCTGTGCCTTTGACCGATAAAGAAAAAATAAGGATTGAAAAAATTTTACAGACAAGCACGCAATCCTCTTTGGATCAAAATACTCCTGATCTGTACGAAGAATATAAAAAACTCGTCACAAAGGAAAAAGGATGTTGCACCATGGAAGTGATGTTTGAAATCATTGAGTTTTATTTAGGAGAGATCAGTATGGCAGCTGGACAAGGCCGGCGCTCAACAGCTTGTCTCAAAAAGAGTTGTACGCGTACTTTATGCACGTGATCCTGTCGCAGTTCGGCAAGGTTGATTTTCCGCTTATTTGTCCGGAAGAAATGAAAAAAAATATTGCAGAATATGCTCAAGCGCACGTGCTGCAAGCTGCGGATATTTTGATGGCAAAAGCGGGCGACAGCTCGCGAGAAATCACACCAGATCAAACGCGCTGTCTCTTCGAGAGACTTTTGTATTTTGTGTCGGAAATAAATTGAAATAAAAAAATTTTAAAACCATCTTTATCAATAAAGACGGTTTTTTGTTTGCCTGAACTTAATAGTAGAACAGCCTTTATTTGTTGTAATAAATGAATTCCATGATTAGAATGGCGAACCAGCCGACTTGGAGGACGAAGAAGAGCCAGATCTGGATGAGCTCGAGGTGCTGAACGTGCGACATGCCGAGGTTTTCCGCGGCAATCGTATACACATCTTCCAGCGATTCAAGCTTTTCTTTCGCTGTCTTTCTCC
>CAZSEN010000008.1:11745-14943 GCA_964605995.1 uncultured Candidatus Saccharibacteria bacterium | reverse complement strand
AAAACCATCGATCAATACGGCATTAAAGATCTTGTGGGATTTTCTCTCACTAGTTTCAAGGGAAGCAGCGCTGATCGAATAAAAAATATCACTATCGGAGTCTCAAAATTAAACGGACTTTTGATTGCTCCAGGCGAGGAATTTTCCGCTGTAGATGCTATCGGCTATGTTACGGAAGAAGACGGCTACATGAAGGAATATGTGATCAAAGACAATAAAAGCGTCAAAGAACTGGGAGGGGGCCTTTGCCAGATTGGTACCACTCTTTTCCGCCTGGCTTTGAATGCCGGACTTCCGATTACAGAGAGAGCCAATCATCGCTATGTGGTGGGTTATTACGGACCGGGGCTTGATGCGACAATTTACGGCCCGCACCCGGATCTCAGATTTATCAACGATACGGAACATTATCTGCTTCTGCAGGGAAAGATCGATGGGTCGAATGTAGTGCTTGAGTTTTATGGCCAATCTGACGGTCGGCAAGTGAAAATTTCCGATCCGGTATTATCAAACCCTATTCCCGCACCTCCTGTAAAATATGTGACGACTCCTGATTTGCCGCTCGATGTCGAGCAATGCAGTGAAACTCCCCGAGCCGGAGTTACGGCTGATGTCGTATATAAAGTCGCATATCGGAGCGGTAAAATTCATGAGCAGCATTTCAATAGTGTCTATCAGCCGTGGCAAAAAATATGTTTGATAGGAGTAAAAACATAACACATAGATGATATTGTAAATATTATATATGTGTGGTATAATTAAAAAATGATACCATATATTGATATTCCGATTATTCTTCCGATTAATGCTCCGATTGAAATTACTGTTTCAAATGTTCCAAGCGTCCCTTTTTATTCCCAGCTGAAAGATATCCAATCTCCAGATTGGAAGAAAAAAGGCTGCGGCATAGCAAGCTTGGCGATGCTGATTGAATTTTATAAACCGGGAACTGTCTCGGTGAATACATTGCTCAAGCAAGGCATCGCTTCAGGCGCTTATTTACAGAATGCGGGTTGGACGCATAAAGGTCTCGCTCTTTTGTCTAAAAGATATGGCTTAGAGGGAAAGAATTATGATTTGTCCGGAACTGATAAAAAAACTGCATTCGCTCAGTTTAAGGGTTTTTTGAAGGACGGTCCGGTCATAGCATCCATATACTATAAATTTGACCCTAAAAGCACGATACCTCATCTTGTCGTCATCAACGGCATCGATGGAGATACGATATATTACAATGATCCAGCCGAAAATGCCGCAGGAAAAGAAATTTCCACGGCTGATTTTCTCCGTGGTTGGAAAAAAAGATTCATAGTCATCAGGCCGATAAAAGAACAAAATGAGATCGCAATTGCTCAAAGGTAATGTACATCAAAGCAAAAGTTTTGGCGGGTTCAAAAAAGGAATATTTGAAGCAAAAGAGCATCGACCATTTTGATGTTGCGGTTAAAGAACCGGCCGAGCGGAATATGGCAAATAGGCGAGTAATGGAGCTTATCGCCATGCATTTTAAGATTCCAGTCGGGAAAGTGAGGCTGATAAGCGGCCACCATAGTCTGAGCAAGATTTTGAACGCAGATATCGATTAACAGTATTTCATACTGGGTCATATATCTATGCATATATTCCTGTTCGCTTGGTAAAAATGAAAACGAGCTTTCATTTTTTGCCGTTTGGATTTATAATGAACGTATGAAAAAAACAAAGCCGCAATCAAAAACTAAAAAAATAAAAAAAGCATTTAAGAAAGCCATTGTTGCCGCAAAAAAAGAAGCAATCAAAGAATCCAAGATGCTTCAGAAGAAAGGAAAGAAATTCATAAAAGGCGTAGAGAAGGAATGGAAGGCAACAGAGCCCAAAAGGAAAGAACTGAAGAAAGAAATAAAAAGAGATGTCAAAAAAATCATAAAAGCAGCAGAAAAGAAATGGAAAGATTCTGAGCCGAAGAGAAAGGAGCTTGAAAAAGCGGCAGAAAAAGAATATACGTTCATAGTCAAAAGGACAAAACAGCTTGCGCGGGAATTGAAAAGCGAGATAAAAAAAGATGCAGCTGCCGCTCGGAAAAAGAGAAGGTAAGATTTTAATGGATTATTATCATCATTGATCAATAAAAATATGAATATTAACATCAAAGCGACAAATATGGATCTGACTTCCGCCATTCGGGATTATGTCGAGAATAAAATAGGCAATCTTGAAAAGTTCATCAGCAAATACGGCGATAATGCGCAGGTGCAAGTGGAAGTCGGCAAGACCACGCAGCATCATCAAAAAGGCGATGTTTTCCGGACAGAAATTAACATCTCGCTTGCAGGGAATTCATATCAATTCCGTGCGGAATCTGAAACAGATGATCTCTATGCGTCGATCGACCTTGCGAAAGACGAACTCGAAAGGGAATTGGTCAGTTTCAAGGGCAAGCGCGAAGCGATCTACAGGCGCGGCGCAAAGACATTGAAATCACTGCTTAAGAGATTTGGAATGTAAGGCAAAATTCTCGCTTCAATGAAATACAAAACCCACCCTTTTGGGCGGGTTTTGTATTTGACAAGATTGCTCATCTATACTAAATTACGAACAGAAAAATTATTGTTATTTAACATATCTAAACCCGCAATAAGCCATGAAAGCGATAAAATTTACAGATCGTGAGAGCGGCATTCAAATCGCTCAAATCATCTCTGAATTCATCCGGAAAAATTGGACTAATATCATTATGATTGTTGAAAAGAAATCTAATGTCACCGGGGAATTTTTCCCGACTGAGTTCATGTCTGACAATGAAAGATTCGCATATTACATTGCTGATATTTTTGACAACAATAATCAGTATAAGACTAGAATCCTTCAATTTTCTATTGCCCATGTCGGCGATAGGATTATTGATCCGAATTCGATTTTTGTAAAAGAGCACGATACGGTTTCTGTTGCAGATGATGGCACTATCAATATAGTGGGAAAAGAACCTTCAAATGAAGAGCCATATACTGAACAGCGACTCGTCAGGCTTATCGCCGGCAAGCATTGATGAGAATTTTTAAAAAAGCGTTCCGAATTTTTCGGAACGCTTTTTCTTTTTTGAATTTAATTGGATCCTCTCAGGAAATCTTCATAACCCATGTCTTTTTTTCCTTCGGGCAGGACGCGGCGGATATGAAGCGCGCCATCCTGCATTTCCGCTTCGGTGATGATGACGCGTTT
>CAZSEN010000008.1:10137-11645 GCA_964605995.1 uncultured Candidatus Saccharibacteria bacterium | reverse complement strand
TCGAGGCCACGCTTCATATGCGCGGATTTTTCTGTAATTTGAAATCGAATCATCTTTAAGATCTATCAATCCGTCTTCTTTCTCTATTTTTTTGGTGAATGTCGCCCGTGAGTCGTCTTGCGGCAAGGCCTTGATTCCGCCCGCAATCCAAGAGGGAATCGTCTCGGCAAGCAGACTGCCGCCTGTAATCGCAAGCTCGCGTTCAAGTCCGATCGCTCCCGTATCCTCCTCCAGTGGGACATTTTTTTGCGCGACTATCGGCCCATGATCCATGCGCTCATCCAAAAGCATGATTGAAACGCCGGTTTCGGCTTCGCCTTCGCGTATTGCGCTTTCAATCGGCGATGAGCCGCGGAATTTCGGCAGAAGCGACGGATGCACGTTGAGCGTGCCATATTTGGGAATATCAAGCAAATCTTTTTTCAGCAATTTTCCGTATGCAGCAACAATAAAAAGATCCCAGTTGCTTGCTTTCAGTTGTTTAAGAAATGAATCATCGAGTTTTTCGGGTTGGAGTATTCCAATATTATTTTTTTTTGCCCATGCTTTAACGGGCGGCGGAGTCAAAACCATGCCGCGGCCTTGGCGCTTGTTCGGCGCTGTAATGACGAGGGAGGGAATAATGCCGGCATTTTTCAATTCATCAAGAATAATGACTGCGAATTCTGGCGTTCCCCAAAATGCTATCTTTGGATTCTTATTTGTCATGTTCAGGTTTTATTTCTTCTATGTCTTTCGCTTTATTAATAAATAGAATGCCGTCCAAGTGATCTATCTCATGCTGGAAAATCTGCGCCAAAAGCCCGCTTCCTCCGCGTATGAATTTCTTTCCATGCTCGTCGCGAGCTTCGACGGCAGCTTTCATCGCGCGATTCACATTTCCATAGAACCAGCGCACACTCAAGCATCCTTCCGGCAGGAAATTCTTTTCTCTCGACATTTTGATGATTTTCGGATTTATGAAGACAAGATCCTCATTTTTCTTCACATGTTTTTTATGATCAGAATCTTCAGTAAAATCTTCATCAAAAATTTTACCGGATACGACAAATATGCGCACGGATTCTCCGATCTGCGGAGCAGCGATTGCGACGCCATCGTGTTCTTTATCAAGCGCTTTTTTCATGTCGCTTATGATTTTTTTTATTTTCGGCGTGCCAATTTCCAAGACTTTGACCTCTTTGGCGATTTTCCTTAGAACCTTATCTTCTTTTTGAACTATTTGTATCATTTTTTGTATCAAAGCAAGGATTTTCTTGTGTGAAAAGCCTTGCGCAGCGCGACTGGCGCGAGCGGAGAAAATTTCCAGTAGGAAATTATTCGTGCTTTTCATACAAGAAATCCGAGCGTTATTTTAACTTCTTTATGTATTCAGAAAGTTTCGCGATATCAACTGTCTTCTGTGAACGATTGCTCATGTCTCGTACAATGACGGAATTTTCAAGCGCCTCTTTCTGTCCGAATATTATCGTGTAGGGGACACTGAGTTTTTCAGCTATCGCAAGCTG
>CAZSEN010000008.1:0-10037 GCA_964605995.1 uncultured Candidatus Saccharibacteria bacterium | reverse complement strand
ACAGTTCGCGTGTAATAGTTGAGTCCGCGGACAAGATTCTTATTTATCGTATATTGGATCTGCATCTCCTCGAGATATTCGAGCACTTCCTTGAAATGATGCTTACAGCTTCCGCATAAATAGCTTACAGAATCCGGCGCTCCTTCTTTGACGGGCGCGCATTGCGGATCTTTGCAGTCAAGTAAGCGAAGAGGATTTTCTTTCAGGCGCTGTTTGCAGTTTTGGCAGATTTGGTTTACATGCTTGCGGTAGTAGTTGGTGAGCTCTTTGACATATCCGGGACGGCATTCTTTATCTCCGATCGAGTTGATGTCGATTGAAATATTTTTTGCGCCGGCCTCTTCCAAAATGCTTGCAACGGTTTTGATTACGATTGCGTCGGCGATGCTTTTCTCGGTGCCTAGGACTTCAAGTCCGAATTGCCGAAGTTCTCGATATCGTCCGCGCTGCGGCTTGTCGTGCCTGAAAAATGGGCCGTAATAATAGAGCATCACCGGCTGAGGAAGCGTCTGCATTCCATTTTCTATATATGAACGCACAACACCGGCAGTTCCTTCTGGGCGCATCGCGAGATGGTCGCCGCCTTTTGTTCGGAGCGTATACATTTCCTTGTCGACAATATCCGTGCCGGCACCGACGCCTGACGTAAACACTTCTTCTTTTTCAAGAATCGGAGTTTCTATCGGTTTGAAGCCGTAATAGACAGCGACTTCTTGAGCTTTTTCGAATAATCCCTGATAGTTATAATACTCATCGCCCATGATGTCGCGCATTCCTTTCGGCGCGGTCAATGGTTCTTTTTTGGGAGCTTTTTTTTCTTTGTCTTTCATTCCATTAGAAAGTCTTCAGCAGACTTTTTATGATTAATTTATAATGTATCTTATTTTTCATAATTTTTTGATAAATCTCGATTAAAGTTTTCTAACGGGTCAGGCAATTTTAATCAATCAAGCGGATTATTTTTATAATTTCCCGGAAGGATATTGATATTATTTATAGGCAGAAGACGGACAAATGCGCGCCCGGTGATCAGATTTTCCGGCAGCGTACCCCATGAACGCGAATCAGAGCTTGCGCTTCGATTATCTCCCATCACAAAATATTCATCATCTCCTAAAACTGCCTTTATATGATTGATAGCGGTATTTTTCACATACGGCTCATCCATAATGAATCCGTCCGGATGGTCTGTGTTTATGATAGTGACAGCGCTGCCGCTTATTTCAATTGTCTCACCGGGAAGTCCGATGATTCTTTTGATGAAGAATTTCGTCGTATCTTTCGGATATTTGAAAATGATGACATCTCCGCGTTCCGGCTTGTTGAAAGCATATGTCAGTTCATCGACTACCAGATAATCGCCATTCTTGAAAGTGGGCACCATCGATGCGCCGGATACGATGAAAGGCTGTGCCACAAATGCGCGAATCGGTATGACAATAACAAGCGCAATGATTGCAAATTGAAGAATTTCCCAGAAGGAGCGGATATGTTTTCTGAATCCTTTTCGAGGAGCAGGATTTTCCATCGCGTTCGCATTTTTCATTTCATTTTCATCCATACCTTTGATTTTATTATAAAAAATCGCTTGACACAAGATTGATTTTTATTGTTTGATAATTTTTTTATTTCATGGCGACTGAAATAATTATGGTATCATGTGTTCATGTTTATTGTCACAGGGCTCGGGAATCCGGGAAAGGAATATGAAAAGACTCGGCATAATGCCGGCAGAATCATCTTGCAATTGCTTGCCAAGAAGCATGATTTTTCAGAGTGGAAAGAAGAAGGGAAAATCAAAGCGCTGACATCTGATGGGAAAATCGGCAAATCAAAAATGTTGTTCGTGCAGCCCAATAATATGATGAACAATTCCGGCAAAAGCGTAGCGCCACTCATCAAATCAAAAAAACAATTAGGTGAATTTGTCGTTATCTACGACGATCTTGATTTGCCGATAGGGAAGTTCCGGATTTCTTTCAATCGAAGCTCTGGCGGGCATAATGGACTCGAATCAATCATCAAGAATGTGAAGTCGGAGGAATTTGCGCGCATTCGTGTGGGTATTTCTCCAATCACGCCATCTGGTAAAACCAAGCGTCCGAAAGGCGATGCAAAAAAGGTCGTATATTTTCTGATGACGGAATTCAAAGACGCTGAAATGGCAGAGCTGAAAAAAGCTTCCAAGAAAATTTCTGAAGCGCTTGAAATGATGGCGGAAGAGAATTTGAATAAAGCGATGAGCATATATAATCAATGATTCATGACGTACGATTCAAGATTCAAGAAGAAATGCGGTGTAGTTTAATTCCTGAATCGTGAATCATAATTCTTGAATCATAATTCTTGAATCATAATTTTATGAATAACAGCGAACCCGTATACATATTCGGACGGCACCCGATAGAAGAAATTCTTGCAAGCGAGCCGAAGCGAATCCAGAAGCTTTTTGTGAAAGATGGCATTGAGCCGAAGTTTTTGGATTACCTTAAAAAAGAATCTTCGGCGAATCGTATTCCTATTACTTTTGTTGATGTGAAGAAAATAATTTCTCTTGTCGGCGATGTGAATCATCAGGGGGTCGCGGCACTTGTTTCTGAAATTCCGTTCATGGAATTGAAGGATTGGATCAGTACGCTCGATTTTGAGAAAAATCCTTGCTGTGTGTTGTTGGATGAGCTTGAAGATCCGCACAATGTCGGAGCAATAATCAGGACAGCGACAGCAGCGGGCGTTGATGGAATAATTTTCGGCAAGCACCATCAAGCGCCGATGAGCCCTGTTGTGTACAAAACCTCCGCCGGAACAATCGGTAAAATTCCGCTTATTCGAGTGACGAATATAAATGATGCGATTTTAAAACTCAAAGATTCTAAATTTTGGATTGTCGGTCTTGATGGCACCGCAAAGAAAAATATTTGGCAGGGAGAATTCGATTCGCCCACATGCTTTATCATCGGAGGCGAAGGAAGCGGAATTCGCGAGAAGACATTGGAGCATTGCGATTTCACATATTCGATTCCGATGGAAAATGGCGTGGAATCTCTGAATGCATCCGTTTCCGCAGCGATTGTGCTTTATGAGTGGAAGCGGGGCCGAAAATAATTTCTAGGTTTTCTTTTTGATTGAGACTGTGATAGTCTTGTTCTCAGATACGCATCTTTCAAAAAAATTCTAATGGAAACAACTTCTGAAAAGTTGGCACTCATCGGCTTTTATATAAGCCCGTGGTTTTTTCTTGTGTACGTATGCGGAGGAATTTCTTCACTTTACCTTTCTCTTTTTCTCCTTGCTTCTGGTGTGATATTCATTTTGATCAGGAATTACTTTGTGAAAAAGATTCGGAGAAATATTTTCATTGCATGCTGGCTCACGGCAGCATTTTATTTTTTATCCGTTTCTTTCGGACTCTGTCTGTAAATCAAAAATCCTGCTTTTCAGCAGGATTTTTTTATTGACCCAAGATTTTATTTTTCGAGATACGCGAGCGTCATCTTATGATCTTTCGGTTCGAACATCGTCACCTGGAAATTATATGTCTTTCCGAGTTCCAATTTTTCGCGAAGTTTTGACTCTGAGCCGAAGTTTGAATTGTGCACAAGTCCGGCAACTCCTTCTTTGATGGACACGAGCGCGCCATGCTTGTTGAATTTGATGACAACGCCGGAAATGATGTCGCCTTTTTTAAGTTTACCCTCGAATTCATTCCATGGATTCTCTTTAAGCGCTTTGATTGAGAGCGAAATTTTGCCTTCTTTGACTTCGATGATTTTCGCATTCACCTTGTCGCCGACCTTGAACATCGTTCGAGGATCTTCCACCAAGCCCCAATCGATCTCAGAAATGTGAACCAAGCCTTCAAGGCCGTCTTCAATTTTCAAGAATACGCCGAAATCCACGATGCCCGCGACTTCGCATTCAAGCTCGTCACCGATGTGGTATTTGCCGACAATTTCTTTCCTCTCTTCAGGATTGTTTTCCTTTTCAGAGAAAATAAGCTTTTCTTCTTTTGGCGTTGCGCCGATCATGGTGACAGAGAGTTTCTTTCCGACAAGCTTCTTAAGCTCTTTCAAAATCTTTTCTTTGTCGCCTTCAGCAACTTTCGGATAGTGTTCTGCTCGAAGCTGGGATGCAGGCAAGAAGCCTTGAATGCCTTGCCACTCAATGATGAGTCCGCCCTTGTTAGCTTCTTTGACCATCAAATCAAGAACAGTCTTGTTCTTGATCGCTTTTTCTGCGTCGCTCCAGATGAGCGCTTGTTTCGCTTCTTTCAGCGAGAGTTCTATATATCCGTCTTCATTTTCTCTGTCGACGACTTTCGCCTTGACGATATCGCCCATGGCGATTTTTTTGATGATGTCTTTCGCATTCATGAACTCTCGTCCATAAATGATACCGGTTCCGAATGGTTGCAAGTCGATGTAGATCGCTGACTTTTCAATGCTGATGACAGGACCTTCAACAAGCGCTTCCACTTGCGGCGGAGTAGCGCTTTTTTCGAGCATCATCCGTACCGGGTTGGTCTCGACTTTCACTTCCGCTTTTTCTTTTGGTTCTTTCTTTGCCATAAATTATTTTAAATTAAAAAATCCGCACAACGGCGGAATTAGAATTCAGGGTTCGTGCGCTGGTTATCAAAAAGGGAAGCGCATGAGATTATCCTAAATTCCGGTTGTTAATAGGAACAGCTTACTATAAAAGCCGTAAAAATGCAAATCAATTTTGGAATATAAAAAGCTGGCAATTTTAAATTGCCAGCTTTGGTTTTTTCAATCTCCATCCTCAGAACTCCCAAACAGTCTTTTTAAAGCAAGTAATAAGTTAATGAGAGCAGACAAGAAAAAGCCGACAAGTGCAATCACACACAGAATACGTTCAAATGTATTGAAATGTTCCCATGTGAAGGTATCCCATGCATTCTTTGTTTTATCAGTACTTTGCGCCAATGCAATTCCTAATGTTCCGAAAAATATCAGAATAATTGAAATAAGCTTTTTCATGCTAGTTGTTTTAAATAAACTTTTTCCGAAACGAATACTAAATTATTTATTCAATTCTGTCAATAATCTTTCGGTAAAAAAATAAATCCGAGCGGCTTTTATTTTTGAAATTTTTTGGTATACTATTTCCATGATAATCACCTATCTCGGTAAACAATTTTTCAAAATTCAGCAAGGCGAAACGGTGCTTGCATTCAATCCTATCAGCAAGGATTCCAAGATTTCCGCCCCATCCCGCTTCGGCGCGCAGGTTGCGTTTACGACCACAAATCACAAGGATTTCAACGGCACCGATATGGTTGGCCATGGCGAGACAAAGCCATTTGTCGTTTCGGGACCGGGCGATTATGAAGTCAAAGATATCTTCATAAAAGGTCTTCTGTCTGAAGCGAACATTGGCGGCAAAAAATACATCAATACGATTTATTCGCTTTCAGTTGACGGAATCAGCCTCTGTTTTCTCGGAGCATTGTCTTCAGAAAATCTTCCAAGCGAAACGAGAGAGGCGATCGGCACGGCGGATATCGTCTTCGTTCCTGTCGGAGGCGACGGAGTTCTTGCTCCTGCGGCCGCATACAAGCTTGCGTCATCGCTTGAGCCGAAAATCATCATTCCGATGGATTATGGAGATGACAAAGACAAGAATGCGCTCAAAACATTTTTAAAAGAAACGGGAGAAGAGAAAGTTGAAGCGATTGAGAAGCTGACGATCAAGAAAAAAGATTTGGAGGGCAAAGATGCAGAAGTTGTTGTGCTTTCATATTAGAATCACGATGAAGAAAATTATTGAAAATCTGAAACAGAAGCCAGAGCATGTGAGAAGACAAGTTCTTCTTGCATGCAGCCTTGCGATAACGGGAATCATTTTCGGTTCGTGGCTGTTTTTATTCAAGAGCGAATTTTCAAAACCGGAGAAGAAGAAGCCTGATCTGGCGAACGATCTGAAACCGCTCTCAATGATCAAGGATGATTTTCTGAAAACATTCCAAACTGTTTCCAGTGGAGTCGGAAATTTGAAGGATGAAATAAAGACGACAGTAAGCGAGACGCAAGCAGATGCGACAGCGGGAACCGGGACGGATATGGGCGCTGATGCGGTTCCGGCGCCAGATACGAATATTGAGACTAATAATTAATTTTAAATAACACATGGCAAAAAAAGAACCACAACAGAATATTCCGGATGGAACTCCAAAAAGAGACAGCATCATGCCCGTCAGCATTGTCACTGAAATGAAAGATTCGTATTTGGATTATGCGATGTCTGTCATCACATCCCGAGCGCTTCCGGATGTCCGCGATGGTCTGAAGCCGGTTCATCGACGAATACTTTTCTCCATGTACGAAATGGGTCTTGTTGCCGGCGGACGATTTCGAAAATCAGCTGCGGTGGTGGGAGAAGTGCTCGGTAAATATCACCCGCACGGCGACGCATCCGTGTACGACGCGATGGTCAACATGGCGCAGGAATTCTCATATCGATATCCGCTGGTGCTTGGCCAAGGAAACTTCGGTTCGATCGACGGCGACGCGGCGGCTGCAATGCGATATACGGAGGCGAAGATGTCTAAGATTTCTTCTGAAATTCTCCGTGATCTTGAAAAAGAAACTGTTGATTTCCGTCCGAACTATGACAGCACGAAAAAAGAGCCGGTAGTTTTCCCATCAGCAGTGCCGAGCCTGCTTTTGAACGGCACGCTTGGAATTGCTGTCGGTATGGCGACAAATATTCCCCCGCATAATTTGGCGGAAGTGATAGACGCGTGTGTTCATTTGATTGAAAATAAAGATGCAACAACTGAAGACCTCTTTAAATTTGTAAAAGGCCCCGATTTCCCGACTGGCGGAGTTGCGTACGGTGAAAAAGATTTGCTTCATGCGTATGCTTCCGGTCGAGGCGGCGTGGTTACTCGCGGTGAAGCCGAAATCGTTGAACAGAAAGGCGGACAATTCCAGATTATCATCACGTCGCTTCCGTATCGAGTAAATAAATCAGATTTGATTGTTACTATTGCTGATCTTATTCATGAAAAAAAGCTTGAAGGAATCAAAGGCCTTCGCGATGAATCCACTCGAGACATTCGAATTGTCATAGATTTGAAGAACGGAGTTTTTCCGCAGAAAGTATTGAATTTCATCTACAAGCACACGGCGCTTGAAACTGCATTTCATTACAACGTTGTGGCGCTCGTTGACGGCGTGCCTGAAACGCTTTCATTGAAGAGTATGCTTGGAGAATTCATCAAGCACCGAAAAGAAATCGTTCGACGTCGAACAGAGTTTGATTTAAAAAGAGCAAAAGAGCGCGAACATATTTTGTTGGGTTTGAAAAAAGCGCTCGATAATATCGACAAAGTCATCAAGACGATCCGCGCTTCGAAAGACACGGCGGCTGCGAAAATCGCGTTGATGAAAGAATTCAAATTCTCCGATCTTCAAGCGACGGCGATTCTTGAGATGAAGCTCCAGAAGCTTGCCGGACTTGAACGCAAGAATATCGAGAACGAACTCAAAGAAAAGCAGGAACTCATAAAGACTCTCGAAGAGCTTTTGGCAAGCCCGAAGAAAATGCTCAAGATGATTTCTGATGAACTCGTCGCAATCAAAGAGAAATACGGCGATGTCAGAAAAACAAAAATCGTGAAAGGCGGAGTCAAGAATATCTCGGAAGAGGACTTGATTCCCGAAAAAGAATCTGTGCTTGTCTATACGCAAGGCGGCTACGTAAAGCGTACCGATCCGGCAGAATTCCGCGTGCAGAAGCGCGGCGGCGTCGGCGTCGTGGATCTTGAAACCAAAGAAGAAGATTTCGTGACGATGCTTTTGACCGCGAATACGCACAGCGATTTGCTTTTCTTCACGAATTTGGGAAAAGCGTATCAGCTTAAAATGTATGATATTCCGGAAGGCAGACGAGCAACAAAAGGAAAATCAATCATGAACTTCCTCTCGCTCTCTGGTGACGAAAAGGTGACATCAATTTTGGAGATGCCGAAATCATCGAAGACGATGACTAAATTCCTGATGCTTGTTACGGAAGAAGGCACGGCGAAGAAAGTCTCTTCGGAGAGCTTCAAGGATGTGCGCCGAAGCGGCATCATCGCCATTAAGTTGGACAAGACCGACAAGTTGCAATCTGTGCGTGAAGTGGAAAAAGGCGATGAATTGATAGTGGCGACTTCCGGCGGCCAATCAGTCAGATTCAAAGAATCCGATATCCGTGAAATGGGACGGGCTGCCGGCGGAGTGCGCGCGATGAAGCTTTCAAAAGGCGATACTGTCATCGGCGTGGATGTGATAACGAAAGACCTGAAAGACGCGGAGTTTTTGGTGATGAGCGAGAATGGCTTGGGAAAGAAAACGAATCTTAAAGAATATAAAGTGCAGAAGCGCGGCGGCTCGGGAATCAAGACTGCGAAAGTCACCGCAAAGACTGGAAAATTGATAGTCTCAAAAGTCGTCAAAGGCGAAGGCGGTGAATTGATCGCAATTTCAAAGAAAGGGCAGGTTATTCGCGTGTCGCTCGACACAATTCCATCGCTCGGCCGTCAGACGCAAGGCGTGACAATCATGAAAATGCGCCCCGGGGATAGCATTGCATCATTAACTTGTTTGTAAAAAATAAAAACCCGATTTTAAAATCGGGTTTTTAAATTCAAAAAATCGCCACCTCTTCCTTTTTTATGTTTTTATATTAAAAGATTCAATTCTATCGACAAGTTGCCATAGTGAAGCAAAAAGCCAAGTATGATTTCTATAAATAAAACAAATGCTATAATTGATTCATGTTCGCCGATCCGGAAAAAATCATAAAAAAATTGGATTTAAGGGAGGGAATGCATGTCGCCGACATGGGCGCAGGCGTCGGTTCGTATAGCATTCCCGCGGCGCGGGCTGTCTTAGGACACCCCGCTGGGAAGGTTTATGCCATAGAAATCCAGAAAGATATGCTGACTCGGCTTAAAAATGAAGCCGACAAAGCGCATGTTAAAAATATAGAAATTATTTGGGGAGATATTGAGAAAATCGGCGGTACGAAGCTAGCTGATCATTCCGTTGATGCTGTCATTGCTTCGAATATTTTGTTTCAAGTTGAGGATAAGAAAACTTTCATCGATGAAATCAGAAGGACAGTGAAGCCTGGCGGGAAAGTTCTCTGCATCGACTGGAAGAATTCTTTCGGCGGCATGGGGCCGGAAGCCAAAAAAATAATTCCCCGCATCGCCTCGCTTCATCTTTTTGAAAAAGCCGGTTTTTCTCTTGCAGAGAACATTGAAGCTGGAGAGCATCATTATGGTATAATTCTGATAAGAAACTAATTTATGTCCAATTTTCAAATCGCAATTCTCGCCGTCCTTGCAGTTTTTCTTGTCATCGCAGTCCTTATATTTTCGGGAATTTTTCCGGTCGGCACAAGTTCCACGAGCGGCGCTTCCGGCCAAGTGGTTTTGTGGGGTACTGCCAGCGCTTCCGAAATGACTAAAATCTTAAGCCCATTCAATCAAGCCAATAAAACTTTTTCCGTCAGCTATGTGCAGAAAGATCCGAAAGCATATGACAAGAATCTTATCGAATCTTTCGCTTCAGGCACCGGCCCGGATATTTTCTTTCTGCCGGATGATTTGATACTCAAATACAATAATAAAATTACGCCGATTCCATATGCGACATTGCCGCAAAAAACATTTACCGACACGTTCGTCGGAGAAGGGAATCTGTATATAACAGACGCCGGCACAGCGGCATTTCCGCTGACAATCGATCCGATGGTGATGTATTACAACACAAGCTTGTTCGATGCCGCCGGAATCCCGAAAGTTCCGCAATATTGGGATGAGTTTCTCTCTGTGGCGCCGCAGCTGACATCAAGAGATAATGCCGGAAATATCGTTAAAAGCGCTATTTCTTTCGGAGAATTCGATAATGTTTTGTACGCAAAAGACATCATTTCAACGCTTATTCTACAAGCCGGCAATCCGATCGTCGGAATTCAAAGTAATGCGTTATCGTCAGTCATAAGGCAATCAGTCGCTGGTC
>CAZSEN010000007.1:11538-15386 GCA_964605995.1 uncultured Candidatus Saccharibacteria bacterium | reverse complement strand
CAAGATCCGGAAGGCAAGATATACAGTTATGAAGTTGTCGGGAAATATTCTTTCATCCTTTGCGCCGATTTCAATTTGGATGCGAGCGCTCAAATTGGAAAGGGAAACATAAAGTCCGTTCCGGCACCATATGACTATCAATCTGAAAATTGGTCTCACGGAATAGGGAATCAGTGTTTTGACAGAGTGATTGATCCAGAAAGATATCCGCCGTTTCAGAAATAGCAGCCGCTCGGATTTTTCACTTGAAAAGCACGAATAATTTTCTGCTGAAAATTTTCCCTGCTCGGCTCGCCAGCCTGCGCAAGGCTTTTCAAGTGAGAAAATCCTCGCTTTGGCGTGGAAATACGCGAACATTGCAGGTTCTTTTATTCAAAAAATAAGGTAAAAATGCTATACTATCTGAGTAAAAATGAAGCAATACGACCATAATAAAATCGACCCATCCTTCGCTAAAGCTACGGAGGGCGAGGAAAGAAATGACCACTCCTCGTTGGCTTCGAATGGGCAAGCAGAAAGATATGAATAAGAGCTACGATCACAAAAAAATAGAACGGAAGTGGCAGAGAGAATGGATTCGAACGAAACTCTATAAAACTTCCGAAGATAAAAAGAAGCCAAAATTCTATGTGCTCGACATGTTTCCATATCCATCAGGTGAAGGCTTGCATGTCGGCCACCCGCGCGGCTATATCGGCACGGATATTTTTTCTCGTTTTAAAAAAATGAGCGGATTCAACGTGCTTCATCCGATGGGTTGGGACGCATTTGGTTTGCCGGCAGAACAATATGCGATCAAAAATAAAATCCATCCGGAAATCGCGGTGAAGAAAAATATCAAGCGCTACAAAGAGCAGCTTTCCGTCATCGGCTTCAATTATGATTGGGAAAGGGAAATCAATACTACTGATCCGGAATATTATCGATGGACGCAATGGACATTTTTACAGATGCTTAAAAAAGGTTTGGCATACGAATCTTTCGAGCCGATCAATTGGTGTCCATCATGCCAGACGGGGCTTGCGAATGAAGATTTGGAAAACGGCGTCTGCGAGCGATGCGGAAGCGAAGTCGAGAAAAAGCCAATGCGCCAATGGGTGCTCCGCATTACCGATTACGCTGACAGGATGTTGAAAGACTTGGATATTCTTAACTGGCCGGAATCGATCAAAGAATCCCAGCGCAAATGGATAGGCAGAAGCGAGGGTGCGGAAATTACATTTGCAATTCAGTCTGATATTAAGCGCTTTGTTCTTCTGCACGGGTACACAGGCACTCCTGAAAATAATTTTTTCCCATGGCTGAAGGCAGAGCTTGAAAAACACGGATATGAAGTTATTGTTCCCGCACTGCCTAACACGAAGAATCCAACTGTTGCCGAACAAGTTTCTTTTGTACTTGAAAATATTAAATTTGATGCACACACTGCGCTTCTTGGTCACAGTCTAGGGGGTACCATAGCACTTAAGATTGCCGAGCAGAAACCACTCGCAAAACTTATCCTTGCGGATGCCGTGACGAACTCAATCAGGCAGGATCGTCAGACAAAATATGAGAAAACTTTCAATTGGATTTTCGACTGGAATCGAATACGATCACATGCCAAAGAAATAATTTTTCTGAGCGATATAACTCCAGGAAATGACGTTTTGCCTTCGCACGCGGAAAATGCAGCGAAGGAGCTTTCTGCAGAGGTGAGAAAAATTCATGCAAACGACATTCATATTTGCGCAAAAGAAGAACCGGAGGTTTTAAAGGCTGCCATTGATTCAATAAAAGTATTCACCACTCGAGCAGATACGCTCTTCGGCGTGACGTATGTCGTGCTTGCGCCAGAACATCAGCTCGTACGATCACTCAAAGAAAGAATTTCAAACTTAAATGAAGCAGAGAAATATATTGAAGCGACAACATATCGTTCTGAAATCGAACGGATGGCGGAAAAGAAAGACAAGACAGGGGTTGAGCTCAAAGGAATCAAAGCGATCAATCCCGCAAATGGCGAGGAAGTTTCTGTGTGGATTGCCGATTATGTTTTGGCGAATTACGGCACCGGCGCGGTGATGGCGGTGCCTGCGCATGATGAGCGCGATTTTGAATTTGCGCAGAATTTCAAGTTGCCGATTAAAATGGTCGTGTGCCCGAAGTATCCAGCTCCGGAATGCCCAATACTCGATGAAGCATATGTCGGTGAAGGCCACCTTGTCGCTTCAGGAAAATTTGACGGCATGAAGAATGACGAAGCGAAAAAAGAAATAACAAAAGAATTCGGCAGAAGCAAAGTCACCTACAAATTAAAAGATTGGGTTTTCTCGCGTCAGCGATATTGGGGCGAACCGATTCCGGTTATTCATTGTCTTGCGTGCGGTGTCGTGCCGGTGCCCGAAAAAGATTTGCCGGTTATTCTACCGAAGGTAAAGTCATATGAGCCAGCAGGCACCGGTGAGTCGCCGCTTGCGACGATCGACAAATGGGTGAATGTAAAATGTCCGAAATGCAAAGGACCAGCAAAGAGAGAAACAAACACGATGCCGCAGTGGGCAGGCTCGTCGTGGTATTACTTGCGCTATATCGATCCGAAGAACAAAAAAGCACTCGTCGATAAGAAAAAAGAAAAGTATTGGTCACCGGTCGACATGTATGTCGGCGGTACCGAACACGCGACGCGCCATCTTATCTATGCGCGCTTCTGGCATAAATTTTTATACGACATCAAGGTGGTGAATCACCTTGAGCCGTTCACACGATTGCAGAACCAGGGACTCATCATGGCGAGCGATGGTCGCAAGATGTCCAAGCGATGGGGGAATGTCATCAACCCTGACGATATCGTGAAGACCTACGGCGCTGACACGCTCCGTCTTTACGAAATGTTCATGGGGCCATTCGATCAGTCGATCGCGTGGAACACTGACAGCATCATGGGCGCGCGCCGCTTCATTGAAAAAGTATGGAGGTTGCAATACAAGACGGTAAAAAAAACGAAAGTAAAAAATATTGAAATTGAAAAACTTTTACATAAAACAATCAAAAAAGTTACAGAAGATATCGAGACGATGAGCTTCAATACGGCAATCTCATCAATGATGATTCTTGTAAATGAAATGGAGAAATCTGAAGGAATTTCCTTTACTGACTTTAAAATGTTTATTCAAATTCTCGCGCCATTCGCGCCACACATCACAGAAGATATTTGGATTGCTTCAGGAGAGAAGAAGTCCGTTCACGTTTCTGATTGGCCGAAATTCGACAAGAAAAAAATCGTTGATGATACGTTCATGCTCGTTGTGCAGGTAAATGGAAAAGTTCGAGCACAACTTGTGGCTCCAATCGGCGCAAATGAAGAAATTGCAAAGAAAATTGCTTTTGCCGACACAATAATCCAAGGATGGATCGCTGGAAAAGAGGTTAAAAAATTCGTCTACGTTCCAAACAAGCTCGTCAATATCGTAATCTAGGCTTTTCCACCTATTTTTTTAGTTTTTCCGAATGAAATTGTTATACTAATAGGATTAATGCCTAAGGTTTTTCCTTAGATTCTATGATAAAAATCATCGAAAAACTGAAGAGATTGAAAATCACAAGCGCTTTGATTCTCATTGCAATCTTTTTTTCCGCTGCTGGTGTCGTATTTGCGACAACGCCGAATCCTGGCCACCCATGGACTGAGGTCGGTGACGGAACCTTCCAAGTTTCCGGACCGACTGCGCTTCGCACCTACGCATTCCCTGACGCTGATGCGACTGTGCTGACTGCGACGACGACCGGAACATCAATTCAGTATTATCGAGGCGACGGCACATTCCAGACGCTCGACACGTCAGCTGTCACTGAAGGCTTGAATCTCT
>CAZSEN010000007.1:0-11438 GCA_964605995.1 uncultured Candidatus Saccharibacteria bacterium | reverse complement strand
ACTACACATCCGCGCGATTCGATTCAGCATTCGGCGGAAAGTCAACGACAGATCTTTCGGAGGGGACGAATCTTTACTACACGACGGGAAGACAAAATACTGATTTTGATACGAGGCTTGCGACGAAATCAACTGATGATCTTACTGAAGGAACAAATCTCTATTACACAACAGTCCGGCACAACACTGATTTCGATGCACGCCTTCTTACAAAGTCGACAACTGATCTTGCCGAAGGCACAAACCTCTACTACACATCCGCGCGATTCGATTCAGCATTCGGCGGAAAGTCAACGACAGATCTGGCGGAAGGAAGCAATCTTTACTTTACGAACGCTCGCGCTCGTGGCGCGATCTCTGCGACAGCGCCGGCTGCTTTTGATAGCGTGACAGGCATTATCTCGATGGCTGTTGTCTCTGCGTCGACTGACGGCTATCTGTCTTCAGCCGATTGGACAACATTCAACAATAAAGTCTCCGGATCACGGACGATCAATACGACCGCGCCGCTTTCAGGCGGGGGCGATCTTTCCGCCGATCGAACTTTTTCTATCACACAGTCGAGCGGCACGACCGACGGCTACCTTTCCGCAACCGACTGGACGACATTCAACAGCAAAGAAAGTGCGCTGACATTTTCCGGTCCGCTTTCTCGATCAGTCAACACGATATCTATTCCGGCTGCCGACAGCGGAACTAATGGCTATCTTTCATCAACCGACTGGAGCACGTTCAATGGCAAGGAAGATGCGATCACTGCGGCGACGACTGCAGAATATTATCGCGGCGACAAGACATTTCAGACGCTTGATACAGACGTCGTGCCGGAAGGATTGACGAACCTTTACTATAGCGATGCTCGCGCTGATGCGCGCATCGCGCTCCAGGCAGGGCAGGCTGGGGGATTAGCGACGCTTGATGGAACGGGTAAAGTTTCTTCGTCGCAGTTGCCGCTGATTACTATTACCGATACATATGTTGTTGTTGATCAGACGGCCATGCTTGCGCTTACGGCACAGACTGGCGATGTTGCAGTACGTACTGATGAGAATAAAAGCTACATTCTTGCGGGTACTGATTCGTCAGTTCTTGCTGATTGGCAAGAACTCCTGACGCCGACCGACACTGTCCAGTCAGTCAATGGACAGACCGGATCGGTGAGCCTGACGACCGATGATATTCCTGAGGGAACAAATCTTTATTATACTGATGCGCTCGCCCGTGCTGCAATTTCCGGTACAGCGCCAGTTGCGTATGACAATTCGACTGGTGTCATATCGATGGCTGTCGCTGATACGACGACCGACGGTTATCTTTCTTCAACTGATTGGAATACATTCAACGGCAAAGAAAATGCTTTGACATTCTCTGCACCGTTTGTGCGCACTGTGGACGCAATTTCTATGCCAGCCGCGAATAGCACGACCGACGGCTACCTTTCCGCAACCGACTGGACGACATTCAACAGCAAGCTTTCCTCTGTGCTTACCTCTGCACATATATTTGTCGGTAATGGATCGAACGCCGCGACTGATGTCGCTCTTTCCGGCGATGCGACGCTTGCGAATACAGGAGCGCTGACTATTGCTAATAGTGCCGTGACGCTCGCAAAGATGGCGGATATTGCGACTGGCACATTGCTTGGCAGGTCCACTGCGCTTACCGGCAATGTCGAAGTGCTGACAACGATCCCGAGCGCAGTGCAGGACAATATCACTCGCACGGGCACGATTACGTCCGGCGTATGGAACGGCACCTCCATCGGCACCGCGTATACTGACGCAAAAATAAAGACGGTCACCGGTACGGCAAACAGACTATCAATCGGCGGCACTTCCACCGACCCTACATTCGATATTGATTCAGCATATGTCGGACAGACGAGCATTACGACGCTTGGCACGATTGCGAGCGGTACTTGGAATGGCGGAGTCATAGGTTCTACATACGGCGGCACGGGCGTGAACAATGCAGGAACGATCACGAATGCTTCTAATACGACTATCACCGGAGGAGGAACGCTCGGACTCGGCGGTTTTACATTGACGGTACCTGCGACCGGCACGGCAGTGCTCGGTACTGGAGCGAACACCCGCATCGGATTCTGGTCTGGAACAAACACAATGAGCTCATCGGCGCAGCTGACCTATACTACTGCTACCGGAGCATTTTCTAATTCGGCATCAGTGGCAGGTAATATGATATCTACTTTTGAAAATACAAATTCTGGTACGACTGCACAAGCGCAACTTGCTGCTGGAAACGGGACATATAACTCTTTGGTTCAAATGCTCGGAACAAGTTTCACCGCAAGCGGTTTGAATCAGCCGAGCTTAACCAAATTCAGTAGCAACAGTCCTGTCGGAGTTCTGTTCCAAAGCAGTGTTGCAAGCACAAAATTCTGGTGGTCGATTGGCGGTGGTGCAAGTACCGATGAATATATGCGTCTGACGACTGCCGGATTGTCCATCAAAACTCAAGCAGATCCGACAGCATATTTGCATCTTGCGGGAGGCACGACCGCAGCATCGACAGGACCGCTTAAATTCACTGCTGGAACGAATATGACAACTGCTGAAGCCGGAGCGATGGAATACGATGGAACGAGTTTGTATTTCTCACCGAGTACGACGCGTCGAACGATTGCGTTTCTTGACGGCGGTCAGACATTCACATCGGCGACATGGAATGGCACGGCGATTGATGATGCGTATCTTGCATCGTCGTATATCAAGGCTGACGGTACACGCCCACTGACAGCTGGCTGGGATGTTGGAGCATTTGCGGTCACAGCCAAGAGTTTTGCGGTCGATGGTACGGCAGGCGACGGATATGTGAATCTGCTCGCGCAAGCGTCAAATGCCGCTGCTCCGGCAGCAACAGGACTCAATCTATTTTCAGGCTCAGCCGGTAATCTTTCGTGGGCGGTTAAGAATGGTACGGATACATTCGCACGATCGTTTACCGGAACATTGACTGCCGATAGGAACTGGGCGTTGCCGGATGTCGGCGGCACAATCGCGCTCATCGACGGCGGCCAGACATTCACTGCGGCGACATGGAACGGCACCTCCATCGGCACCGCGTATACTGACGCAAAAATAAAGACGGTCACCGGTACGGCAAACAGACTATCAATCGGCGGCACTTCCACCGACCCTACATTCGATATTGATTCAGCATATGTCGGACAGACGAGCATTACGACGCTTGGGACGATAACCACTGGCGTATGGAACGGTACTGATATTCCTGTTTCAGCTGGTGGCACAGGACTTTCTACATTCGGCGGTACCAACACAATTCTCTATACATCCGCGGCGGACACGCTTGCAAGCGATGCAAACTTCACATGGAACGGCTCTGTTTTTATCGCTGGAGCTTCTGCGGCAGTTGGTAATGAAATTGCCTTATTCAGAAAAGATCAAAATGTAAATACTAATTTAGATGTAATAAATGCAACAAATGGAACAGCAGCAAAAGCAGCGCTTATAGTATCTAACTCAGCGACTATATCAGGAAACTTATCGATGCAGTCGCTCTCTACTGCATACACAACATCGGGTATTCTTGTCGCTGATGCTGCAGTCATTCAATCAACAAAAACAGCCGGATTAAATATCGGTACAAACAATGCGACATCTTTGACATTTTGGACGAATAATACTCAGAGAGTCGAAATTACAGATGATGGATATTTAGGCATCGGAACTGCTGGCGTAACGAATCAACCGATTACTTCTTCGTTTTCTTTTAATGGAAACTTGGTAAGCAGATTTATAAATTCCAGCACTGGAACTGCGGGCATTTCGGGTATTGGTGTACAAAACTCAGCAGTGTTATCTTCATTTTCGATTTATTCGACTGGATATACAACAAATGGTCTTCTCACAGCAGGTATTACACGTCTTCAAGCATCTGCAGCGGCAGGAATGCTTCTTTCAGCGACAACTTCTGCTGCTCCGATTATATTTGCAACATCTGGTATCGCTGCGGCGAATGAACGAATGCGTATCACTGATACTGATATCACTGCGACGAACAATTTTAAACTCACGACCGCTGGTAACGGCTTCTACGTGAAGGAAGGCACAAACGCAACGATGGGTACCGCGACGCTCGTCGGTGGTACGGCGACGGTGAGTACGACGAAGGTCACCGCAAACTCGAGGATATTCCTAACGACAAATACTGCTGCCGGAACTGTCGGTACGCCGTATGTGTCTGCGCGTTCTGCCGGTACGAGCTTTACCATTACCTCGACAAGCGGCAGCGATACGAGCACTGTCGCTTGGATCATCATTGAGCCGTCATAGTTTTTCTGACAGCGTATTCATTCAATGTTCATGCAGAAGATCATATACACAACCTTGATCGCATTTTTTTTCCTCGCACTCGCCACGAGCGCCTTTGCGGCGCTGACCTGTACGGTCGCGAACTCCTGTACGACGCCTGATACGGCAATCTTCAGAATTTCTGCCGGATCAAATGCACAAGCAGAGCTTCCAAGTCAGTCGAATTATTCGAAATATGTCTGCTGCAGCGGCGTGTCGGGAATCGGCAATTCCTGCACCGCATCGACTGCAGTCACGGCGCTCAGGCTTTCATCTGCGACCAACGCGCATGTAGAGGAGAATACTCAGGGCAACTACTCCAATAATGCATGCCTCTCAATAACGAGCGGCACGGTCTCGGTCGGCTATCAGAGCGGCAGCTGTACCGGATATGATACGACGCTCGTATCTATTTCCGGGGTGACGAATGCGCATGTCGGCGGCGCGAGCGATTATGCGCTTAAAGTATGTGCGTCAGCTGCTGCGACGACTGCTCCGCCAGTCGGAGGTGGCGGAGGAGGCGGGGGAGGAGGAGGCGGAAGCCAGGCTGGCATTACGTTTTCAGGATCAGCTTATCCGCTTTCGCGAGTCGTCATTCTCAAGGACGGACAAGTGGCGTTAACGACGATTGCAGGACCTGACGCGCGTTTCTCCGGAACTCTCGGAAATCTTTCGACAGGCAATTACAATTTTTCAGTCTATGCTGAAGATTCAAATGGCATTCGTTCGACATTATTCACTTTTCCCGCATATTTCACTTCAGGTACAAGCACTTCGATAGGAGGAGTATTCCTTGCGCCGACGATCAATACCGACAAATCGCAAGTGAAGCAAGGCGATACGATCACTATTCTGGGGCAGACCGTGCCTTCGGGAAATGTGACGATATCGGTGCATTCAAATGTTGAAACATTCCATACGGTGCTAGCGGACGATCACGGAGCGTATTTTTATCAATACGACAGTTCGCCGCTCGAAATGGGCTCGCATAGCACGAAATCAAAAACTGCCGCAGGAAACCAAATCACTCCGTATGGCAATCTCGTGACATTCGCCGTCGGTACGGAAAATATATTGAGAACTGGCAGTGCGCCCAAATGTCCGTCGAGAGGGGATCTGAATAGTGATTGCAAAGTGAATCTGATCGACTTTTCGATTATGGCGTTCTGGTACAAGAAGCTCAGTCCGCCGGTGACGATTGATCTGAATGGCGACCATACAGTGAATCTCGTCGATTTCTCGATTCTCGCATATAATTGGACTGGCTGATTATAATTTATGAATACGAAAAAATACTCACCACGAGCAATAGCCGCAGTAATTTTCCTTTTTTGGATGATTCCGTCTTTTTATGCTCGCGCAGCAACGCTATATTTCAAGGAGTCAGATGTCTCGATGCATGTCGGGGATACGTTTGAAACGACCCTCTATTTCAGCGCCGACGATGAATCCATCAATGCGCTCGAAGGGACAATTACGTTTCCAGCCGGAGCGCTCGCGCTTTCCGAGATTCGTGATGGAGATTCAATACTTACTTTTTGGATTGAGAAGCCTGACTTTGGATCAGCTGCCGGCGGATCTTTTAAATTTTCTGGAATCATACCTGGCGGTTTTTCTCGCCAAGATGGACGCGTATTTTCACTTGTTCTCACTGCCCGCCAGCAAGGAGGTTCTGCAATGTTGCTGACTGACGCTCATGCGTATCGCAATGATGCCACTGGTAGCCAAACAGAACTTACTGTCGGCTCATTCCGTGTCGATACGACCGGATCTGTGCAAGCGCCTGTCACTGTGCCGGAGATCAAGGATAAGGAACAGCCGGAGACATTTGTGCCTGAAATTGCATCTGATTCGAATATTTTTGACGGCAAGGAATTCATGATATTCGATACCGTCGATAAACATTCCGGCATCGACCATTATGAGGTGCTTGAAACAAGAATGAAGAGCCGCTTTTTTGCAATCTTCTCGAGATGGCACGAAGCAAAGAGTCCGTACCTGCTCGCTGATCAATCCCGATCGAGCTATCTTTTTGTGAAAGCCGTGGATCGCGATGGCAACACGCGAATCGAACGCATCATTCCGGCGCATCCGCCCGCATGGTATAAGAATCCGAATATTTATACGCTCATTGTCGTCATTGCAGCATGTACAGCTTTTATTTCTATTATGCGCAGGAAAATAATTCAATATGTTAAGAAGAAATTCTTTGGATATCATGATGCAACGCAATAAAAAAATACCCATAGTAGTCGTTCTTGTGTTTGTCGCTTTTTTCGGCGTACATAGATTTGCATCGGCAGCGACTCTGCAACTGTCTCCTTCCTCAGGTAATTATCAGGTGGGGGATACCATGCGCGTCGCAGTTACTGTCGCAAGCCCTTTGCAGGCGATCAATGCGGCATCAGGAGTGCTGACATTTCCATCTGATAAGCTGCAATTCGTATCTGCTTCGAAAGACGGATCAATTATGACCATATGGGCGCAGGATCCGAGCTATTCTGAATATGCCGGCATGGGCAGCGTGTCGTTTGAGGGAGTCGTTCCCAATCCCGGCTTTGCCGGCATCAGCGGAAAGATAATCACTGTCACGTTTCGCGTTAAAGCGGTTGGCGCGGCGACGCTCAGCTTCTCCTCTGCTTCAGTTTTGGCGAATGATGGAATGGGTACTAATATTCTGACAAACTATATTCCAGGGACTTTTACTTTAGGGGCGATAGTGAATAATCTCCCGTTGCTCCCAGAAGATACTGCTCTAAATGGTACGCCGGCCGCACCGAATATTGTTTCATCAACACACCCTAATCCGTCGCTTTGGTATTCTGATAAAAACCCGGTGTTTTCTTGGAACCTGCCTTCAGGAGTTACAGGCGTCGCCCGGCTGATTGATCAGAATCCGACTTCTACTCCGGCCGGCGTTTCGACTGGCACTGGTAATACATATACCGCGGCAAACCTCGCTGATGGCGTATGGTATATGCACGTTCGCTTTCGCAATGCTAATGGATGGGGGAAGACAGCGCATTTCCGATTCAGGATTGATACGGTAAAGCCGGAATCATTTATAATTACTGAATTAAAGAAGGATGATCAAAAAAATCCTGTCTCAAAATTCACTTTTACAGCATATGACAAAATATCCGGAGTGCATTCATATGAAGTTCAGATTGATAATACATATTTCATTCCATGGCAGGATGATGGCAGCCATGTGTATACAACCTCGCCACTCGGTCCGGGAAAACATGTCATTGTTGTCAGAGCAATTGATGGCGCTGCTAATTTTATCGAAGATTCAAAAACTTTTTCGATTGAAGGAATTAATAGGCCGGTGATCACAGAATATCCGCAGTTCTTAAAGAGCGGTTCATATATGCTTTTAAAAGGCACGACGTATCCGAACATAGAAGTTGATATATATATCCATAAAATCGACAATGGCGGATTTTTGACCAGACAGCCTCTTATATTCAAGAGAAATGACAATCAGACTGAGTCTGTTCAAAAAGTGATTTCGGATAGCAGAGGAGAATTCACATTCGTTTCACCGAAAAAAATGGAGTCCGGAACATATGCGGTGTGGGTAAGGGCGATCAACGAGCTTGGCGCTTCAAGTGAATCCACTGATACTATCACTATTCCGGTTATGACTGGCGCAATCGCAAAAATAGGGATTTTCGTCATCAATATCTTCATTATCCTCATAACTCTTGCTGGGCTCATCATAACTCTCGCATTCATGCTCATCCATGGGCACTACAAGATCAGATATCTGAGAGAACGGCTTATTGCTAAATATTTCGGCAATGATCGCGACGGACAAAAAGGACTCTCATATTTGGATCGAGATCTTCAGGAGAAGATATTGTCTATACAGAAAAAAATTGTCGAGAAGGAGAAAGTAACCGATTCTGAAAGGGCGTTCCTCCTTAAAATAAAGAAGGCGCTCCATGCCGTGGAGAAAATTGTTGAGATAGAGGTTGATGATTCATCAAAAGGGTTCTAAAACAGCAGTTATTATGATATTATAACAAAATAATTATCAATCATTACAATTCAGTCGTATTATATGGATATTAAAAAAATATTTTCCGCTGATCGCATGGCATATCTGATCCTATTCGCTACTATTGCACTTTTGCCAATATTCTCGCTCCCATTCTTTAATCTTACCGCTGAAATGAGTAAAGGTTTTCTGCTCTCGATCGGCGTACTCTCTTCATTCATATTCTGGATCGCAGGACGTCTTATTGAAGGAAAATTATCCATTCCAAAATCACTGATCTCCATATCTGGAGTCGTCCTCGCTGCTGTCATGTCTGTCGCTTCATTCTTTTCTGGATCGATTAGCGAATCTTTTTGGGGAAAGGGCTTTGAACTCAGCACAGCAAGCATTATTGTTGTGTGCTCACTGCTTTTATTCCTTTCATCGATTCTCTTTCAGGATAAGAAGCGCATTGAGCAGCTTGTGATCGCTGTGTTCGGCGGTTTTGTGATTGCGTTTCTTTTTCAACTCGCTCATTTTTTTCTTCCGCTTGCTTCAATATTTCATGGTTATTTTGCCGCGCCGACATCCAATTTGGTAGGCAAATGGAATGATTTTGCTATTTTCTCAGGGCTGGTCGCCATACTTTCTCTTTTCCTCCTTGAAACTACTCCGCTTGATAAAAGGAAAAGGATTGCACTTTGGTGCTTGCTTGGTGGTTCGCTTTTTATGATGCTAGTGATCAATTTTCTTTCAGTATGGATATTCTTCGGCTTAGCATCTCTTGCTCTCTTTGCTTATCTGATTTCTTCCAAAAAACAATCTCTAAAAACCGATCTTGCTGCTGCCAAATCATTTCCTTTGTTACCGCTCATCCTCATCATCTGCACAACCATTTTTATTTTAGGCAATGGAATTTTCGGTTCATTTCTGCCGGCAAAATTGAATGTGTTGCGGCTTGAAGTACGCCCATCATTGATGACGACAATTGGCATAATAAAGCATTCATTGGCGCAGCATCCTATTTTCGGCTTCGGTCCGAATCGCTTTACGAATGCATGGTTATTATTCAAACCTGCAGAAGTTAATCTATCGCCATTTTGGAACACTGGCTTCAATGCAGGTTCAGGATTAATCCCGTCGTTCTTTGTCATGAGCGGATTTGCAGGCATATTCGCATGGCTCTTTTTTCTCGGGACTATCGTATGGCAATTCGTGAGGATGAGAATTTTCCCAGCTAAGAATGAGGATCGCAATGAGCTTCTGGGATCGTTTCTCTCAGTAGCGTTCCTGTGGATGATGTCTGTCGTATACGTTCCCAACATCGCGCTTTTCGCGCTAGCATTCGCATCGACAGGCGTTTTGATCGCTATGCTTGTGCAGCGGAAATCTATTTCGGCGTGGACATACTCATTGTATGGCGATAAAGTGAAAAGTTTCTTATCTGTCCTTGTTATGTCTTCTTTATTGCTTGGCGCGATCGCTTTCGCTTATATGCATGCGAAGCAGCTCTTTGCGAATATATACTTCTCACGGGCGGTTTCCGCTGTGAATGATTCTTCATTCGATAATGCTGAACGCTTATTGCTTCGCAGCATTTCTATTGCTGCGAATGATACCCAATATAATCTGCTTTCAGGGGTTTATGTCTCAAAGGCGAATGAACTGCTTTCTCAGAAGAATGTTTCAATCGAGGCAGTCAAGCCTGATATTCAAGCATTATTCGGTTCTGCTTTGCAAAGCAATCTGTCTGCAATCGACTATGATAAGAGTAACTATTTGAATCTGCTTTCACTCGGCTTTTTTTATCGCACTGTATTGCCTCTCGGGTTTCCTGGCGCATATGACAATGCAAAAATCGTATATGAGAAAGCTCTCGCGCTTAATCCGGCTGCGCCTCAGATATATATATCACTTGCCGATCTTGCTGTTTCTAATAAAGATATCAGTGGGGCTAGAGAATATATTAATAAGGCGCTCCAGCTTAAACCTGACTATACTGACGCATATTTTATACTCGCAAAGATAGCTCAAGATGACGGTGACAGCATTCGTGCGATAAGCGAGCTTGAGAGGGCGACAGCAGTCGGTCCAACAAATTTCAACGCATTCTTCAATATTGGTATTTTAAAGTATGGAATAAAAGAATATTCGGGGGCCATTGTCGCATTTGAACGTGCTGTACTCATTGACCCGGCTAATTTGAATGGCCATTACTTCCTCGGACTCGCATATGACGCTGGTTCAAGAACAAAAGACGCACTCGGACAATTTGAATTGCTTCTGACGCAGGATCCTGAAAATCAGCAGTTGAAAGAAATTATAGCAAATATAAAATCAGGGAAGGACGCGTTAGAAAAGGCGAAGCCTGCAAAGAAATAATAAAAAAAAATTTGAAAAACTAATTGCAAAAGACTAATCCTTCATTTGGATGATAGATTTTATTTTGTGACCTGAAAAATAAATGGTAAAAAAACTGCTGAATATTTTAAATAGGGAATCAAGCGGCGTCAGCGAGGCGGCGCTTTTGCTTGGTTCTTTTACATTGCTTGCGCAGATTCTCGCGCTGTTTCGGGATCGGGCGCTCGCTCATTTTATCGGTCCATCTTCCACGCTTGATATTTATTATGCCGCTTTTAGGATTCCTGACTTTTTATATGTTTCAGTCGGCTCGCTTGTCTCGATAACCGTCCTCATCCCTTTTCTTCTTGAAAAAATGAAAAAACAGGAGAATGGTGGCGAGAATACTGATGCGTATAAATTCCTCTCCGACATGTTTACAGTTTTTTTGTGGGGCATGGTTATCATCAGCGGAGTTGTTTATTTTCTGATTCCGAAATTATCGGCAATCATCGCTCCCGGATTTTCTTTTGAGGCGAAGCATGAACTTATAATTATGAGCAGGATCATGCTTCTCTCGCCAATACTTCTCGGACTTTCGAATCTGTTCGGGACTGTCACGCAGCTGTATAAGAAATTCTTTGTCTTTGCGCTCTCTCCGATTTTTTATAATATCGGCATCATTATGGGAGTTGTTGTTTTGTATCCGATGTGGGGAATATACGGACTGGCGTTCGGCGTGATAGCGGGAGCGCTGATGCATCTTTTGATTCAAGTTC
>CAZSEN010000006.1:3357-15640 GCA_964605995.1 uncultured Candidatus Saccharibacteria bacterium | reverse complement strand
AAGAGAGAGAATTTCGAGCTGGCGGCGCAAAAAGCCGTTGAGGTCGGGATTTCAGAGATTGTGCCGATAATCTGCAGGAGAACGATCAAAACAGGAATACAAAGCGAACGAATCAGGAAAATCATGAAAGAGGCTGCGGAACAATCCGGACGGGGGAAAATTCCCGTACTTAGAGAGCCGCTATCATTTCAAGATGCGCTTGAAAAAGCCGGGGCATCTGGCGCAATGATTCTTTTTGACGCTTCAGGAAAATCTTTCAATGCAGGCGAATTCAAAAAAGAAGAAAGCCTGAGCATTTTTATCGGCCCGGAAGGCGGCTGGACTTCCGGGGAATTATTTTCGGCAAAACAAGCCGGAGGACATCTTGCAAAAATGAGCGATCTTACGCTGCGGGCAGAGACAGCCGCCATTGTCGCTTCGTATATCACCACCGCATACGTTGGTTAAATATCGTAAAAAATGATATAAAGCCTATCACTGTCATGAAATACAAAGAATTATTCAGAGCATTCTTAAAAAATGCCAAACAAGTTGGGTCAATAGCTCCAAGCTCTCACTTTTTAGCTGAAAAAATGGCGCAAGATATCAAAAGCAGCGCGCGATGCGTTGTGGAGCTCGGTCCAGGAACCGGTGTTATAACCAGAGAAATAATGAAACGATTGCCTGAAAGCGCATCGCTTTTTGTGTTTGAATTAAGCGCAGATCTGGTTTTGAAATTAAAAAAGGAGATGAATGATCCGAGAATTCATATCATAAATGCTGACGCGAGAGAAATGCGCGCATATTTAAAAGAAAAAGGATTTGAATATGCGGACAATATCATTTCAAGCATTCCGCTTACAGCAATGAAGGAAAGTTTGGTTTCCGATCTTCTGAAAACCATTCATGAAACTCTGAAAACTGATGGCGGAATCTATGCCCAATATCAATATTCGAAATCACGCCTCAAAAATATCAGGAAATTATTTGAAACAGTTGATGTGAGTTTCGAACCAAGAAACCTGCCGCCGGCATTCATATATAAATGCAGCAAGTAAAAAGCCGCTCCGCACATCATTTTTTAAAACTGGGTCGGTGTTTTTTCGAGTAATTATCTATAACATAGTTAGCGATCGCTAACTATGTTATAGATAATTATGCTTCGTGAACTTATTCAAGCAGACATTTTTAAAAATAACGTGCTTCGCTCAGATACGAGGGTATAATAAAAAATCGCCACAGATTAACTCTGCGGCGATTATGAATGACTTCAAGAAACCAGGTCTTCAACAGTGATCACTATTGAATTCCAATCCTCATCTTCCATCTGTTCCATGTACTTCTCCAAAGCCTGACGATGCGTATGAAAAATCGTGGTTACTTTCTGGCTGACATAAATCTGAGCGTCCGCTTCTTCTTTGGTTTCAGCGGTTTTTTCTTCTTTAAAAAGAAGCTCATCAGTACTCAGCCACATTTTCTTCTTCACATCTTTGTCATTAGACTCAAACACCTGCGGCGGATTTTCCGGAACAATATATGCCTTCACGAAAAAAAAGTTCTGACGAACATTGCCTTTTCCAGTCTGGAAATGCACATGCTCGACTTCCGCGGCGTACAAGCCGACTTCTTCAGCAATCTCATGAATGACTCCTCGCTCGTTTTCAGTTCGACCGTTGCCGGCCGTGCCTATCATAAGCTCATGCTTCATGATTGCATTGATTTGCATTGTGGAAAAGCCGGCCTTGATCAAATGCTTTGCTGTATCAGCAAGCCATTGTTCAGCATCCGTATGCGACCCCTCCTGCATGCCTCCGGGAATTTTATTATTTATTTTCCCATTGTTATCCGCATCAGCAACGATCAAGACCTCTTTGATCTCACGTATACTGCGACCGAAAATTCCAGCATTGAAACATTTCTGTTTTTCTCTATCGCTGGAAGTAGAATTTGAATTCTTAATCATTTTTTAGCCCTCCTGATATTTAATTTTGAAAAAACTTTTGAAAGGTTTTCGTAACCTTTTCTATCGTTTTCACTGTATCATAAAAATTTAAATAAGTCAAGAATTGTCCGATTTCTTTCGTTGACAATAAAAAACCCGCCATATTTGAATATATGCGGGTTTTAAAGCTCTTTTACAGCAAAATAATACAAAGGCGACAAAAGTATGAAATCATTATATGCCTCGATCGAATTCCTCTGATTCAGATTGAAAATCTCTCCCGTTTTTGCGTCAACGTCGAAATCAAGATTGATTCGAATCGCCGGCAGAAATGTGGAATTCCCTCTCTTGTACCTGAAGCCGGTTGTCACTATGCGCTTTGAAATGCCGGATATCATGTTTGCTAAAGAAAAAGTTTCGATGAGGTTGAGCGGAGCGAGGCTCATCGACTGAAGTTTTTCTTCAATCTGAGGCAAATCAAGAAGCGTATTGAATCGCACCACGATCACTTTGATCACATCTTTCCCTTTTCTTGATTTGCCGCTCAGCCTTTTTTCTTTTTCATACAATTCTCTCGTTATGCCGAGAGACAAGAACTTGAGCTGTTTTTTCGCGATAGAGAAAGGAACTGTATAATCGACTCCAAGATCAAATTCTTTTACAAAATCAAATTCCGGAAATTTCATATGGAAATCGGAAAATTCTGCCGGGTCGTCCATGTATTCCCTGTTTTTCAAAAAACATGCTTACGCCAAGGATACCATTGTTTAAAAATACACACAAACAAATGATATTTTTAAACCTCCTCAAAAAAGCCTTTGAGAAAATTCTTTCGATGAGACGAAAATGGTCCGTGTTTCTCAAGATTCTTGTAATGAGATTTTGTTCCATAGCCTTTATGGGCTTCAAATCCATATTGGGGGAATTTCCTGCCGAGTTCCACCATTTTCCTGTCGCGCAGGACTTTTGCGGCAATCGAAGCGAGCGCGATGATCGGCTCTTTCTCATCGCCTCTTATTATCGTCTTCTGATTCTTGTATTTTACGGGAGCCTTCAATCCGCCATCCAAAAGAACCAGCGCAATGCTCGGACTGATGCTGAGTTTCTTGATTGAATGGCCAAGCGCCCGTTTGATGCTTTTTACGATTCCGATCCGGTCGATTGTTTTTGAACTTTCAAAAATAACCGCAAAATCGATTTTTCCCTGTTTTTTCCATGCTTCTATCTTTGCGAACCACTTTTCCCTTTGGCGTTCAGTAAGCTTCTTCGAATCTTTTATCCCTTTAAGCATTTTTATTCCTTCTTGTGAAAGAATTTCAGTTTTTATTGCGACAGCGCCCACGGCAACCGGTCCTGCAATCGGCCCCCTGCCCGCCTCATCAATACCAATGATATATCGGAACTTGTCCATATTACATTCATCATACAGCATTTGTTATACTTTAAAAATCATGAAGGACTCGTTCGTACATCTTCACACACATTCACACTATTCGCTCTTGGACGGCCTGTCGAAGATAGATGATATGGTCAGCATCGCCAAGAAAAACGGCATGCCGGCGATGGCGATTACCGACCACGGCAATATGTACGGCGCAATCGAATTTTACAAAGCATGCAAGGCTGCCGGCATCAAGCCGATCATCGGCGTCGAAGCATACATGACTGCCGGATCGCGCGCGGAAAAATCGACAGCAAGCGATGGCGCGAAGCGCTACTATCATCTCATCCTTCTTGCGAAAAATCTGCAAGGATATAAAAACCTCATTCGACTTGTCACCATTGCGAACCTCGAAGGCTATTATTATAAGCCGCGCATGGACAAAGAAATTTTACGGCAATTCCATGAAGGCATTGTCTGCCTTTCAGGCTGTATGGGCGGAGAGCTTTCTCAAACGCTCTTGAGAGGCGATGAAGAAAAAGCTGATGAGCTCGTCCAGGAATATCAGGATATTTTTGGAAAAGAAAATTATTTCATCGAAGTTCAATGCCATCCATCGGTCGAGAATGACAAAAAGGTCCGCACTGCGCTCGTCGCACTTGCAAAAAAACACGGCATACCGAGCATCGCAACTCAAGACTCTCATTATCCATGCCAAGAAGACCATCATGCGCACCATACATTGCTTCAGATCAATACGCAGGGCGACAGCAAAGATGCAAGCAGATTCGAATTTTCAGATGATGATTTTTCCCTGATTGACGGAAAAACTGCGCTTGAATATTTCAGCGATGTTCCTGAAGCTGTAAAAAATACTCTGAAGGTCGCTGACTTGTGCGAAGATTATGAAATCGAACTTGGCGCTGCGCACTTTCCGAATTATATTATCGAATCCGGAAAAACTGCCGATGACGAGCTTCGTGATCTTGCGTATGCAGGTTTTTCATTCCGAAATTTGCCTCAAACCGGCGAATATCTCAAGCGCCTTGAATATGAGCTCGAGGTGATCAGAAAGAAGGGCTATCCCGGATATTTCCTTGTCGTCGGTGACTTGCTCCGCTACGCCCGAGAAAGTGGAATTCTCACGAATATCCGAGGATCAGTCGCAGGCTCGCTGACTACATACCTTCTTGGCATCACAAATGTTGATCCGCTTGCCTATAAACTTCCATTTGAACGATTTTTAAATCCTGAGCGTCCGTCTCTTCCTGATATCGATATGGACTACGCCGACAATCGCCGAAACGAGATGATTGCTTATGCGAAGCATAAATATGGCGAGGATAAAGTTGCGCAGATCGGCACGTTCGGTACCATGATGGCGCGCGGATCAGTACGCGACGTCGCCCGCGCGCTCGGTTATCCGTATTCGACCGGCGACCGCATTTCAAAAATGATTCCAATGGGATCGCAAGGATTTCCGATGACAATCGACCGCGCGATTGAAATGGTGCCGGAACTTGCGCACGCATACAAAACCGAAAAGGATACGAAGGAAATCATTGACCTTGCGAAAAAACTTGAAGGATGCGTGCGTCATGTCTCGGTCCATGCTGCCGGCGTCGTGATCGCACCCGAACCGCTATATAACTATACGCCCGTGCAATATGACCCGAAAGGCGGCGATATTATCACCCAATACGACATGCATTATGTCGAAGATGTCGGCTTGCCGAAATTCGATTTCCTTGGCATCAGAAACCTCGCCATACTTGCCGATGCAGTTAAGCTTGTGAAGCAATTCCACAACATCGATATCGACCTCGACAATCTTCCTCTTGACGACAAGAAGACTTTTGTCATGCTCGCGAAAGGAGAGACTGAAGGGCTTTTTCAGCTCAACGGCGACGGTATGACGCGATACTTGAAAGAACTGCGTCCGACGACAATCCACGATATCAACGCTATGGTGGCGCTCTACCGTCCCGGGCCGATGGAATCGATTCCGGAATACATCAGACGCAAGCACAATCCGTCATCTGTCAGCTATCTCGATCCTCGGATGAAGAATATTCTCGATCAGTCATTCGGCGTCATCACCTATCAAGATGACGTTATGATGATCGCCATCGAACTTGGCGGATACTCATGGCTTGAAGCTGATAAATTGCGTAAAGCGATGGGAAAAAAAATCCCGAAAGAAATGGAAGCGCAGAAGGAGAAGCTTTTGAGCGGATTGCAGAAAAACGGAATGTCGGAAAAAAAATCACATGAGCTCTGGAAACTCATCGAACCATTCGCCGCGTACGGATTCAATAAAGCCCATGCCGCAAGCTATGGCAGAGTCGCATATGAAACCGCATACATGAAAGCAAACTTCCCCATCGAATATATGACCGCGATTCTTAGTGCTGAATCCGGCGATGTGGAGAAAATCTCCGAAATCATCAATGAGTGCGTAAAAATGGAAATCTCTGTCCTTCCTCCGAATATAAACGAAAGCTTCGGCGGATTTACTGTCGTTCGGGAAGAAGGCAAAAAAGAAAGCGGACAGATCCGCTTCGGCTTGTATACGATCAAGAATCTCGGGACGGATATTTCTGACGCGATCATTGAAGAGCGCGAGAAGAGCGGCAAATTCAAATCAATTTCAAATTTCCTGACAAGAATCAAGCATAAAAACTTGAATAAAAAATCGCTCGATGCACTCGTGAAATGCGGAGCGATGGATGAATTCGGCGAAAGAGGGCAGCTCTACGCGAATATGGAAGAGATGCTTGCCTACAACAAAGAAGCGATAAAATCAGGAGGAAGCCAAAATTCGCTTTGGGGCGACATGGCGGACGAAATGTTCTCGGCCTTAAGGCTCAAAGAATCAGAGCCTGCGCAAGCGCAGGAAAAACTTTCCTGGGAAAAAGAGCTCTTGGGATTGTATGTTTCCGGACATCCGCTTGATAAATGGAGAGATAGATTCGAAAAAAGAGACGTCAATATAAAAAAGATAAAAGAAAGACTCGGCGAAGGAATGGCTGTTATAATCGGCGGAATCATTGAGGAAGTGAAGGTTATAATCACAAAGAAAAATGAGCGGATGGCATTCGTGAAGATTGCAGATCTTTCTGAAAGGATTGATGCGGTGGTTTTCCCTAAGCTTTTCAAAGATCAAAATGCTTTGTTCGAGGCGGAAAAATGCATCGCGCTTGAGGGAAAAGTGTCTATCCGAAACGGAGAAAAAAGCGTCATCATTGAGAAAGTGAAGCTATTGCAATAGCTGGTGAAGATATTTCTTTCTTCGCATTTGTTTGACAATTCTATTTATTTCTGTTAATATGTAAGAAAGTTATTTCACATTCAAAAAACAGGAGCAATGGTAAAACCCTTTCACGGATCACCCGATCCGCAACGATTGTATGATGAGGTCGTACAGCTATGGATTAAAAAGAAGGAAAAGATGAAAATCGCCACACAGCAACCGGGCAAGGCTTCAAACAATAAAAGAAAACAAAAAAACGGAAACCCTTGGGTTGAATCCGTAAAAGCGATTTACAGCAGATACAAGCCTTTTCCGAAGTTCCTGTTGATTTATCCCAAGGAACGAGACTTCAGAAGCGTCATAGCCACAGTGGGTGGCGAAAGACGCAGGCAAAAGAAGCTTGAACAGGAACAATTGAAAGTGATAATGCTTACAAAAAAAGCATCGGAAGGAAATCACGGATCTGAGCCGATTATCCTCAATAAATTGGGACAATACGGACTTAATCTTTAAAGAGAGCATTGATGCTCTCTTTTTTAATTCCCCGCAATAAATCTGTATTTCTTCCGTGACCACACGGGCCCCGCATAACCAACTCCGATTCTCGGAGTTTTTCCAATTGATTTCTTAGGAATTTTTACGCCTCGATCTTCAAACCATAGACCCGATTTTTTATCTGCTTTTCTGCTATTCATTTTTTTATCTACATTCAAGAATTTGCTCAATTTTCCCGGACCATCATACATGCCCGCTCCGCGTATCAGTATAGCGGCGGGATAATCTTTCTTGTGAGTGACAATATTTATCATGTAATGCATCCCATATACCAAATATATATAGAAATATCCGGCATCTCCGAACATAATCTCTGTCCTTCGCGTCCTGCCTTTGTGCGCATGCGATGCCCTGTCTTCAAAACCATCATACGCTTCGACTTCGTTTATTTTCAAAGCTATTTCTTTATTCCTTACACGCCTGACAAGATATTTACCGAGCAGATCTTCCGCTACTTTCAATGTCGGCCTGCAGAAAAATGATTGCTTCAAGACTTTTTTCATCAGGAATATATTATCACAAAAAAAATCGCTCCGATATTATCGGAGCGATTTTTTAAGAATTATTCTTAGAATCTGAAAGCGCCAAATCCTCAGTGATAGAAACAGGATATTTTTCGATAACGCTCATAATTCCCATAACTTGATCAGCATACGCAAGCACCGCGAGGCCGTTATATGTATCTAAGATCTTGCGCAGCGGTTTTCCATCATAATACTTTGCGGTATTGGGATTATTGCCTCCAAGATTTCTGGCGACAGTTTCAATCGCTTCGTTAGTGCTTTTAAATCCGATCGTGCAACCGCCCCAGCCGAATGCATTATATTGCACACGCTTACATGCATGTTTGCCGCCGGTTGATTCTCTGACCGCAATGGACGGCAAAATACGCCAGTCTATATCATTTTTTTCGGCTTCAATGACCATTTTCATGCCATAACCTTCAAGCGGCATATTGCGATCGGCAAAATACGCATCAATCTTTCTGGCGTGTTCTTCCTGTTCGGCTTTTTTACTAAGAGCAGAGTCAGAAAGTCCGCTATTTTGTTTTTGAGAAAGTACAGCTGCTGTCGGGATTTCCGGAACTTTCACCGTATTCAAAGGGAAAGCCAGTGCTATTGAGGGAATCATGACAAGAGAGTGCAGAAACCGTACTATATTTTTTTTATTCATAGGATAGCGGTTGAGCTCCGCCAACTTCATTTCTGATATATCAACTTTCCAGCAAAAAACTGAAAAAGTCCTTATATATCAAGCTTTTTAGCGAAATATATAAGGACACTTAATATCCTAGCATATAAATACTATCTTGTCAATGACAATTACCTATTTTTGTGGTCTAATTTTTACCGCTTTTTGCCATCAATTCACGGTGCTCTTCAGTATTCAAGTAGCCGCACTTCTTCCATTTTTTGCCTGATCCGCACGGACACGGATCATTTCTGCCTATTTCCAGAATAGAAGCGCCAAGTTCAGGTATTCCTTTTTCTTTAAACATTTGAGGCTCTTCATGAACTTCTTGTGCCTTAAAGCCCACAGCAGCTTCTTTCTCTTGCCGTATTGTTTTCGCCTCATTTTCATCCATCGTTTGAATAAGAGATAACACTTGCTGCTTGAATGCTTCCTCCATTTCTTTGAAGAGCCTCAATCCTTCTCTTTTATATTCGATCAGCGGCTCTCGCTGTCCATATGCCCGCAAGTTTACAGATGCACGGGTATATTCCATCATTTCAAGATGTTCAACCCATAAAATATCGGTCGTATACAGCGCAATATGGCGGACAGTATCCAAGAATACATCCTCATCAATAGCGCGCCTTTTTTTCTCTATGATTTCTTTTGCATTTTCATCATCGCCGGCTAATGCTTCGACAAACTTCCTTATTTCACCCGCATCGCTTTCAAGCATTTTTCTTCTTCGCTCGTAAACGATTTTCCTCTGATGATTCATCACATCATCATATTCAAGAGTATGCTTTCGAGCATCAAAATTGAATCCTTCGATTTTTGCCTGAGCATTCTCAAGCGTCTTTGTGATAAGCCTGTTTTCAATCGGCTGATCTTCCGGTATGCCGAAACGTCCCATCATATTCTTTATATTTTCCGATCCGAAAATCCTCATCAGATCATCCTCCAAAGAGACATAAAATATTGTCTCGCCCGGATCCCCTTGTCTGCCGGCGCGTCCGCGGAGCTGATTGTCTATCCTTCTTGCTTCATGGCGTTCAGTGCCCAAAACAAAAAGTCCGCCCAAGTTTTTGACCTCTTCGGATGTTTCAACTGAATATGGATTTCCTCCCAGCTTAATATCGACTCCCCGGCCGGCCATATTTGTCGCTACTACGACAGACCCTTTCGCGCCGGCTTGAGCGATAATCTCTCCTTCTCTTTCATGATTCTTGGCATTCAATACAGTGTGCCTGACTCCTTCACCGGTCAAATATGCGGAAAGAAGCTCGTTTTTTTCGATTGAAACTGTTCCGATCAGAACTGGCCGGTCCTTCTCTTGAAGCTCTTTGACCTTTTTTGCGATTGCCCTCCACTTTCCTTTTTCAGTTTGAAAAATAAAGTCATTATTATCGATTCTTTGTATCTCTTTATGAGTGGGAACAGTAATGACCTCAAGATCATACACCTTAAAGAATTCTTCGGCTGAAGTCTGCGCCGTACCCGTCATGCCGGACAATTTTTTGTAAAATCTGAAATAATTTTGAAATGTAATCGATGCAACCGCGCGAGTTTCTTTCTTGATTTCCACTCCCTCTTTCGCTTCGATTGCCTGATGAAGCCCTTCAGACCAGCGCCTGCCAGGCTGAAGGCGCCCAGTGAACGGATCAACGATAATCACGCCGCCGTCTTTGACGACATAATCCTTGTCCAGTTCATATAAAGACTGCGCTCGCACGGCGGTTTCAAGGTGGTGGACATATTTGATCCCCTTTTCCGTATACATATTGTCGATTCCGAGCGATTGTTCCGCTTTTGTGATGCCGGCATCAGTTAAAGTGATTGTTTTGAATTTTTCATCAACAGTGTAATCCTCTTCTTTTTTCAATTTTCTCGCGATGCTGGAAAATTGCTTATAAAAATCTTCTGAATCTCCCGATTCGGAGGAAATAATCAGCGGTGTCCGGGCCTCATCTATCAATATGGAGTCGATTTCATCGACAACTGCAAAGCTATGTCCTCTTTGCACCACGCCATTGATCGTTTTTGCCAAATTGTCTCGCAGATAATCAAAGCCGAACTGGTGATTGGTTCCGTATGTAATATCTGCAGCATATGCTTCACGCCGTGATGCTGGCCGGAGAAATTGATAGAAAACTTTAAATGAACCGAGCTCGTCTCTTTCTTCATCTGCTTCTTTATGCGTCGGATCATACAGAAAAGAAGTTTCAAGATCATTGATGACTCCGACAGAGAGGCCCAAAAAATTATAAATCTGACCCATCCATCCGGCATCTCTTCGGGAAAGATAATCATTGACCGTCACGACATGCACGCCTTCTCCGGTAAGTGCATTCAAATATACAGGAAGCGTGCCAACGAGCGTCTTTCCTTCACCGGTTCTCATCTCCGCAATCTTGCCCTGATGGAGGACGATTCCCCCGATAAGCTGGACGTCATAATGGCGTTCTCCCAATGTCCGCTTTGATGCCTCGCGGACAAGCGCAAAAGCCTCTGGCAATATGTCGTCCAGAGTCTCCCCTTTGGAGAGCCTTGTTTTAAATTCAGCTGTTTTTTTAGGAAAATCATGCTCGCTCAATTTAGAAAATTCTTCTTCAAGAGAGTTGATTTTTGAGAGTATTGGTTGAAGCGACTCTGTATAGAGTTTATTCTTGTCGCCGAATAATTTTCTTAAAAATGACATGAAGACACTTTATCACAAAAACAAAATCCCCGATAGAGGGATTTTGTTTTTAGAAAAGGAGATATTATCTCTTTTTCTTAGCAGCTTTCTTTTTTCCTGCTTTCTTTACAGCCTTCTTTGCCTTCTTTTTTGCTTTTGCCATTTTGTTTAAAAAAAATTATTTTTAAAGATTTGCAATAATCGACCTTCACAAAAAATTATTTTAAAAATATTTGCGAAAAAATAATTACTGCAACGTCTAATTTAATTATCTTATATAAATAATCTTTCATCAACACTTTTTAATCAAAACTGTGGATAACTAATTTCTTACTTAAAGTAAAATTATCTGCATAAATTTTATTTCAGACTCAATTTCAAATCACGTTTCTCGTTCCGTGCGAGAAATGATGTGCATTCAAGGTTATTTTTTTATATGGGATAACTTTTTGTTTGAAAATTTTTGAAATAAAGAAAATATTTTAAAAATAATCTTGAATGCATTCAAGATTATTTTTAAATCAGATGAAATCAGATATGTTGGTTCCGATTTTCATGCACTCAAAAAGAAAAAACTCTGATCATATGATCAGAGTTTTTTCTTTCATCTGCATTATGAGCTGCAAGTGCGAGCTCCAACACAAATGCCTATGTGAGTGCAGTCGCAGCTCATGATGCAGACGACTGCATTTTTATTATAACAATAATGAGCCTAAAAACACAAAACCCCCTTGCGGGGGTTTTGTGAGGCATTTGTTTTTAATAATTATCAGAGCATTTCACTCACAGGCCAATGCTATCAGAAATGGTTTAAAAAGTCAAGCCACGTTCAGATTTCTCATTTGAAAGGCACGCATATCCGCCTGCTGGCGGATTGCTCCGCTCAGCCCGTCGGCCTGTGCAAGGCTTTTCAAATGAGAAAATCTTCACTTTTGATAAAAATAGTAAAACATAAAGTTTTTCTTTCTCTATTCGCTTTCTCGGTTTTTAATTTTCTCTTATTTGCCTTAATTATGATTTTATTGTATGATTATTCTGTTTTTGGGTCGGATAGTTGCTCTTTGGGATTTATCTCATAGGGAGGAAAGTCCGAACACTCAGTCGCGCTTTTGCGCGGCAAGAGTAGCGGGTAACGCCCGTCTGGAGCAATCCAAGAGGTGCGAGCAGAGACGCTTTCAACGAAAGAAGAAAGCATCCCGATTTCGGTCGGGGTGAGTTCTCAAGGCAACTTGAGAAGTGAAACGGCTAAATCCTTACTTGAGTGCAAGGCCGTACCGCGCGCTTTGCGTGCGGGGTGCCGCTTGATCGCTGTGGCAACACAGA
>CAZSEN010000006.1:0-3257 GCA_964605995.1 uncultured Candidatus Saccharibacteria bacterium | reverse complement strand
TACAGAATTCGGCTTACAGACCCAAAGACACTTCATGAAAAAACACCGCGTCTCGCGGTGTTTTTTCTATTCAAGTTCTATGCTATCTCCAACTTTTATATCATGTGTATCTGAAAAACCGGCATTCACCTCAAACACATACAGGGCTTTTTCTTTCGGTATGAATTCTTTCGGATATGTATCCGGTGATACATCTTTTTCAATGTGGACTATTTTCAAATCATCGCTGATCCACATGATATCGATCGGGAATTTCATATCCTTCATCCAAAAACTGTATCGAGCGGACGTATCAAATATGAAAAGCATTCCTTCGTCTTTTGGTAAGCTAGAAAATTTAGCCAGGCCGATTTCTTTTTCGGCTTGAGAGATCGCAAGATGAAGATTTATAACTGAATCATCTATGACTATCTGATGCGGATATTGAGGAATCAATGAATTATTTTTATCGAACTTAAAAAACAAAGATGACATGCCGATAAATACGAAAATAGTCGCCAAGAGAATCACAAAGAATTTCAAAAATCGATGAGGATATTTTTTCACCATATGTGTATTATGCCACAATAAAACAAGGTAAGAAAAGAAAAAACCTCTTGAATTTCAAGAGGTTTGATTTTTAAAACACAGTTATTTTTCTTTCACGACAACCCAGTAACCCTGATCAATCCCCGTGCCTATGGTGTTGTCGCCGGTAATACTTAGAAGCTGTTTCGTTGTATCTGCAAGAAAAGCAGAAAGTGAAATGCCGAATTGCCGTTCAGTAGCATCAAAATAATAAACTCCGTTTCCATAACTGACCGGTGTCACAGGATCAAGAGCAGTTACATGTTCCGGTGGCACAATCGGCTGTTCATAAGGACCTTCATTAGCGAGAGTGCTGACACGATCATTGTCACAAGAAGAAACGCTCGCATATAGAACAATAGAGGCAACAATAAAGAAAAGAAGGAAACTCGGTTTCATGGTATTTGGTTTTTAAGGTATATTGTTTTTCCGAAAAGAATACTACTATCTGAAAGTGGTTCTGTCAATCTATACTATTTAGCTATCGCTACCGCTTCATCAAACTTGATCGAGAGAAGTTTTGATCCGCCGTCAGAACCGATTGTCACGCCGTAGAGCACATTTGCGCGAGACATCGTTTCTCTGTTGTGGGTAATGACAATCAGCTGAGAATATTTTGAAAGATTCTCGATCATATCGCCATATTTTCGAGAATTCGCTTCATCAAGCGCAGCGTCTGTTTCATCGAGCACTAAAAACGGCGGCGGATTGACCTGTGAGATGGCAAAGAGAAGCGCGATCGAAGTAAGCGATCGTTCGCCACCGGAGAGCATATTCAAATCTTTCACTTTCTTCTGCGGCAAGGACACATTGATATCGATTCCCTGCTCAAATTCCTCTTCCGGCTCTTCAAATACAACTTCTTCATCTTCGTCATCTTCTTTTGATTTCTTTTTCGGAGGCAAAGAAACATGCAGATGCGCTTGTCCGCCGCCGAACATAAGGTCGAAGAATATCTGGAATTGCGCATTTATCTTTTCCAGCCCGATTTTAAATTCGATATCGAGCTTCTCTTTCAAATCTCTAATGAGCGCTTCGAGAGATTCCATGCTTTTTGCAAGGTCTTCCACTTCTTTCGCCAAGAATTCATTACGCTCGCTCGTGTCTTTAAATTCTTTCATGATGTCATCTCCTCCGCCCACGCCCGCGTCTTCAAGCTTGATTTTGATGCGCTCAATCTTCTTTCGCCGCTCTTCCTGCGCGAACCGCGGCTCCGCTTCGTCGCTATGAGGAATCGCAAAATCTTTATATGAAAGCACGGCATTGCCCACCAAAATGCTTCCTTCGCGGATTTCTTCTTTGAAATCATTCTCAATTTTCAAGAAGTTCTCTTCTTTGATGTGAAGCAGATTGAGCGCGCCGGAGAGCTCATTTTTCTTCATCGTCAGCTCAAAGCGGAAACGATCCTCTTTCCGCTCCTCTTCTTTTTCTTTCTCAATCTCAGCTTTTGCAAGCTGGGCTTTTTCATACAGATTTCTCTCTTCTTCAGAAAGCTCATTTAATTCGTTAACAACAGCATCTTTCGTCTGCCGCATCTTTTCAATCTCGTCAATATTATATGGCTCTACATTTCCGTCATTTCCTTTTTCACTTCTTTTTGGAGCAAATTGGCTGACAAGATTTTTTATCTTTTCCAAGAATGGAATGATTTCAGCGACTTCTTTCTTGGCGATCGCCTGATCGATATGCGCATTCAAATCAGAGACAAAATCTTCCATTTCTTTTACAGAAACAGGGATAGTCGCTGATGATTTAGTCTGTTCGGCTTTCTTTTGACTTTCATGGCGTCGTTCTTCAAGCTCGAGCATTCCTTCGACTCTTCCCAATTTTCTGGAAAGCTCATCTTTGATTCTACTCATGTCGCGAATCTTGCCTTCAATTTCTTCAAGCTCGATTTGTTTCACTCCTTTTTGATATACAATTTCTTTCGCCTCATTCTCGAGAACTTTATTGATTTCAGAAAGTTTCTGATTCAAATCAGTCTTCTCCGCATGAATATTTCCTTTTTCCTTTTCTATATATATTTCCTCTTTCTTCAAATACTCGCGATACATGCCATCCAAATCTTTCCTCATCTCTTCCGCTTTCTGGAATTTCTCCACTTGCTTCCTCAAGAAATTAAGATGCGGCGCGATTTCACGGCGGAGCGATTCCACTTCTTTGATATTCTCTTTTGTCTTGTCGAGCTTGCGCTCGCTTTCTTTGAGCCGATACTGATAGACTTTCAAACCGAGCGCATCTTCAATCATCGCGCGGCGGTCAGTCGCTTTTGCATTCAAAATCCTGTCTGCTTCGCCCTGGGAGATGATGTGGTGGCCCGAGCTTCCGATGTTCACCGACGCGAGCATTTCCAAAACATCTTTCAAACGCACTTCCGTGCCATTCACTGAATAATGATTCACGCCATCAGAAAACACTTCACGGGAAATGCTGATTTCGTCATAGTCCATCTTGAGCGATTCATTCGCGCCGGAAGGCAGAGAAAAAATCCTCTTTCGATTGTCGAATACAATCGTCACGGATGCGCGGTTTAATTTACCGAGATTCTTCGAGCCTTTGAAAATGAGATCGGCGCCCAATTTTCCGCGAAGCGATTTCATGGATTGCTCGCCCAATACGAAGCGAATCGACTCGACGACATTTGATTTTCCTGAACCGTTCGGACCGACGATTGCCGTCACCGGGCTCGT
>CAZSEN010000005.1:13552-16133 GCA_964605995.1 uncultured Candidatus Saccharibacteria bacterium | reverse complement strand
CCGTCGCCGCTTCGGCGCCTTCAGTGGACGCCTTGTCTAGAATCGCATATGCGAGGTTTATGAAATCTTCATTCTTGGAGACGAAATCCGTTTCACAATTGAGCACCACAACCACTGCCTTATTGCCGTCTTTCTTTATGGCGATAAGTCCATCTTTGGCAACTCTGTCTGATTTCTTCGCCGCAATGTCGCTGCTTTTCTTCTTGAGAATCATAAGCGCTTTATCCATGTCTCCGCCAGCTTCCTCAAGCGCTTTTTTGCATTGCATGACTGAAATGCCAGTTGCGTCTCTTAATTCTTTCACTTGCTCGGTTGTTATGTTCATGATTATTTGAGGGAGCGAGACCATCGCAACCTCCATGGAGGTTGCGATGGTAAATATCCGCCCGAACTGAATAACGCTAGTGGTCGCTTGGACGAGTATTCGCTTTGCTCATTAATTTTATTAATTATTTATTTTCACTTGAAGCCATCATCTGACCTTCTTTGTAGGCCTTCACTATTTCGTTCACGAAGAGGGAAATGCTTGAAGAAGAAGCATCATTGGCGACTATCGGGTAGTCGATGCCTTTGATATTTGAGTCTGAGTTTGAAATGCCGATAACTGGAATGCCTGATTTTTGAGCTTCAACGACAGCAATCATTTCCTGTTTGGTATCTATCACAAAAATCGCATCAGGTGCCTTTTTCATGCTGACAAGTCCTGAGAAATATTTGTTGAGCTTCGCAACTTCGATGCCAATCATCAACCTTTCTTTTTTAGTGTACACATCAAGTTCACCTTTGGATTTTTTATCTTCCCAGTCTTCCAGTTTTGCGATCCTCTTTTTAATTTCAGGAAAATTGGTGAATGTTCCGCCGATCCATCGTTCTGTAACGTATGGCATATCCAAAGCTATAGCAGCTTCCTTGACTGCCTTTTTTGCTTCCGGCTTAACACCGACAAAAAGGATTTTCTTGCCGTCTTTTGCCAGGTTTTTGACGAATTCTTTCGCGGCAGCGAGCATTGAATCTGTTTTTTCCAAATCAATCACATCAACCTTGTTTTTGGTTGTGAAAATGAAAGGGGAAACAGAAGGATGCCTTCGGGTCTTAGAGTAGCCGAAATGCGCTCCCGCCTTGAACATATTGTCTATTAGGTCCGTTTTTATTTCTTTACTCATACCGCCAGATTCTAGCAGAAAAGTTTAATTGCCGCAAGCTCTATCCTAACCAGAATGAATGAAGCGCGGATATTATGGTATAATGCCGATAAACGGAAAAGTTCCTCACAAATAAAACCAGGTGTTATGACTTCCACAAAACCTGAAATTTTTACTTTCAGGCCGATTTATGGCATTGCTTTAGCGATGTCTGCCGGCAAATATGATTTTCCGCTAATTCCGATCATTGAAAAATATCAGATGTCGCCGGGTATAGGGAAAGAAGTAAGGGCAAAATTGCTTTCTGTGGATGAGTTCTCTAATTTTTTTTCCTTCAATTCTTTCGAGCCCCCGGAAGACAGCGCTGCTGCAGGCAAGAGAACAATGGCTGCAGTCAGCGAAATAAGATATACAGACTGGAGGCCGGCAAAAGCTTCAGAGCTTTTTGGTTTCGGAGCGGCATATCCGGAAGAGCAAAAAAATAGTCCGATCCTTGCGATGGGCACTATTTTGAGCAACTCAAAAGGAAAGCCAAGCATTTTCTGGCTTGGCGCAGCCTTCAAAACCAACAGGCGCCATCTTGGCATTACAACATTGGAATTGGCTCCAGACGAAGAATGGGCGGGCAGATTCCTGGTCGTCCATAAATAGTATGTTAAAAAGCTCTGCATTTTTGCGGGGCTTTTCTTCTGCTCAAAACGCCTTTGACAATAATCAATAAAAATGTTATTTTCTATCTAGAAAGTTATTTGACTAAAAGCAAGCAAAAATGGATACTATAATTTTTTCCGAACCTTTCCCGCTTTTTGTTCCGGAGATTTCTTTCGGGGCCCATGTAGAAAAGGGTGACTATGACTATATCGACCTGACTGTCATTACTAAAAAAAATTTTCCGATAAAAAATAAAAAAGAAAGGAAGATTCAAATTTGTTTCGCGCAAATAAATCCTGAAATCTGCAGAAGAATTTCGACTAAAGAATTGATGTCAGCTCTTGCGCGCGCTGGTTTCCGGCCTGTATGGAATGAAGAATTTTTTTCTCTTGGCGCGCAGTATCCGAATCTTCAGAAACAGTTCACAATTGTCTTATTGGATAATCCGCTCGTGCCACCTGTCGGCGCTGATCGTCATCTTGTTTTGACGCTCAATAACAGCAGGAGAGTGGTGTTTCTCACGACTGTTCCTGATTGGAGTTCTGGATACAGATTTCCTGTCGTTCGTGTAAGTGAAACAGGTTCGGACGATCGAATTAATGATTTCCCTGATTTTCTTTCTTGTTAGATCAATCCCCGCATGAGCGGGGATTTTTTTTTGACAATGATTTTTAACATGCTATTATTTTCCTTGAATCAGTTCAGTTGAAAACTAAAAACCTATATGAAACCAATCAAGAAATTCCTCAGCTTCTGCGGTAAAATTTTGTCTAAAAAGGCCAAAAAAG
>CAZSEN010000005.1:5504-13452 GCA_964605995.1 uncultured Candidatus Saccharibacteria bacterium | reverse complement strand
CAGCAATTCATCTCGTCGCATAAAGAGCTGCCGACAGCCGTATACCAGATCCAGAATAAATTCAGAATGGAGCTTCGCGCCAAGTCAGGCATTTTGCGCGGCCGCGAATTCATCATGAAGGATATGTATTCTTTCCACACAAGCTCGGAAGATTTGAAGGAATTTTATGAAAAAATGAAGGGCGTGTATAAGAATGTTTTTCAGCGGGTGGGCATCGGGCATATCACATATCTGACGTTCGCATCGGGCGGCAGCTTTTCAAAATATTCTCATGAATTTCAAGCCATAACTTCCGCCGGCGAGGATACTATATATTTGGATGAAGAAACAGGCGTTGCTGTAAATAAAGAAGTGTATACGGACGAAGTCATGGCTGATCTTGGCTTTTCAAAAGACAAACTTGTCGAGCGGAAAGCCATCGAAGTTGGAAATATTTTTGAATTGAATACCAAATTTTCCGCGCCATTTGATTTTACATTCAAGGACGAAGAAGGAAAAGCGCATACAGTCATCATGGGATGTTATGGCATCGGCGTGTCGAGACTCCTAGGAACAGTTGTTGAGATACTTTCCGATGATAAAGGCATGATCTGGCCGGAATCGATTGCGCCGTTTAAAGTTCATTTGATTCCGATCGGAACTTCGGAAGAAGTTGCGAATCGGGCGCAGTATGTCTATGAAAAACTGGAAGCGGCAGGAATCGAGGTTCTCAGCGATGATCGGAAAGAATCAAGTCCGGGCGAAAAGTTTGCGGATTCTGATCTGATTGGTATACCATACAGAGTTGTCGTCAGCCAGAGAAGCATCGAGGCGGGCGGTTTTGAATTGAAGAAAAGAACCGAAGAGAAAGGCAGAATCGTTTCGCTTGATGAACTGGTGAATATGTTCATCGATCATAATTAAAATACCCTCATATATATGAAACTGTTTAAAAAAATGTACGACATGTTTTCAAATGATATCGGAATCGATCTTGGCACGGCATACACGCTTGTGTATTTGAAAGGGCACGGCATCGTCATCAATGAGCCGTCGGTCGTCGCAGTCAATCAAAAGACCGGCCAGATTGTGGCGGTCGGCGCTGAAGCGAAAGAAATGCTCGGCCGTACGCCGGCGCACATCAAAGCCATCCGCCCGCTTGTCGATGGCGTCATTTCTGATTTCGATATTACCGAAGAGATGCTCTCGTATCTCATCAATAAAACGGAAAAAATGTCCAAGAAATTTTTCCGCCCTCGGGTTGTCATCGGCGTGCCATCGGGCATCACGAGCGTTGAAACGCGAGCTGTCTATGATGCAGCTCGAAACGCCGGGGCGAGAGAAGTTCATATCGTAGAAGAGCCGATGGCTGCAGCAATCGGCATACGTCTTCCGATCAAAGACCCTGTCGGTTCGATGATTATCGATATCGGCGGCGGCACGACTGACATTGCGGTAATTGCGCTGGGCGGCATTGTCCGTTCAAAGAGCGTGAAAATCGCCGGAGATAAATTGAATAATGACATTGTCACGTATCTGCGCGATGAGTTCAAGCTTTTGATAGGCGACAAAACAGCCGAGAATGTGAAAATCGCCATCGGCTCGGTCATTTCAGATGCTCCGATGGAAGCGGAAGTCCGCGGACGGGATCTGGTGACCGGCCTTCCGCGGCAAGTCATCATTACGAGCGCTGATCTGCGCGAAGCCATGTCGCAATCAATGAACAATCTTGTCGACGCGATCAAGGAAGTTCTCGAGACAACTCCGCCGGAAATCCTTTCTGATATCATGCGCGGCGGAATTATTTTGGCCGGCGGCGGCGCGATGATCCAGGGATTCGATGCTCTTCTTCAGAATATCCTGAAGATTCCAATATATGTAGCCGATGATCCGCTGACGGCCGTGGCAAGAGGAACGGGAGTCGTTCTTGAAGACATAGGATACTTCAAAGATATTTTACTCTCCACTCAAAATGAGCTACCTCCACAATAAACAATTGCAGAGAAAAAAAATCGGCGTCATTGCATTGGCTGTTTTTCTTCTTGCGGTTATTTTCATATTTCGAGCGCCTATTGCGAATAGTTTCAAGGTCGCGGCCCATGCGGTTTTCAGGCCGTTTTTGTCTCTTAAGAATGGCGTTATGGGCGGATTCGCTTCGTATGGATCGAATCTTCAATCAAAAAAAACGCTTATCGCAGAGAATGAAGCTTTGAAGCGCAAAGCCGAAGAAGAGAGGATTAGCGCGCTGGATCGCGGCATTCTGCTTGATGAGAATATTAAGCTGAAAGAAATTTTGAATCGCGCAAAAGAAGAAAGAAATCTGATTTTAGGAGTCATTCTTTCAAAGCCGAATCAGTCTTTGTATGACACGCTTATTGTCGATGCAGGAGAGAACGCGGGGGTAAAAAAAGGAAGCAGGGTATTTGCGTATGGAAATGTGCTGATCGGTGAAGTCTCTGATGTGTATGGTTCATCGTCGAATATAAAACTTTTCTCGACTTCCGGGGAAATGCTCCGGGTGATTGTTGATGGCACGGGCATTTATGCGGAAACGACCGGCAAAGGGGGAGGGAATTTTGAAATCACGCTTCCTCGCGATATCGCGGTTGAAAACGGAACCACGCTTTCAGTTCCGGGAATAACTTCGCAGGTTGTAGCGGCTATCGAAGAGATTATTTCCGACCCTCGTGATCCGTTCCAGAAAATTCTCGCCATCAGTCCGGTAAATGTGCAGGAATTGAAATTCGTGCAGATAGAAAAATAAAGGATGCTCGGATTTCTTATTTGAAAAGCCTTGCCAGAGGACAGGCAAGCTTGCGCAGCGCGACTGGCAAGGGCAATGAAAAGTAATTTGTTTTACTTTTCATTCCGATTCTGCCTTTTGGCAGAAATTGCCGATGTGAGCGTAGCGAGCAGGCAATAGGACAATTTTTCAGCAGAAAAATAGTGTGCTTTTCAAATAAGAAAATCCTCGCTTTAACTTACAATGCCTCAATTCAATTTTAAAATCACAAAAAAACTTGAGAACACGCTCGGCAGAGCGGGGGTTTTAGAGACGCCTCATGGAGTGATTGAAACTCCGGCTTTTGTGACTGTCGGCACGAAAGCGGCAGTCAAAGCGCTCTCGCCGGATGATGTTCTTGCTACTGGCGCGCAAGTTGTGCTTGGAAATACATATCACTTATATTTGCAGCCAGGAGATGAGATTGTCGCAAAAGCCGGCGGCATGGGGAAATTTATGAATTGGCCAGGCCCGACGATGACCGACTCCGGTGGTTTTCAAGTTTTCTCGCTCGGTGCCGCATATGGAAAAGATATTTCTAAAATCGTGAAAATCACTGATCCATCGCTGATGATTCCGGAGCGCTTTGATGACAGTGATGCGCCTCGCTTGGCAAAAATCGGACAAGACGGAGTGTCTTTCAAATCACATCTCGATGGCTCTATCCATTACATCACGCCCGAGAAATCGATTCAAATTCAGCACAACCTCGGCGCCGATATGATTTTTGCGTTTGATGAATGCACATCACCTGCGGAAGATATTCGATATCAGGAAGAAGCGCTTGAGCGCACGCATCGCTGGGCGAAGCGAAGTCTTGAAGAGCATATAAAATTATCATTGAGGTCTGACCTCAACGATTCTCGAGGGCAGACCTCAGGAAAAAGTTATCCAGCTTTGTTCGGCATCGTGCAGGGCGGACGGGAAGAATCGCTCCGCAAAAGATCTGCGCAGACAATCGCAGAAATGGAAATAGGCGGAAAAGGATTTGACGGTTTCGGTATCGGCGGTTCATTTGCAAAAGAAGATATGTCGACTGCCGTGAAATGGGTCAATGAAATCCTGCCGGAAGAAAAACCGCGGCACTTGCTCGGCATCGGCGAGCCGGAAGATTTATTCATGGGAATTGAGAACGGCGTTGATTTGTTCGACTGCGTGCTTCCGACGCGCTTGGGCAGGAATGGCACGATGTATACGAAATTCGGCAAGATACATATCGAGAATGCGAAATATCGCGACGACTTCACGCCAGTCGAAGACGACTGCGAATGCCATACCTGCAAAAACTACACTCGCGCATACATCGCGCATCTTTTTCACGGCAAGGAAATGCTCGCCGGCACACTAAGCTCGATTCACAATTTGCATTTCATCGTGAATCTGGTCAAAAGAATCCGCCAGTCGATTATTGATGGAAATTTTACTGAAGTTAAAGAAGAATTTTTGAAAAAATATTCTAAATAATTTAATTGACTATCGAGCCCGCTGTGATATTATTTGTGCAGATTTTGAACTTTTTAAAATGTCATCATGATATACAGCATGATTAATTGGTATTTTGACTACTCATTTTATCTGAGTTCCGGAGTACTTCTGATTTATTTTTGTCTTGATTCTAAACACATGGGCTGGTTCTTTTCATACCTTGTATCTACCCATCTTTTTTTGGTGGGACTCAGCTCTCTGGTTCACGGATATTATTGTGAAAATGAAATGAGAAATATTTTCCTGATCTCAGGAATTTTCTTTATGTTAGCCGGAATCAGCCTATTTCATAGGGGCTATATTCTCAGATTGTTAAAAATTATAAAATAATTTTGTAAAAGCGGATTTCTCCGCTTTTTATTTTTAACTTTTGATTTTTTAAGAATTAAAGTATATTGCTTATAGTTATGTTAGTAAATAAATTCAACATAAAAGGTCATTTCAAGCCTGCTGGTGACCAGCCGAAGGCGATAGAAAAATTGACCGATGGCTTAAAAAAGGGGCTTAAAAAACAAACTCTTCTTGGCGTGACCGGTTCGGGAAAAACATTCACGATGGCGAATGTTATTGCGAATATCGGAAAGCCCACCCTTGTCATCGCGCACAACAAAACGCTCGCCGCGCAGCTTGCCCAGGAATATAAGGAATTTTTCCCTGATGCAGCTGTGCATTATTTCGTCTCATATTACGACTACTATCAGCCGGAAGCATACATGCCGACGACTGATACGTATATAGAGAAAGACGCACAGATTAACAAAGAGATTGATCGTTTGCGCCATGCATCCACGCAGGCGCTTTTGACGCGAAGCGATGTCATTATCGTCGCGTCAGTTTCCTGTATTTATGGCTTGGGTTCGCCTGAAGAATATCGCGAAGAGAATATTGAACTGAAAGCTGGACAGAAAATTTCACGGACTGATTTTTTAAAGCGGCTTGTCTCGCTTCACTTTGAGCGGACGAATGCCGATCTTTCATCGGGACAATTCCGCGCGCTCGGGAACAGAATTGAAATTATGCCCGTCTCCGAAACATTTGTCTGGAGCATTTTAATCGAAGGAGACAAAGTTTCAAAAATCTTGAAGATAAATCCGGTTTCTTCGACAATCATTGAAGAACCGAAAGACATCTTCATTTTCCCAGCAAAGCACTTTTTGACGCAGAAAGACAAAGTGGCGAAAGCGATCAAATCGATCAAAAAAGAATTGGCTGATCAGTTGAAGATTTTCGACAAAGAAGGAAAGCTTTTGGAGGCGGAGCGACTGAAGCGCCGCACGAATTACGACATCGCCATGATCCGCGAAGTCGGCTATTGTTCCGGCATTGAAAACTATTCTCGGCATTTGTCCGGAAAAAAGGAAGGTGAGGCGCCGGAAACATTGCTTTCATATTTCCCGAAAAGGAAAGACGGCACGGCTGATTTCTTGACGGTCATCGACGAATCGCACGTTTCCGTTCCGCAATTGGGCGGCATGTACGCCGGTGACGCGTCGAGAAAGAAAACGCTCGTCGAGCACGGTTTTAGATTGCCGTCGGCAAAAGACAATCGCCCGCTTCGATTCGAAGAATTCGAGAAAAGAATCGGACAAGTGATTTTCACGACCGCCACGCCGTCTGATTATGAGCGGGAAGCGAGCAAACAGATTGTCGAGCAGATCGTGCGCCCGACGGGATTGGTTGATCCGGACCTCTCTATCCGCCCGATTGTTCCGACAGGAAAATATCTCGGACAAGTTCAGGATTTTATCGCGGAAGCAAAAAAAGAAGTGGTAAAAGGCGGGCGCGTGCTTGCGACAACGCTCACCAAAAAAATGGCGGAAGACTTGAGCGCGTATTTGAAAGAGCAGAATATCAAAGCGGAATATCTGCACAGCGATATCAAGACGATTGAGCGCATAAAAATTCTGACTGAATTTCGAAAGGGCGCCTTCGACGTTCTTGTCGGGGTGAACCTGCTTCGAGAGGGGCTCGATTTGCCGGAAGTTTCTTTCATCGGGATTTTGGATGCGGATAAGGAAGGATTTCTCAGAAGCGAAGTGTCGCTCATTCAGACCATCGGCCGTGCAGCGAGAAATGTCGATGGACGGGTGATTTTATATGCGGACAATCTGACTGGCTCAATGGAGCGGGCGATAGGGGAGACGAATCGCCGCCGCGCGGTGCAGTTCGCATACAATAAAGAGCACAGCATCACACCAAAAACAATTATCAAAAAAATAAAAGACATTACAGAAGAAATGGAAAGCAGCCATGACAAGACGGTAAAAGCTGAACTTCATTTCGATACGGCGCTTTTCGCCAAGAATCCGCAAAAACTTATCAAACTCAAAGAGCGCGAGATGAACAAAGCAGTGAAAGAATTGGATTTCGAGTCCGCTGCTATACTTCGAGATGAAATTGCAGTTTTAAAGCAAAAGTTCTTGAAAGCAAACGAAGAGAAATAAGGTACGATGTCCTGTAGTGAAAATTGAGTGCATTCGATACAATTTTCTACTACCGGGACGAATCGATCATGGGGAGGAGACGGCGTATACTACTACGATATATCGTAGTAAAAAAAAATAAAAAGGGAAAATGAAAGATTAAAAAACGACCTCATGAGGTCGTTTGTACTGTTTTTGATTTTTCATCTGGAACAAAAATTCTCATGTCAATATACAAAAATGTATCACTGTAACGCCGATAAATTGCTCCTTCTTCAATTCTGTCGAAGCGCAGATAGTCATAAAAATGGCGATCGTTTTGTATTACAAACGGATGATTAATCTTTCTGCCATTGTTTGCTGCCTCAAAAATGAACAATTTTTGTTCAGGTATCACTTTAAGGAGTTTAAAATACTTTCCATCGTGCAGATTGAGTCTCGGATCCTCTTTTCTTCCATGATTGTTTCCAATCATATAAGTAAAACCGACAGTAAAAAAACCAATAATAAATGCCAAGATCGGCCAAGGAATTGTTTGAATCGTTCCCATGATTTTTATTTTTTAGTTAAAAAACTTTTCCGTATCAAAATTATCATAAATTATACTTTGCGTCAAATAAAAAATCCCGCGATTGTGCGGGATGATTCAGGATCACTCGTTGCTTTAATAATTATCCAGAGGATGTTTTTTAAGAACAATTCTTTCTTCATTTCCAGGATAAATTTTCCTTGCGATGACAATACTAAGGCGAGAAGGTATGTCCTCGTAATCTTCAATGTCAATTTCATAGATGCAGCCACTTTCAAGCATTTTTCCTTTTGAATCAAGTTCTGCTAAAAGTGCCAGATGTCTTCCAAGATCACGAGTGGTTGTATCTGAAAGCATCCGATACCGCGTATTTTCTTTTAAGGATTTCGGCTGGCCATTCGGTTCGCGCCGGCCTTCTTTCAGGCCTTCCTTAAACCCTTCAAAATATTCAGGATGTTCTCTGCGGCTCATAATTTTTCGTTTTAAAAGTTCACTTTCCTGTCTCATATCTTGCCAGATTGTTTTATTATTGTCAATAAATTTTCATTGTGCTATGATGACACCACAATAACAAATAGCTATACACCTATAGGGGCAACCTGCGGGTGGTTTTCAATTTTATGAAAGAAAATAAAAATTCGAACGGGATAGGAAACATAATAGTCAAAGGCGCACGCACGCACAATCTGAAAAACATCAGCGTTGAAATGCCGAGGAATAAGATGGTTGTATTTACCGGACTTTCCGGTT
>CAZSEN010000005.1:0-5404 GCA_964605995.1 uncultured Candidatus Saccharibacteria bacterium | reverse complement strand
ATCAGCGTTGAAATGCCGAGGAATAAGATGGTTGTATTTACCGGACTTTCCGGTTCCGGCAAATCGTCGCTCGCATTCGATACGATTTTCGCCGAAGGACAGCGGCGATATGTCGAGTCGCTTTCTTCATACGCGCGGCAGTTTTTGAAGCAAATGGGAAAGCCGGATGTCGATGAGATCATCGGCCTTTCTCCCGCGATTTCAATCGATCAGAAATCACGATCGAATAATCCTCGTTCAACTGTGGCGACTATAACGGAAATTTACGATTATCTCCGCGTGCTGTATGCCAGAATCGGCCGCCCGCATTGCTTGATCTGCGGCGATGAGATTAAAAAGCTCTCCAATGAAGAAATCATCGGCTTGATCATGGAAAAAGTAAAGAATTTTGACAAGAAGGGAAATGAAAAGAAAGTCATGGGGGTTTCATATAACGACATCCGCCTTCAGATTTTCGCTCCCGTGATCAGAGGAAGAAAAGGGGAATATTACCAGCTTCTCTATGATATGCTCGGCCGCGGATTTGCAAAAGCGCGTGTTGATGGAGTGCTCAAGAATCTCCGCGAGCAAATTGTGCTTTCAAAAACAAAAAAGCACGACATTGATTTTCTTGTTGATGAAATCGCGCTTCATGAATTCAAAGATGATGCGAAGTCAGCAAGCATGCGTCTTGCGGAAGCTGTCGAGCGGGCGATTGCCGAATCCGACGGACTCGTGCGAGTTATCATCAGCGCCGAAAATAAGAAAACCTCGAAAGAAGAATCTTCCGAAGAGTTTCTGATGTCGGCGAAATTCGCTTGTCCGAAGGACGGATTTTCATATCCTGAAATCGAACCGCGGCTTTTTTCATTCAATTCTCCTCATGGCGCGTGTCCGGAATGTCACGGCCTGGGTACGAAGCATTTTTTCGATGAAAATCCGTGCGACGTGTGCCGCGGTATGCGGCTCCGCCCCGAAGCTCTTAATGTGTTTATCGGCGCAGAAAATATAAAAACAAGAAAAAATATCGTCGAACTGACGGCGCTCTCCATTCATGACGCATATCAATTCTTCAAGAATTTGAAACTATCAGCCAAAGAAAAAAGCATTTCAAATGTCGCTATCAGGGAAATCGAAGCGCGGCTCCAGTTCATGCTTGATGTCGGCCTTGATTATCTTTCGCTTGATCGCCGCGCGAACACGCTCTCCGGCGGGGAAGCGCAGCGGATCCGCCTTGCGTCTCAGCTCGGCTCGCGCCTCGTCGGCGCATTGTATGTGCTCGACGAGCCGACAATCGGCTTGCATCAGCGCGATAATGAAAAGCTCATCAAGACGCTTGCGGATTTGCGCGACCTCGGCAATACGATTATTGTCGTGGAGCACGATGAAGACACGATTTATTCATCTGACTACATCGTTGATATCGGGCCGAAAGCCGGCGTGCATGGCGGGGAAGTCGTCGTTGCCGGATATCTCGACAAGCTTTTGACCACGAAGAAAAATGATTCAGGTTCGCGGACGCTTTCATATCTGCGAGAAGAAGCGAAAATCGAAATTCCTGAAAAGAGACGATCGGCTGATAAGGGTTCGATAAAAATCGTCGGTGGAAAAGTGTTCAATATCAAAAACATGAATGCCGAAATACCGCTCTCCAAGCTCGTGTGCATCACTGGAGTTTCTGGTTCAGGAAAATCGTCATTCATGTATGAAATTCTTCATAAAAATCTCCAAGGAAGGCTTGATCGCAAGTATAGGACCAACGAAACATTCAACTGCGCTTCGTTTACCGGATCGGAATATATCTCTCGCGCGATTCTGATCGACCAATCGCCGATCGGGCGGACGCCGCGTTCGAACATTGCTACATATGTCGGCGCATTTACATTCATTCGTGATCTGTTCGCTGAAAGCGAAGAAGCGCGGCTTCGCGGCTGGAAGGCGAATCGATTTTCTTTCAACGTCCCCGGCGGACGTTGCGAAGCATGCCAAGGAAATGGCGAGATTGCAGTGGAAATGCATTTTTTGCCGACCGTCTATGTGACATGCGATGTGTGCAATGGAAAAAGATTCGACAAAGAAACGCTCAAGATCAAATATAAGAAGAAAAATATTTTTGAAGTGCTGAAAATGACGATTGAAGAAGCAATTGTTTTCTTCGAGGAAATTCCGGCGATTTACGATCGCTTGAAAACGCTCATGGATGTGGGATTGGGCTATGTCGCGCTCGGACAGTCCGCAACGACGCTCTCCGGCGGGGAAGCGCAGCGAGTGAAAGTGTCATCCGAACTTTTCCGCCCGTATGTGGAAAAGACGATGTATTTGCTCGACGAGCCGACAATCGGCTTGCATTATGACGATGTGCAGAATTTGATACATGTCTTGAATCGCTTGGTTGCGAAGGGGAATTCCGTCGTGCTGATCGAACATAACATGGACATCATTAAGAGCGCTGATCATATCATCGACATAGGCCCCGAGGGTGGTATCGGCGGGGGTGAAATTGTCGCCAAGGGTACGCCAGAGGAAGTTGCTAATAATCCGAAATCCCACACGGGAAAATATTTGAAAAAGATTCTTAAAAAGTAAAAAAGAAAAACCACTTCAAAATTGAAGTGGTTTAGTTCAGATTGATTTAATCGTGAATTTTATTCAAATTAATAGCCAACAGGCTTCCTTTGCACTATATTGAAAGCCATTTCTTCAGCTTTCTCCCTGGCATAAGCATAGGCTTTCTTTATCTTGTCCGGCTCAACCGCAATTTTTTTAGAGACTATATCAATAGTCTCCTCCATTTTTTTCGGTGACGGTGCTTCTCCGCTATAGGCGCTGAATATAGATAACTTTCCGAGAATTATAAGAAGCTCTTTTTCTTCGTCAGACATTTCTTTGTTTTGTTCCATAATTTTGTTTTTTAAGGAATTTGATATTTCTAACGAGAATGGTATCATACAATCGATGAATCGTCAAGATTTAACAAAAAAGAAACTTCCAGACGCGCCCGGCGTATATTTCTTTCTCGATAAGAAGAAAAAACCGATATATATCGGCAAGGCTACGTCGCTTCGCGACAGGGTAAAAAGTTATTTCGGAAAAGACCTGATCGAAACACGCGGGCCGATTATTTTGGATATGGTCTTCAAAGCGGAGGATTTGAAGTGGCAGGAAACTGACAGCGTCTTGGAGGCGCTTATTTTGGAAGCGAATCTGATAAAAAAATATCAGCCGAAATACAATACGAAAGAAAAAGACAATAAGAGCTTCAATTATATCTGCATCACCAAAGAAGCGTGGCCGAAAGTTGTCATCGAGCGAGGGAAGAATATCGATTTCCAAACACATATTGCAAAAGGGAAGAAACTTGCGACCATCTATGGCCCGTACACGCACGGCGGAAGCTTGCGCGAGGCGCTTAAAATCATCCGCCGGATTTTTCCATTTTTAGAAGAAAGAACATTTGTCCGCGGACGATATGAATTCTATCGGCAACTTGGCCTCGTGCCTGATGTGACAGAGGAGAAGGCGAGTGCGGAATATAAGAAGATAATCTCGAGCATCAAGCTTCTTTTGGATGGGAAAAAGAAAAGTTTGATTGGGAATCTGAAAAAGCAGATGAAATCTTTTGCCGTGAAGCATGATTTTGAAAATGCGGGACGCGTTCGCAATCAGATTTTCGCGCTCGAACATATCCATGATGTGTCGCTCATCAAAGAAGAGAATGTGGAAGAGAAAAATGCCGAAGATAAGGCTTTCAGAATTGAAGCGTATGATGTGGCGCACACGAGCGGAAAGAATATGGTTGGCGTAATGACGGTGGTGGAAGGCGGGGAAGCGCAGAAAAAGGAGTATCGGAAATTTAACATCCGCGGCTTCTCATCTTCGAATGATACTGGAGCGCTAAGCGAGATTCTTGAGCGAAGATTCGCTCATCCGGAATGGTGGCTGCCGGATTTGTTAGTTGTTGATGGAAGCACTGCTCAGAAAAATACGGCGGAGAAAGTATTGAAAAATTTAGATATGAAGATTTCAGTCGTCGCAGTGGTGAAAAATGAATTCCATAGGCCGGAGCGGATTTTAGGTAGCGATAAGTTCATTTACCCGTATGAAAAAAGCATTTTGCTCGCCAATAGCGAAGCCCATCGATTTGCAATCGGCTTTCACCGGGAAAAAAGCAGGAAGAATCTTTTTAAGAAGTAAGCAATAAAAAAACGCGACAATTGTCGCGTTTAAATATGATCTTTTAATTTTTAATTGGCCATTGCAGAATCCGATTAATACAAGTGCCAAAGTGGCAAATCCTGCAAGTATACAAAGAAGGAACATGATAACTCTTCTTGAGACATGACAGTTTCTTGCTTTAGAATCAAGATCAATTATCAGCGCTGACAGCAAGCCAATTGCCAGCCATACCCAATAATTGATGCCAAAATATATTGAAAGAAGTGGGGTTGCTAAAATTAAGAAAATTGAAAGACTTAAAACAAGAAGTACCTCTTTCGCCGTTACTTTTTCTTCAACCTTTGTCTCCATGGTATTTGATTTTTAATGAATGTTTCTGTCTCAAGGCTACATTAATTCTTTAAAAAATCAATGGTATACTTTAAGCGTATGGACAAAATCAGAGTCGGGGTTTTACGCGGGGGAATAAGTTCGGAATATGATGTCTCTCTTAAAACGGGAGCGAATATTTTGGCGAACTTGCCGGAAGGCAAATACAAGGCCGTTGATATTCTTATCACCAAAGACGGCATATGGCATATCGGCGGTCTGCCGGCTGCCGGCTATGACCTTGCGGATAATGTTGATATCGTTTGGAATGCGCTTCATGGTTCGTATGGCGAAGATGGCCAAGTGCAGAAAATTCTTGAAGCTCTTGATATTCCGTACACCGGTTCTGATTCTGAAAGCTCGCTTGTCGGCATGAACAAAGCCCTGGCAAAAGAGCAATTCAGGAAACTGGGAATCAAAACTCCGGCATGGGCGGTTGTAGCATTGCCGGATGTGCCAGAGGAAAATTTTGCAAGCGAAGTCCTCGAGCGCGCAAAAGAGATTTACAGGAAAGTTCCTCCGCCGTGGATCATCAAGCCCGTCTCCGGCGGCTCGTCGATCGGCATTTCAATTGCGCGAAGCTTTTCTGAAATTGCATTGGCGCTTGAAAAAGTTTTCGAATCCGGCGATGATGCGCTGGCTGAAGAATTCATAACGGGAAAGGAGGCGACATGCGGCGTAGTGGATAATTTCCGCGGACAGAAAACATACGCGCTTTTGCCGACAGAAATCCGAAAGCCGCATGATACGCACTGGGGCTATGAAGATAAATACAATGGCAAGACGGAAGAAATCTGCCCGGGCAATTTCTCGAAAGAAGAGAGTATAAAAATTCAAGAGCTCGCCATGCAGATTCATGAAGGGCTTGGACTTCGGCATT
>CAZSEN010000004.1:9299-17182 GCA_964605995.1 uncultured Candidatus Saccharibacteria bacterium | reverse complement strand
GCGGAGGGGGTGGGAATAAGAATTGATAATTTGATAAAATAAACATTATGACTACAGAAACATTAGACAAAAAAGAAGCTATAAAATCGATTGTTCACGCATCCGTTGAATCATTCGCGGTAGGTTTTCAAGGTAGGCACGAGGGTGAGTTAGAAGACCCAGAGGGAACTCTCAATATGAAAATTCATAATGTGTTTATTGCGGTTCTTGGACCAGAAATACAATACTACACTGCTCTTGTGCGTTCGCTCGATAGCACTTTGGGTAATATGCTAGAAAAAATGGCAATCAATATCGCAAAATTGACTTACGAAGTTAAACAAAGTGTTGCAGGACCTCTTAGCCTTAAGCAAACTCAAGATGTTGCGGAATTATTAGAGAAATATAAACGCCGAGAAATTACTCCACCAACTACGAAGGACTATCAATTTTTACGAACCAAACCAACAGAGAAATCGCTTGTAACAAAAAGACACGATAGTGATTATTATTTGATTGATAAAGAAACTGGGGAAAACTTTTTGATTGAGCTAAAAATTGGTGGTGATCTTGATAATAAAAAAGCTCGTTCAGAAAAAGAAGCTTTGCTGGAACAGTTCGCAATACTATCAAATACTCTACCAGATAAAACAAAAATAAAAGTATTTTTTGCTACTGCTTATAATCGCTTTGGCGAAGGTAAGCCGTGGCGACAAGAGCGTGTTCGTCAATTTTTTGCTGATGATGAGCTTTTGATTGGAAAAGATTTTTGGGATTTTGTATGTAAGTCAGATCAAGGATATAACATTGTGCTTGAAGCTTATAAAGAAAAAGCTGGTCTTATTAAAACTTCACTAGATTCAATTAAAAAAACTTATTTGGGATAATTTATATATGCAAACACTTATTAAATGGCCCGGTGGCAAAACACAAGAGTTTCCTTACATCAAGGATTTAATCCCGACTTTTGATCGTTACATCGAGCCATTTTTTGGTGGAGGTGCAGTTTTCTTTCAACTAAAACCGCAAAAGGCGATTATCAATGATGTTTGTAATGAACTCACTGATTTTTACAGCTTACTTAAAACAGAAAACGACAGAGAGGAATTTAAAAAAGAATTATATGACTATGCTACAAATTGGGAAAAAATCCCAAAATACATCACCATTTTTGAAAATCAAATAACTAAGCTCTATGAGAAATATAAAAAAGATGATATTACCAAAGCGGAATTATCAAAACAGGTAAATTCTATCCTTAAAAAAGAAGAGGTTCGGTTTAACGGACTTTTTCTTAAAAAGTTTTGTTTAGACGAGCAAAATCTATTAGAACAGATTACTTCAAATTTAATTTCAAAAATTAGCAGGACAAAAGAAATTGAAAAACAGAGAGGAAAATTACCCGAAGGCGATCTTCAAAAAAATATAGAAACTGCATTTAGAAGTGGATTTTATATGCACTTTCGAGATGTGATGAATTTCAACGGCAATAAATATAAAATCAGTTTGCCTAAAAAAATCGCTAATTACTATTTTATCAGAGAGTTTTGTTATGGCTCTATGTTTCGTTTTAATAAAAGCGGTCATTTCAATATCCCGTATGGTGGTATTGCGTATAATACAAAAGATTTTCGTGGAAAAGTCGATTATATATTTAGCGACGAAGTAAAAAATCTTTTCAAAAATACTATTATCAAAAATCAAGATTTTGAAAAGATTTTTAATGGTTATCAATTTTCAAAAAAAGATTTCATGTTCCTTGATCCTCCATATGATACGGATTTCAGTAATTATGAGAAAAAATCTTTTGAGAAAAAAGATCAAGAAAGATTAGCGAGGTGTCTTTACGATACAAAAGCAAACTTCATTCTTATAATCAAAGATACGCCGTTTATTTCAAGCTTGTACAAAAACAAAAAAGGGATAAAAATTGACAGGTTCGATAAAACCTATCTTTACAATGTTAAGGGCAGAAACGATAGAGAGGTTGAGCACCTTGTTGTTTATAACTTTTGATGTCGTATGCAAAAATTTATCAATACAATCATACATGGGGACTGTATCGAGGAAATGAAAAAACTTCCCGATGATTCTGTTGATTTAATTTTTGCCGATCCACCTTATTATTTGCAACTTCCGAAAGGAAAACGCTTAAAAAGAGCCGACGGCTCTGAAATTATTCCAGTTGATGATTACTGGGATCAATTTGAAAGCTACGAAGATTACGACAATTTTACTCAAAATTGGATTAAGGAGTGCCAAAGAATTTTAAAGCCAACAGGCACATTTTGGGTTATCGGAATGTATCACAATATTTTCCGAGTCGGAACAATAATGCAAAATTTAGGACTTTGGTTTTTGAATGATGTGATATGGGTAAAAACTGACGCATTACCGAATTTGAATGGTCGCCGTTTTACAAATAATCACGAAACAATAATTTGGTCGGTGAAAAATAAGGATTGTAAAAAATATACTTTCAATTACGAATTTCTAAAGAAAATGAATGGCGGGCTTCAAATGAAAGATACCGATTGGGTCTTTGGACTTTGCAAAGGTAATGAAAGATTAAAGGATGAAAACGGCATAAAAGCTCACCCGACACAAAAGCCATTGAAACTTATTCAACAAGTCGTGCTGTCGGCGAGCAATAAAGGCGATTTAGTTTTTGATCCGTTTATGGGAAGCGGAACAACTGCGGTTGTTGCGGAAGCATTGGGAAGAAAATGGATCGGCATTGAGAGAGACGAAAAATATGTTGGACTTGCCGAAAAAAGATTAAAAGATTATGTACAAAGTAAAAAATAATTTATGAACGACAGACAACAGATAATCAAAGAAATTGAGGATTTGCGAGGTTCGCGCGTTATAACCTACATAACAAGCGATAGACCCGGAATAATCTCAATGATCGACCCAACAGATTTGCGAGAGATTTTTGATCATGTAAAGGATATTCCCAAAGATACAAAAATTGATTTATACATTTACAGTCGCGGTGGAAATTCCGTAACTGCATGGGCTCTCGCAAATCTTATCCGCGAACACACCAAAGATTTTAATGTTCTTGTACCATATCGCGCGCACAGTTGTGCTACCGCTATTGCAATTGGATCAAACGAAATAGTTATGGGACGAATGGGAGAGTTAGGACCAATAGACCCAACACTTTCTGCGATAGTTGATAATAAAAAAGTTGATGTCTCAACCGAGGATTTATCTAGCTATATTGCTTTTCTGAAAGAAAAGTTTGGTATCAATCGTCAAAAGCATACAATTCAAGCCTTTAGCCAACTTGCCGAAAATGTAAAACCTCTTTTGCTTGGCAGAGCGTATCGCTCATATCTCAAAGCAACTGATGATGCAATAAAACTTCTGCGACTACATTTGAATGACGAAAAGAAAATCAAAAGGATTGCCGAACATCTTGTTGAGAAACTTTATGCTCACGATCATATTATTTCTCGCAGAGAAGCAAAAGAGCATATCGGTTTGAACGTTCTTTTTGCTGAAGGAGATCTCGAAAAGAAAATGTGGGATTTATACCTAAAATACGAGGATATGCTAAAATTAAAAGAACCATACACGGACGCTCCAACGACAGGAAACGATCCAAGAATTTTGCCGGTTACTGTCGTGGAAAGTAAAACTATGACAAGCAAAAAGAATGTTCGACAATTTATTAAAGAAGTCAGCTTGCCACAGCAAAATATGGCGGCAATGCCTGTCATTGTCGGTGATAAACCTGCGCTCATGTTCCCAAACGGACAAGCTATTCAGATTGTAACGGAGGGACAAACTGTTGTTTTAGATCAGAAGTTTTTTTCTAAAACAGAAACTATAGTTTGGGAACAAGAGATAGTAACAGAATAAGCCCGTCCGAATTTCGCCAAAAGAAAATAGCGGAGCAAATGGAAAATTCCTCCCCAAACCCCTCCTTTTCCATTTGCGACATCCGAATTCAAAAACAAATGAGCCGAAGTTTTGGCAAATCCTTTCCCCAAAAAATAGTTTTGCCAAAACTTCGTCCGCATTGTTCCGCCACCTGCCCGAATACTTGGAGGGCAGAACACTAAAGAAAAATGTCCTTTCCTTTTTAGAAGAAATTGGTCGCGCGCAAATCCGAAAAGCAAGGAACATTTTTCTTTGGTGTCCGCCGAGGCTCTGCGAGGCGGTGGCGGGACGATTTATTCCTCGTCAGGATTGCTTTCAAAAAAGGTTCGAATTTTGTACAATGAATACCGCCAAAATTGATATAATTCAAAACATGATAGCACACAGTCCAAAAGATATTTTTAATCACTTGACCGGGCGGAAAGGCTTTGATTACGACCAGATAGAAGAAGGCGTTTTTATCGGCACGAATATGTGTTGCCAGTTCGGATTCGACAAGGAGCTTCTCTCAAAGGGAGTCAGGGCGGACATAAGCTTGGAAGAACTGAAAATTGACACTCCGACCGGAGTTGATTACTTTTTGTGGTTGCCGACGAAAGACCATCATGCGCTCACGGAAGACAAGATGGCTCTGGGCGTGCAAGCATTAGAATTTTTTATAAGAAAAAAAATCAAAGTTTACATTCATTGCCAGAACGGTCACGGGAGGGCGCCGACTTTATTTGCAGCATATCTTATTAAAAGCGGAATGAGCGTTGAAAAAGCGATAGAATATTTAAAAAGCAGACGCCCCTCGATTCATATAAACGAGAATCAGATGGCAGCCTTGAGAAAAATGAGTGCGCAAGGATGAAAAGGATTAGTGATACAATGAAAATATGTTTACATATTTTATTTTTGAAATCATATCAGCGCTTGTCGGCATTATCGCCATCAGCCTTCTTATTTTCCGCATAGCAAAACATAAAACTGTCCGCGCTGTTCTGAAAGAGCGCAGCGTATACATTCCGATCATTGCGCTCTTTGTCGCATTTTTTACCGGCTTTATTTCCAACAAGACATACGCGCCTGATTTTGCAATGCCGGCATTTATGATGTCTCATGCTCCGGGGGGAATACCCGCTTCTGTCCCCTTTGGAAAAATTATTGAATTTTTTAAATACAGAAACAATTTTGAAAAAGTTGCTGACATTGGGGCAAATCCAAATCTGATGCCAGAGAATCCTCAAGCGCCTGACGCAGATGGAATAGTGAGGATCAATATGACTGCTCAAGAAGTCATAGGAGAAATCGCTCCAGGAATCTATTTTAATTATTGGACATATAACAACCAAGTGCCTGGCCCCATGCTCCGAGTACGCGAAGGAGACACCATCGAGCTGACTCTCACAAACCATCCATCCAGCTTGCACCCGCACAACATTGATCTCCATGCTGTCACGGGTCCCGGCGGAGGAGCAGTTCTTACAAATGTAAAACCGGGAGAAACAAAAACCTTCAAATGGAAAGCATTGAATCCGGGTCTTTATGTGTATCATTGTGCGATGCCGAATGTAAGCACACATAACTCTCACGGACAGTATGGATTAATACTTGTCGAACCAAAAGAAGGTCTGGCGAAAGTTGATAAAGAATTTTATATTATGCAAGGAGAACTTTATACCATGGGGCAATTGGGGAAAAAGGGATTGGTTCCTTTTGATTCCGAAGCGCTCTTGGAAGGGACTCCAAACTATGTGACATTTAACGGAAAGGTGGAGCAAGTCCCAAGAATGCATGCTAAGGTCGGAGATACTGTGCGTATCTATGTGGGAAATGGCGGAGTAAATCTGATTTCATCATTCCATATTATTGGAGAAATATTTGATACCGTGTACCCAAATGCAAGCATAAGCGGCGCATTGGAACACAATACCCAGGCCGCGTCTGTATTGCCAGGGGGCGCCAGCATCGTTGAATTCAAATTAGATGTGCCTGGAAAATATCTGCTCGTAGATCACGCGCTTGCCCGGATGAATAAAGGAGCATGGGCAGTGCTTGAAGTATCTGGAAACGAAAACCCTGAAATCTTCGCTCCTGTGAACAAAAACGAAGATTTTCATGCGAATATGTAATCCAAATAATTCTGATAAAATCCCCGCTGCTTCTCATCAATGCAGGGATTATCTCATTTGACATATATATAAAAAATGATATAAGAAGAACAGCAAAAACAATTCTTTAAAAACAAGAAATATGAAAACGAAATCAGGTCTCAAGGCGCTCATGCTTGCATGCACGATTCTTTGCTCATGCGTTCCCATTTCCGGATACGCGCAAGAAAATAAAGGCATTCATTTTGAAGACGATTCCCTTTCAGTTCTTCTTGCCCAAGCAAAGCGAGAGAAAAAACTCATCTTCATTGATGCATATGCTTCATGGTGTGTTCCATGCAAACTGATGGATGAATCTGTATTCACCAACGATACTGTCGGGAAATTCTACAACTCAAATTTCATCAATGTGCAAATCAACATGGAAAAAGGCGCACGGGAGGATCTTGCCGAAAAATACGATGTCTTCTGCTTCCCTACGTTCCTCTTTATTGACAGCACAGGAATGCTTGTGCACAGGCAAAGCGGCATGTGTACAGCTCAAAATTTCATTGAGCTCGGGAAAAATGCCTTAAACCCTGAAAATCAATTTTGCACTCTGCAGAAAAAGTACGAATCAAGAACAGCAACGATGGGCGAATTCATCCGATACATGAGAATGCGGAAAGCGACATGCCTGGCGACTGACGAATATATGGCGCATTACGACAGCGTGCAGGTTGAAGCGAATTTGACCGGCAGAGAAAATTGGGAGGTCTTGCACAGCGGGCTCATTACAGATCCTCATTGCCGAATATTTCAGCATCTCGCCACCTGCCGCACAGCATACGATGAAATCTACACAGCTGATTCCGTAAATCAAGTCATCATTCAGGTATACAGAGTAGCTATGTCAAAATGTATTTTAAAAAAAGAGCCTGACATAGATGGCTACAAAAAGCTGCAGGCGGAAATCGCCGCGCTTAATGATTCTGCTTTTGACCCGCTCGTGCTTGAAAGCAATATCATGCTTTATGCTGTGACTGAAGACTGGGACAAGTATGCAGAGTCCGCGACACTCTATGTGGAGAAGTGCAAGATAAAAGATAATTGGATTCTTCTCAATTATTTTGCATGGATTTTTTATGAAAATGTTTCCGATACAGCCTATCTTGATACGGCGATTGCGTGGGCAGAACGATCTATTGCCATTACCGAAAGCTACTACAACACAGATACGTATGCGGCCCTGTTATATAAGCGCGGAAGATTGACAGAGGCGGAAATACAGGCGAAAAGAGCGATTGAATTGGCTGAAGAAGAAGGAGTCGATTACCCGGAAACCGAAAAGCTGCTGGGGGAAATAAAAGCAGCGCAGAATGAAAAGTGATGCATTGCAGAATGCAAAACTCCGAATGTGTACACATTCGGAGTTTTTTATTTTGATTTCATGCTGGAAAAAACCTTTACATATCAATCGTAAAATTATATCATTTAGAAACTTATGGATTCTCAAAATACATTTTCGGCAAGTGAAAAAGAGGGTGATAAAAAATTCGAACGCGGGCTTTTATACAGTTTGGTAGGCATTGCGTCGTCGTTCGCCTTGCTTATTATTTTTTACTGGAGTCTGCGGCTCAATTCAAGCATTGCAACTCTCATAAAGGCAACTTCCGTCTCCCCTGTTTATATCTGGTCTTATGCGATATTTACTTTCGGCACAATTATCTTATTCGGAATAAATACATCTCTTTTTACATATCAATGGAGAACATTCGGGCCGCCGAAGCTGAAAGGCCAGACAGGCGCCGCTTTCGGATCAATTGTAGGAGTTGCCGCTTCTGCTTGCCCCACCTGCGGCTCAATACTTTTATCGAGCATAGGCATCGCCGGCGGAATCGCCGCTTTTCCATTTCAAGGACTGGAGCTTAAAGGATT
>CAZSEN010000004.1:2092-9199 GCA_964605995.1 uncultured Candidatus Saccharibacteria bacterium | reverse complement strand
CATATTGACTGGGAAAATGTCGATCCGAAAACAGTTCTAGGAAAAGAATATTCGAGCGGAAGCGGCTGGTATAACAATGTCCACAAAAAATTAAATGACCTCGGCCTCCTGCCGAAAGGGCAAGATGGAGGTTCTGGCTGCGGGGTATAAAAAACTCGAATTTCCACAAGAAGCTTCTTTAATGCTATTGAATATGGTATCCTAAATATTGCGTGCAGATTATAGTCAATTTCTAAACAAATGAAAAAAATTCTAATAATAGAAGACGAAACGGATTTATGCGAAATTCTCGAAGGAGAATTTCGGGAACATGGCTTTGAAATAAAACTGGTAACCGAAGGCGGACAAATGGCATTCGATGCCGTCAAAGCTTTCCGTCCCGATCTTGTATTGCTTGACTTGCTGCTTCCCAAAATGCACGGCTTTGAAATCATTGAGGAGTTGAAATCGGACACCAGCTCTGAACATATACCGATTGTTGTGCTTTCCAATCTTGATCGCGAAGAAGATATCAAAAAATCACTCATGCTTGGCGCCGCAGACTATTTCGTCAAAAGCCAGCATCATCTGAAAGATGTAATACAAAAAATCGAATGTCACGCAGATAAATAAGTCTCCTCCTTTTAAAAACCCGCCTCGACTAAGTCGAGGCGGGTTTTTAAAATTATTTATTGATTTTCTTAAATCAACTTCGCTTTTTAATCTGCGGATTCAGATCTCAACGAACCAGACTCTTCTTTTCTTGCATCATCGTTCAGCGCAGAATCTGCTTCCATCTTTAGCTTTGTGAAATCTTTAGAATCAACAGGATTCTTTTCTATCTTGTCGATAATTCGCATTATTCCGGATTGTTCTTGTGTATTTTTTTCATCCGATTGGCTGCTGACGGCTTTTTGCAGTCGCTCCTTCAATCTTTCAGAATTATCGAATTTCATAGAAGCTTCTGAGACTGCCGTGTCAATATTTTCCTGAGCCATCTCCATTTTTTCTCGAATGGCTGAATTCTTATTTTTGAGTTCTTCAAAAAGCGCGTCATGATCTATGGCTCGAGTCGCCAAGCTATCAAGCAGCGCGCTGATATTCGGATTAGCGGATGTTTCCCCGAGAGACTCGAGTCTTGTTTTAAGCCTATCAATATTTTGACTATAATTATCCACCGCTTTCTCGATTCCCTTTGAATTTTCAGGGGCCAGATTCTCCACTTGCTTCAATTCTCGAGCTTTTTCATCTGCGACTTGAAGCTCATATGCCGCCTTGTTGAGCCGGCCGAACGTGAAGAACATTCTTACTCCCCTGGCAAATTCTTTTGTGAAATAAAAAGGATTTGTGGGTAAAATAACAGGCTCATCTTCAGATATGAGTTGGTTGCCGGAAGAAACGATGAGCGCTGCTTGCACAGAGCTTTCTTGTTCTCCGCTTGTCGAAGAAGTCAGAACTTGCCCAGAAGCTGGCACTGGGTCGATAGTTGCAGAAATATTATTCGAATTCGAAGATTGGGCTGTTATTTCGATGGCTTTTGCGGTTTTAATTGAAATAAAAGGCATTATTACTGCCAATGAAAAGACGGCCGCAAGAAATATGAGTGTTTTCTTCATATAAGGCGTATTATATCAAAGTAATCACATTACGACAATGTGCCTCCTTTTGGACGAAAATCTATGCGTGCTTTTCAAATGAGAAATTTGCGCGGCCCTTATTCCTTTAATTTCAGCTTTTCTTGAACCTTTTTTATGAGATCATTGAGCGTCCAATCAGCTTTTATCAAATATTCAGACACGCCGCTCTTGAATGTTTTTGCTTCTGCAGAATCTTCACCCAAGTTGGTAAACACGATGACTTCAGCTGTTTTTCCCCACTCGTCATCTCTCAATTTTTTGAGCATTTCAAAACCATCCATTTTAGGCATCACTAAATCGAGTACAATAACATCCGGATGTTCTTTCAATGCCAGCCGCAATCCCTCGTCTCCGTTTTTCGCCTCAATGACATTGACTCCCTTTTCTTTGAATCTATCGCTTAATATTTCAATCATCGAAGCTTCATCTTCGATGATTTCCGTCACTAAAATTTTTTTATTTTGTTGTTTTGGTTCCATATTATGATTGGGTTTTAATATTTTTATTAAAATTCATATATTAATAATCCTATGTTAATATTCTGTCTCCTCTTTTTTCCCTCATTCCTTCTAAAGGAAATGAAACATAAAAATTAGTTCCCTTTTTCTCCACCGACTCAAACCAAATTTTACCGCCGGTTTGTTCTATTATTGATTTGGTTATATACAAACCCAGACCCGAACCGTCAGGATCATAATCATTGGCATTGTCTGCTCTGAAAAGTTTGGTGAATATTTTTTGCTGCTGATGCTCCGGAATTCCTCCTCCATTATCCGACACCCTAAGGAGTATATTTCCATCCTGAGTCTTGATTTCTATCGTTATTTTACCGCCCTCAGGCGTATATTTGATGGCATTGGTGAGCAAATTTTGAAGAATAATGATGAGAAGCCTTGGGTCGGCTTTCACAAGAGGTATATTTTTTTCATAAATCTGTTCTATCGTCAGCTTTTTTTCCATGATCTGATTCTCTAATTCATCAAAAACCACCTTAATTCCGTCAATGACATTTATCGGCTTCGTTTCAACCATAAAAGTACCGAGCTCGATTCTTGAAACATTAAGAAGAGAATTGACCAGATAGATCATTCTTTTATTGCTCTTGTAGATTTCTCTCAAATACTTTCTCTGTTTTTCATCAAAATTCGCCGGGTGCGACAAAAGAGATTCAGTATACCATTTGACGGCAGTGGGCGGCGTACGAAGTTCATGGCTTGCAAGAGACACGAATTCTGTTTTGGCTCTATCGACGGCCTGGTCTTTGGTTATATCCTTGAAAACTTCAATGCCGCCGATTATTTTCCCTTTCACGACAATCGGCGAAGCGGAAATGTCTACAGGAAATCTTCTGCCATCTTTCGTAATATAATAGAAAGGCGTATTCAGAGAAATCCTCGTCAAAGTGCCTTCCAACGCCCTCGTAAGCGGTCTATCTTTAAAAAGAATAACATTTCCGGCTTCGTCTTGGGCTTCAATCACTTCATGGGATATTTTTCCCAGAAGCTCCTCGCCGGCAAAACCGAGCATTTCCTCGGCTTCTTTGTTTATAAAAATAACTCGACCGTCGTTATCAACCGCCAGCACTCCCTCGCCGATACTCGACAGGAGAGATTCGTATTTTGCTTTTTGCTGCTCTATTTTTTCAGCTCTGACCCTTAATTCTTCTGTCCTCTCTACCACTCTTCTTTCAATGCCCAAATAAGAATCTTTGATTTTTTCTGCTGTTTTATTCAAAGACTCAGCGATCATTCCTATCTCGTCCTGATTTGTTACATCAAGCTTATAATCAAGATTGCCCGCTTCGACCGCTTCGACAACTTCTTGTATTTTACTCAGAGGCTTAACGATTTTATTTTTAAGAGATATTAAAATCAAGCGCGCAATCAAGAGCGCAATAATCATATATAGAAAAATATATGGATTTTCCTGCACAACCGCACGATTGAAACCAAAAAAAACAAGTAATCCAACAATCATCACGTCGAGAATGAAGGCGCTCAGTTTTATTTTTTTCTTTATGATCATAAATAGTTCTGGGAAAAATCTTTTTTGATAAAAACAGAACTTGATGCAGGCAGCTTATTTTTTAATGGGCTACGATATAATGCTTGATCTTTTCAATCACTTCTTTTATCGGGTGCTGGCTTTTGACGAAATAGTCTTGAGAACCGAGCATGATCGCCTTCTTGATATCTTCATCTTGATCGAGATTTGAAAGTATGATAACCGGCATGAGCTTATTTTCTGGATTTGATTTCAATTCTTTAAGGACATCCAAACCATGCATTTTGGGAAGCAGTAAATCAAGCAGTATAAGATCGGGACGGAAAGCTTTGACAGTATCGAATACCATTTGTCCGCCTTCGGTTATCAGTTTTGCTTCAAAACCATATTCATTCAGCTCTTCTTCGAGGATTTTCCCCAATGCTTCTTCATCTTCAACAATTAATATCTTTTTCATACTGCCCTATTATAACGCATATCTTGAATTTTGTTAATTATTGATTTCTTCTATGTCTTTCATAATATAATCTTCCATTTTTTTAATGCTTTCGTTTATCCTGCTTATAGAGAACTTCATTTCACTTGCTTCTTTTGGATTTAAATTCTTAAGGAATTTTTGCCCCTCTATTGCATTCAGATCTTTTTTCATCATCTCGAGAAGATTCGTGGTATCCCTTTGGGCAATCAATGCGCGCCGGCCTCGCTGAGCTTTTTTGCGCTTTTCAGTCTTAAATCCGGCAAAGAAAGCGCCGCCGAGAACAAGGAGCGAAATCGCATAAAACCAAAATTGAGTTATACCTATGCCCAAAATAGTGAGGAGCGGCCGCAAGCGTACTTTTATGGTATCGGATTCGATAGGAAAACTGAGCGCCCCCCTTTTATCTTTAGCCAAAACCTCAACATGATAATTATCTTTCTTTAATGGCTTGTCTATCGTTACAGTCCATCCGCCATCCTTATCCGGAGTTATTTCTTCTTCATATTCTGATTCATTCTTGCTGTTTTTAAGAGAGAAAACAAGCGTTGTTCCTGAAGGAGTTATTCCGCTTGCATAAAAATTGCCTTCTCCAACATGCACTTTACTTACGAAGTGTATCGCCGGCGCTGCAACCGGAAGAATAGTGAGGGTAATCGTTCCTTCGGTGGTATTTTGCGCTTTATCTTCTACGGAAACTCTGATGATGTGGTCTCCTGGCGGCAAAAGCGGCAATGTATACGTTGACTTGTCAGTTGATATGACTTCTCCGTTGTCTACTCTGATTGAGTAATGATCGATGCCTGATAACTGATCGCTGCTTGTGTAATGAATCGTAGGATTCGGAACATCCGTCGGATTCTGTTCAGAAACTTTTATTTCAAATGATGTCGGCGGAATCGTATCGATTGAAATTTTGTGATGGATAGTGCTTCCCCATCCTATATTGTTCTTGAATCTGACATGCAAATACCAAATGCCGTCATCAAGCATTTTGAAAGCTTTGCTGTCAAAAAGCCCTTCCGATGCAACCGGTGAAAAAGCGGGGTCATGATTTATTTCCGTCGAGACGGCGCTTATATCAGATGGAAGCTTCCATCTGACTGTAAAATTCGATGAATCGTCATACCAAGAAGCGGAATCTGGGAAAAGCGGAACTTCTATCTCAGGCTTTGCGGGAAGATTCGAGGCGATTGTCGGCGGCCGAATGATTTGAGTCGGAGCTGAAACTATAGTTGTCGTTTCACCTGTAGCGGATGGGGGCGGGACGGGAAGATTTTCAAGCGCCACTCCGCTTGCTATTTTCACTCCGTTGGTTTTCGAGAGAATATTAGCGCCGCTTCCATCGGAACTTGTAATAGCGCTATTTGTGAATAAAATGTCAGCAGTACCATTTCCCTTGACCCTGAATGTAATTTTCAGGACCTGCAATGATTTACCGGAAAACCCATTTGTCGATCCTGCGGTAAAAGCCAAAGTCCCGCTCTGATTTGAAACAAAAGGATCATCCAGCCAGAAATTAAAAACAGAGCCTGCTTTGTCGGAACTTACCACCTCAAGGATATCCTTTGAGAATTTTACCGTTGACTGCGCAGCATTGACGCTTTTGCCTTCAGTGTCTAATTTAATGTTTACGCTGAATTGATCGCCGATATTCACCGATTGCGCATCTGAAACGACATTGAGAGTCGCAGCCGACACTTTTTCCGAGAAAAGAACCGCTAAGATAATCAGAAATACATATGATATTGTGCGAATTTTATGCGTCATTTATTATCTGTTAATTGCTTGAACGAATATGCTGAAGTCTGTAAGATTCACTTTTCTATCTCCGTTAAAATCAATCGCTTTTTTAGCTTCATCGTCATCAGATGCCCAAATGGACAAGAATTTACTCCAATCGCTTATATTTATAATACCATCTTCGTTCAAATCGGCCTTGGGGGTAAATAATTCCGTGACTGAAAACGTTTCACTGAGAGAGAAATCGCTCATTACTCCATTGACTATCTGTCTTGTCCGTACAGTATGTTCACCGGCAGATATCTGAGCAGTATTTATCTCTATGTTGTATGTTCCGGCCTGATCTGCAAAAGATTTTTGTCCGGACATTTTTCCATCAATTTCAACTTCAACAGAACTTCTAGGAGAAGCATAACCGGCAAGATTCTCATTATCCCCTTTCCGGACAATTCCATCAGCTACTCCCAGAGTCGGTGCGGCATAAATAGTCTTCTCGATAGTTGTCTCGGGTTTAATGCTGACATTATAAAGCTTGGTCTGAGTTCTTCTTCCGTCGCGATCTGTAATTACAAGACCGTATGTCTTATTGACGCCAATAGGAAGCTCGCTTAACGTGATGGAGAATACGCCATCGCTTGATTTAACAACATCTTTTTTTACCGGTGTTTCTTGCTGTTTATCCTTATCTACTGTGACTATAGTCAGCGCTGCTTCAGGATATGCGAATCCTGTAAATTTCAAAAGTGTCGGAGGAACGATTGGCGCACCTGCCCTTTTAACCGGTCTACTGAATCTGATATCTTGGGTTGAGCTGATATCAAGCCCTGTGCCTTCAGTGTCCAAAAGAGAAAGAATGACCGTTTCTGCGATTGCATCCGTTATGATTTTTGTTCCAACACCGTTCACAATATCAACTAATCCTCCGGTAATTGCTGATCCTGAAAGGACGAGCGTGACATCGCTTTGATAGCTGGTGTCGATGCTGTTGTCGACACGCAAGGCTTTAACCGTGATAGCGGAAGAAACTCCTGTCGTGCCATCAGCAGGATTTATAATCACGAATTTAACTGCAGGAGTAGAAACTGATTGGAATTCAACATCCTGCGTCGAACTCACGTCAAGTCCCGTAACTTCAGTATCAGACAAAGACAAGGCAACTATTTCAGCAGTGCTGTCATTGATAGTGAGCGTTCCCACGCCATCAATGATATCAATCAAGCCGCCGCCGGTAGCAGAGCCTGAAAGGACGAGCGTGACATCGCTTTGATA
>CAZSEN010000004.1:0-1992 GCA_964605995.1 uncultured Candidatus Saccharibacteria bacterium | reverse complement strand
GTGCGGTGGTGTCGATAGTGAAACTTGAAACAGCAAGAGTGTTTGAAGGATTTCCTGCTGCGTCTGTGACGATGATCGTGCAATTAGAATGAATGCCTTCTGATAAAGCGTTGAAGGTAATTGTTTGGCTGCCACCCGTCGCTGAAGTTGTTGCGCTTGAACAATCACCGCCGTAGGTGATCGTGCCAGATTCAAAAGAAGAGAATGTGTAGTTTGGAGTCGTGTCATTTGTCGGGGTGGTGACAGGAGTGACTTCTGAAATAAATGGCGCGGTCTTGTCAAATGTAACAGATGAAGCATCGGTCGTTGTAGTGACTTGAGTACCCGCGTTTCCGGCAGAATCGCTGAAATCGATCGTGAAAGTTACAAAACCTTCAGTATCGCCTGACGCGGTCGTGTATGATGCCGTCCAATCATTGCCTGAAGGATTTGAGGTTGTGACTGCGCCTGCTACAGCGACGCCGCCTGACTTGAATGCGACCGTCGGTGTGCCAATAGTTTCACTTGAAGTGAATGATAGCGTAACAATATTTCCGACTTTCGCCTGGTTGGAATTCGGATTATTTGAAGAAATCGAACGAGAAGTTAGAGTCGGTGCAGTGGTGTCGATAGTGATTAAAAGATTTCCTGAAGCAGCAGAGATATTGCCAGCTTGATCGGCTTGTTTAGCATTCATGCTGCTGTGAGTACCTCCTGATAGAATAGATGACGTAACAGTGACTGTGCTTGAAACACAAGTACCAGAGCCGACTGAAGTCGTATCATCATAAAGCGTCACTGTCGCTCCTGATTCGCAAGATATAGTGAAATCAGGCGTGGTATCGCTCGTAATATTATCTGTTGAAGATAAACCCAAGTCGGTAGCGGCAGTCATGTCAGGTGTTCCAGGCGCGGCAGGAACTGTGGTGTCTATCACAATCGCTTTTTGTCCGGCAATGGAATTTGCGCCGCCGACAGTCGGGAGAGTGAGGACTGCATTTCCGCCGGCCGCATTTGTAATCGTGCCGCCGTTTAATGCAAGAGAGCTTGTCGAGACATAATCGAGATCTGCTGATGTATCACCCGCCTGCACTGTGTAATTAAAAGTTAGAATTGTACTGCCCGAGCCGGAAGAATAGTTGACAATCTCGTCGGTTATTCCAGTCTCAAGAGTAATCTGCGGCGTGCCAGTGACAGTAACCGCTTCAGAGAATGTGACTGTGATCGGCACAACTTGGCCCACAGTATATGAGCCATCAGCTAATGTTGAAGAAACATTACTGACGGTAGTATATGTAAGAATAACCTGTCCGGCTGCTCCCGCACCGCCGGAGTGGTTGGTATTATCTGCGATATATGCTCCACTGCCTCCACCGCCGGGAGCTGCTCCCGTATTTCCATCTCCTTCAACGCCGAGACCGGCTGCACCAGTCGCACCGCCGCCTGAGCCGGCAGCACCGGCAGTTCCACCTGTCGGACCCGCGCTTCCGTTTCCTCCAGCTCCGCCATTTCCAGTACTTCCAGCAGATCCTCCTCCCGCACCTGAACCTGTGCCGAGCGCGCCGCCATCTCCGCCATCTCCGCCACTGAACTTCGTATCACCAAAACCTGAAGCAGCCGCACCGCCTGTACCGTTAGTAGTGTTCAAGCTGCCGCCGCCTCCGCCTTTTGCCCCAGACTGCACTGCAGTTCCATTGATGGTCGCGCAATTTGACGTTGAATTACAAAACCAAGAATCTCCTCCGGCAGTTCCTGCTCCAGTACTCGTCGTACCCGCTGCTCCGATAGTCACCGTGTAGCTGTTGCCCGGTACGACTGTTATGTTTAATTTTTTAGAATATGCTCCACCGCCTCCGCCTGACTGTCCACCGTCATTATTTGCAGTTTCTCCAGCACCAGCTCCGCCACCGCCCCACACTTCGGCAGTAACGGATGTGACTCCCGCTGGAGCAACCCAGCTTCCCGACCCACCGGTACATGCCGATCCGCTCGTACATGTGGTCGCCTCAGCTT
>CAZSEN010000003.1:0-23544 GCA_964605995.1 uncultured Candidatus Saccharibacteria bacterium | reverse complement strand
GGAGAGAAATTGAAAATCACCGGCGGCGGGCGATGCAATATCACCAATGCGGAATACGATGTGCACGCGCTTTTGAAGCACTACGGCAAAGCCGAGCAATTTTTATATTCGCCATTCTCGCAATTTGGCGTCAAAGATACATTTTCATTTTTTGAATCGCGCGGTTTGCCGCTCGTGGTGCAGGCAAGGAAGCGCGCATTTCCGCATACCGAAAAAGCGTTCGATGTGTATGCGGTGCTTGAGAAATATATCAAAAAGGGAAATGTGGCAGTTAAGACGGATTCTCCTGTCACGCGGGTAATTTCTGTTCATAATAAAATTATGTCAGTCATGTGCGGAAAAACAGAATACAAGGCGGAGAAATTCATCATTGCAACAGGCGGAGTGTCGCATCCCGAAACAGGATCGACCGGAGACGGATTCTCGTGGCTTGAAAAACTTGGCCACACTATTTCAAAGCCGACGCCGACAATCGTTCCGCTCGCAGTTTCGGAGAAATGGGTGAGAGACTTAGCCGGCGTCTCGCTCTCATTCATGAAGATCACTTTTTTCACCGACGGAAAAAAAGAATTCGCACAGACCGGCAAGATCCTGTTCACTCATTTCGGTATTTCCGGCCCGCTTATCCTAAACAGCGCTGGGAAGGTGGGGGATTTGCTTCACAGCGGAATGGTGACGGCGACAATCGATGCATTTCCTGACACCGACCATGGCTCGCTTGAAGATAAAATCATCAAAATCTTCGACAAGAATAAAAACAAAATGCTCAAAAACATTTTCAAAGACATCGCGCCTGCGGGTACGGCCGCAAGCATTCTTTCGCTCTTGAAAGACAAAATCAGTCCTGATACGAAAGTCCACAGCGTGACGAAAGAGCAGAGGAAAATAATCATGCAGTTGCTCAAAGCATTGCCATTGACCATCACGGGATTGATGGGCTATGACAGGGCAGTTGTTTCTGATGGCGGACTGGTGCTCACTGAAATCGATACGAAAACAATGAAATCAAAAAAGATTGAAAATTTATATGTGACCGGCGATCTCTTGCATATCAATCGTCCGTCGGGCGGATACTCGCTCCAGCTCTGCTGGACAACCGGATATGTTGCCGGAAGTCACGCCACTCAGTAAATCGTTATCATAGTAATTTTCTACGCTTTTATTGTTAGAGCGAGGATTTTTTCTTTGAAAAGCCTTGCGCATTCTTCCACTGAAGCATCGTTTGAAAAAATAACAGGGCGAGCGACCGTTGACAAAACTCTGATTATAATATACTATGTGAGTGTAACTTAATCTCATCGGTTTTTTATTTCTGAGAATATCTCATCAGATTATCTAAGCATTACTGCTTTATCTAAAAACTCTCGAGACTTGCTAGTCGCATTTTATTCTAAAGACTAGACGTTATAGGGGGCTTTTTAGCCCTTTTAGATAAAGACATGTATACACGATTCAACAATACAGGATTCAAGAAATCCTTTTCATCAGGCCCCAAGCGGCATTCATTCAAGAGAGGAGGAAATCCTTCGCGTTTTAAGCGCGGCGACAGACAGGGAGAAAAAATCGACTATGCTCGATTCATCAACAAGGCGACGCATATAGAAAAAGAAGAAGTGATTGTCGCTGAAAATAATTTTCACGATTTTAAGATCGACGAGCTTTTGAAAGCGGCTATCCTTTCAAAAGGATACGGCACCCCGACTCCGATTCAGGACAAATCAATCCCTCACGTATTGAAGGGAGCTGATATCGTGGGAATCGCAAACACGGGCACAGGAAAGACGGCGGCATTTCTCATTCCGCTCATCAATAAAGTGCTCTCGAACAGAAATGAGCAGATTCTCATCGTGGTGCCGACTCGCGAACTCGCGATTCAGATCGATGAAGAACTCAAAGGATTCACCAAGAATCTGAAATCATGCCCTCGAATATTTTCAGTTGTCTGCGTCGGCGGCGCGAATATCCGTCCGCAGATAGCCGAGCTTCGCTATCATAATAATTTCATCATCGGTACGCCGGGACGATTGAAAGATCTGATCGAGCGGAAAATGATCAAGCTTCCGCAGTTCAACACAATAGTGCTCGACGAAGCGGATCGGATGCTTGATATGGGATTCGTGGGCGACATGCGTTTCGTGATGTCTCAAATGCCGAAAAATCGACACACGCTCTTTTTCTCCGCGACGCTTTCTCCGGAAATCGAAAAATTGATTTCAGAATTCCTCCGCGAACCGGTACGAGTTTCTGTCAAAACGAGAGATACTTCGAAAAATGTCGATCAGGATGTCGTTAAAATCCAGCGAGGGGACATGAAAATCGATGTGCTCCATAATCTTTTGAAGAAAGAAGATTTCAGCAAGGTGCTTATTTTCGGACGGACAAAGCCGGGCGTAGAGCGGCTCTCGCGAGAGCTCATGAAGAAAGGATTCAAATCAGAATCGATCCACGGCGACAAGAATCATCATCAGCGTCAGCGAGCGCTCAAATCGTTTAAAGAGAATCAAGTGCAGATCTTGGTGGCGACAGATGTTGCCGCGAGAGGACTTGATATCAAAGATGTCAGCCATGTCATCAACTATGATCTGCCTGCGACATATGATGACTACATTCACCGAATCGGCCGAACAGGCCGCGGTAATAAGCGAGGAAAAGCGCTTACATTCATTGAATAATAATTTTAAAATAATGTCCTCAAAGACATATCAAAAAGACGGCAAGTGGGTGGAAAAACCGAGTAAGACGGAAGTGCTTTTGTGCGCTTGCGGAAATAAATACATCAAAAGCAGAAAAGACCAGATGTCTTGCGTAAGATGCATCAAGCCGGCAGCCAAATAAGTTTCTTTGAACATTTTAAATTTTCTAAAACCGCCTTAAAAGGCGGTTTTAGTTTGTGTTATGATATACGCATACATGAACGGACGATGGATTAAAAATTTTGCAGAACTGGCAAAGACAGAAAACAGAAAGCGCGCGCTTGAGATAGCTGAAGCAGGCCTTGATGCGATCAATACGAAAAAAGTCGTGACGGAATCCCTTGCGCTCGAAGGCAATATCCTTTCCGTGCAGGGGAAGCCGTTTGATCTCTCAACATTCAAGAAAATCAAAGTGATTGGATTCGGAAAAGCGTCATGCGATGCGGCGCAGGCGCTTGAAGAAGTCCTCGGATCGAAAATTTCCGAAGGCGCCGTTATCGGCCTTGAAAAAAAAGCATGCGAATTCATAGAAACATTCGAAGGCACGCATCCGCGCCCGTCTCCTCAGAATCTTGAAGTCGGAAAAAGAATCATACGCATAGTCGAAGGCATACAAGCAGATGATCTTGTCATTGTGATCGTTTCCGGCGGCGGTTCGGCGCTCTTGTGCTATCCGGAAGCCGAGTGCGAGCAGGGCAGAATGCTCTATGATGCGTCCATCAAAAGCGGAATAATGATCAGCGAGCTCAATACGGTAAGAAAACATATATCGTCGCTCAAAGGCGGAGGATTGGCGAAGATGCTGTATCCGGCTACAGTCATTTCGCTGATATTTTCCGACGTGCCGGGAGACAATTATGCCGATGTGGCTTCCGGTCCGACATATAAGGATGAAACGACGATCGCTGATGCGGAAAAAGTGATAAAGAAATATGATTTAGGATCATTTAATCTTACCGAAACGCCGAAAGAAGATATGTATTTTGAAAAAGTTCATAACAACATCCTTGTTTCAAACAGGACTGCTGTCGATGCGATGGCGGAATATGCCAAGACTCTCGGATTCTCTATACAAGTACTCTCGTATGATTTTTATGACCAGATTGAAGGAGTTGCAGACGAATTCATTTCCGCATCTTCTCCCGATACAGCCGTCCTCGGAGCCGGAGAGCCGAAAATGAAAGTGGAGAATCGCGGCGGCTCGGGCGGAAGGAATCTGTATTTAGGCATGACAGCGATCGGAAAAATTCCAAAAGATTCCGTTTTTGTCGCGCTCGCTTCCGACGGGCTTGATAACAGCGCGGGTGCGGGCGCGATCGTCGATTCCTTGATTGCGGATAAGGTTCAGTCTTCAGGGATTGATATGAAATCATATGCAGAGCGGGCTGATGCATATGATTTCTTTGAAAAATTGGGCGACGGAATGATCATGACCGGCCCGACAGGAGCGAATGTTTCTGACTTAATGATTTTAATGACCAAACATGATTAGCATAGAAAAAATAATCGCAGAAGAGATTTTTGACTCGCGCGGAAATCCGACGCTCAAAGTGTCTGTTTCTGCCGGAGGAGCGGAAGGTTCTTTTTCTGTTCCTTCCGGCGCGAGTACGGGAATTCATGAAGCGCTTGAGCTCCGCGATAGTGATGAGAACTATCGCAATGGAAAAGGAGTTTTCAAAGCGATCGATAACGTCAATGCAATCATCGCGCCGGCGATTGTCGGAAAAGACGCTTCAAATCAAAAAGCGATCGATGAAATTCTGATCGCACTTGACGGGACGGAAAATAAATCGAAACTCGGATCCAATGCGCTAATCGGCGCAAGCATCGCGTGCGCAAAAGCGGCGGCAAAAGCTTCCGGCAAGGAAACATTCGAATATTTGCGAACACTTAAAGAAATAAAGCATTCCCGGCCGGCGCCATATTTGTACATGAATCTTATCAATGGCGGGAAGCATGCCGAGAACAACCTGGCATTTCAGGAATATCATATCGTGCCTATCACCGATGATGTATCTGAATCGATACAAATCGGGCTTATTATCCAAAAAACTCTCAAAGAAATAATTCTTGAGAAACTCGATGAAGATTCTATTTCGATCGGCGACGAAGGCGGATTCGCTCCAAAAATAAACGACATCCGATTGCCGCTCCAGTTCTTGAAAGAAGCGATAGGAAAGAATAATCTTTCCGGAAAAGTCAGGCTGGCGCTTGATGTCGCTGCTTCGTCTTTTTACGAGAGCGGATCATATGAGGTCGGAGGAAAAAAGATTTCCAAGGATGACCTGATGAACATATACAATTCCCTGATCGAGGAATTCGATCTGATTTCGATAGAAGATCCGTTCTACGAGGAAGATTTTGAAAGTTTCAATGAATTGAAGGAATCACATAAAAATATGCTGGTCGTGGGCGATGATCTGACAGTGACGAATCCGGCGCGCCTCAAAGAAGCGATGGGAAAGGGAAGCGTCAATGCGATGATCATAAAGCCGAATCAGATTGGAACGCTTTCTGAAACTCTTGAGACGATGAGGTTGGCGCGAGAGAATGGCGTTGAGCTGATTGTGAGCCATCGAAGCGGGGAAACAATGGATAATTTCATCGCTGACCTCTCATATGCATTCGGCTGCTTCGGCTTGAAATCCGGCGCTCCGCAAAAAGAAGAACGTGCGGTAAAATATGAACGACTGGCGAATATATCAAAAATAACATGAGACATTCACAAGCGCAGATCATAGCGACAATAGGGCCGGCGACTGACGACAAAAAAACAGTGCGCGGGCTTTTTGATCGCGGCGCTGATGCATTCCGCCTTAATTTCTCATGGGGGAACCACGAAGAGCATGCCCGCTACATTTCCTTGATACGGGATATTGCAGAGGAAACGGGAAAAAGAATCCTGATAATCCAGGATCTGTCCGGTCCGAGAAAACAAGAAGGCTCCGGACATGTGTTTGACGCGTCTTCGGCTGAAATTCTGACCGTAAAAGATTTGGACGATCTCACATTCGGAATCACGCACAGTGTCGATTATGTCGCGCAGTCTTTTGTCGGAAGCGCGCAGGACGTTCTGAAGCTAAAAGAGGAAATTTCCAAGCTCGGAGGAAGCGTGCCGGTTATCGCGAAGATCGAGCGCGCAGAAGCCGTCCGATCAATCAGCGAAATAGTGAAAGCAGCGGATGCAATCATGATTGCCAGAGGCGACCTCGGCAATGAAGTTCCACTCGAAGATATTCCGTTGATTGAAAAAGATATCATCAATGAATGCAAAAAAGCAGGCAAGCCGGTGATTGTCGCGACGCAGATGCTTTTTTCCATGATTGAAAATCCTCTCCCGACGAGAGCTGAAATTACTGATGTGGAATTTGCTATTTTGAGCGGCGCTGATGCTGTGATGCTCTCCGATGAGACTGCTATGGGAAAATATCCGGCAGGCGCGGTGGAGGTCATGGAAAAAGCGGTGCTTGCCGCCGAAGAGCGGATGGCTTCTGAAGGCGGTTTTGTAATCATCCCGCTTTAAATCATCGATGATGCCGGAAGATAAGCTGAAAGAAATTAAAGGAATGCCGACTTCAATGCATATCAGCAAGAATAATTATAAACATTCAACTCGGCTTGCTTTTGTTCTTGTTTAACTTACAATTAAAGGATGATGAATTTTCAAAAAATTTCTCTTTTCATGCTCCGCATTTCAATTGGATGGATGATGTTTTACGCGGGCATCACCAAAGTTCTGGATTCTTCATGGTCTGCGGCAGGATATCTTCAACACGCCTCAACATTTCCTCAATTTTTCGCATGGTTTGCGCGGCCGGATATTCTGCCTGTGACGAATTTCCTGAATGAATGGGGTCTGACTATCTTGGGCGCTTCGCTCATCTTGGGGATTTTTGTCAGACTGACTTCACTGTTCGGCGCAGGTTTGATGATTCTTTATTATCTGCCGATTCTTCAATTTCCGATCATTCCGCCTCATTCATATATCGTCGATGAGCATATTATCTACGCGGTAATATTTTTATATTTCGCTTCTGTTCGCGCCGGCAGATTTTACGGGCTCGAAAACTGGTGTTCCAATTTGCCGATATGCTCAAAATTTCCAAAATTAAGAAATTGGCTGGGATAGATAAAGGTCGATTTTATAAAACATTAAATTTAAATTTAAAATTATGACTCAAAATTTAGGAAAATTAGATAGAATTCTGCGTTTCATACTTGCTTTCTGGTGGATCGGCCCTCTGGCTCCGCATTATGACGCTTCATGGGCAAACGCAGCTATTGCCATTGTCGGATGGATTGCGCTTGTTGAAAGCTTTTGGGGCTTTTGCGCGCTTCATGCGATATTCAAGATAGACAACAGGAATCAATAAAAGGCTGAAATTAAAAGGGTTTGGATTATAATTAATCGGATAAATTTATGGAACTTCAAAAGAATAAGTTTGCTTTAGCGGCGGCAGTCGCAATGGGAATAGCGTATGTGGTTTGCGCATTATTCGTCTCATTGTGGCCTGATTTTTCCCTTAAGCTTTTTGGCTGGCTGATTCACCTGGTGAATGTAGATAAATTCGCCGGAGATGTTGCAGTGACAATAGGCGGTTTCATTGCGGGACTTGCGCAGATTTTCGCCTACACATATGCAGTCGGTTATCTTTTTGCCTCGCTTCATAATCGATTCATGGTGCACAAAGAATAACTTAGACAAAGTTTTTTCTTCTCAGCACTAAAATTATATTATGCCTGAGTTTACATACGCATATTTCATTGCGGACTTATTTTTCCTTGCCGTCTGGTTTTTAATCTATTGGCGAGTGAAAAAATTGCGGAAGCCCATGCTGATCATGAGCTTGATTACCGCTTCTTTCGGACCGCTCTCGGAAATTTGGTACTTCGCGGATTATTGGCAGCCCGCAATTGCGTTCCCGCTTCCTTTTATCGGGGGAGTTGAAGATTTATTGTTCGGTTTCTCTATCGGCGGCATCGGATCATTCGCGTATGAGGCATTTTTCGTCAGGGGTTTTTGCAGGTGTGAGGAGAAGAAAATGAGCAATGAATGGTTCTTGCTCATTTTCTTCCTTGTAATCGGCGCTGCAATGATCATCTTCAATAATTTTCTGGGGATAAATTCAATTTTCGTAAGTTCGATCGCAATGATAGCTTTGGCGATTATCATGCTCATCATTAGGCCTGATTTGACGATAAACGCAATCGGCTCTGCGCTTATGGTGGCGGGAATCATGTTCATCATTTATTTTTTCGGCCAGGAATTTTTCCCTTCAGCTCATGCTTGGATGCTGAAGATATGGAAGCTGTCGGGCACGCCGCAAGGCATTATAATCTTCAAGCACATTCCGTGGACAGAAATGCTTTGGGGTTTGTCCTGGGGCCTTGTCTGGGGCCCGATGTATGAATTTTTAACAGGAGCAAGAACAATCAGTTTCAGGAAATAAGTGAATTTTTAGGTAAAAGTTGCCATTATAATTTATAATCAAACTATGTGTTTTTCAGCACCAGCAAGTTTTGCCGCCAGCGGAGGACTCGCCGTCTTAGGCGGGGCTTCTCTGAAAGTTGCCAAAAAAGAAGAAAAGATATTGGCTTTGATGCCAATCCTTTTTTCCGTCCAACAAGCCTTTGAAGGAATTCAGTGGCTGTCATTAAAAAGCGGATCTGTGTCGATGTTTGCCGGTTATGGATTTTTATTCTTTGCGTTCCTTGTCTGGCCGATCTATGTGCCCGCCGCTGTTTTTTTGCTTGATAAAAAAAGGAAAAAGATCTTGAGATGGTTTGTTTTGTCAGGATTTTTATTGTCTGTATTTTTCTTGATCATTTTAATATCAAAGCCGCTGTCGATCAATGTGATCAATCGAAGCATTCAGTATTCTTTTGAAACCCCGTTTAATCTTGCAATCAGGGCCTCCTATTTGTTAGTCGTATTTTTGCCTTTGTTTTTATCAAGCAACCGCGCTTTCCGCTGGTTCGGTGTGGCGATTCTCGCGGCTGCGATAATTTCCGAAATATTTTTCGTTTCAACATTCGCTTCCGTCTGGTGCTTTTTCGCCGCCCTCATCAGCTCTATCTTTTTTGTCTATTTAAAATATAAAAACAATTTTCAAAAACCGACCCCTTTTGCCTCAGAGCAGAAGGATGTTATCATATAAGCATGGTTAAAAAAATCACGAAAACAATTTTATTCATATCTTTTGCATTCATTGCCGTCGTTTCAATTACAAACGCTCAGATGATGAATAGTAATTTTGACAAAGATAATCAAACAGCTCGCGAAGAAGCAGAAGGGAAAGAAGTATGGCTGAAGATCCAGAACAAAGAAATAGCATGTGCTGATCTTTCCGATAAAAACTTCGGATCTGTCGGTGAATATTTCATGGGTCAGATGATGGGCAGTTCGCATGCGGCTATGAATCAAATGATGATCAATGCGATGGGTGAGAAAGGAGAGGAATCAATGCACATCATCATGGGAAAGCGTCTAAGCGGCTGCGATACGGAGGCAGTTTTTCCGGCTCAAGGATTCGGCTTTATGCCTATGATGAATATGATGATGGGAGGGTGGTCGCCTTCATTTAATAATAATTTAACAAATAACAATATGATGAATTTTGGCTTCGGCATGTTCGGTCTGTTTTCTTGGATTGCCATGCTTTTGATTTGGGCTGTTTTGATTTTGGCTATCATTGCCCTTCTTAAATATATAAATAAGAAATAATTCGGAATATGCAAATGCACGAGCATAATCATGAAATGCATAATAAACATGCAGGGCATAGCATCCGGATGTTCGCTCAAAAATTCTGGATAAGCCTTATCCTGACTATTCCGGTGCTTTTGTATTCCAGCTTGTCTCAAAAATTAGGATTGAAAGTGCCGGAATTTTCCGGTTCGCACTACCTTACTGTTTTTTTCAGTTCAATAATCTTTTTTTACGGGGGATGGATTTTTATCTCCGGGGCGCGTCAGGAGCTTCAAGCAAGGCAGCCGGGAATGATGACTTTGATAGGGCTCGCAATATCCGTCGCGTATCTCTACAGCATCTTCACAGTTTTTTACGGAGGAGAAAATCTATTTTGGGAGCTCGCTACATTGATTACCGTAATGCTTCTCGGGCACTGGATGGAAATGCGGGCGGTGCAAGGCACTCAAAATGCCCTCAAGGAACTGTCCAAGCTTTTGCCGGACAAGGCTGATGTCATACGAAACGGAAAAATGGAAACAATTTTCATTTCGGAGCTTAAAGCGGGCGATATGGTTTTAGTCAGGCCGGGCGCGATCGTTCCTTCTGACGGTATTGTCATCGAGGGATCTTCTTCAGTGAACGAATCCATGATTACAGGCGAATCAAAGCCTGTAAAAAAAGCGGCAGGGAGCGAAGTGATTGCCGGCACAATAAATGGCGATGGATCAATCAAAGTGGAAGTAAAAAAAGTCGGCGAGGAGACTTTTCTTGCCGGCGTGATGCGCCTTGTGGCGAAAGCCCAGGCATCAAAGTCAAGACTTCAGATCCTTTCAGACAAAGCCGCATATTATCTCACGATCATTGCAATCGCATCCGGGGCATCAACATTCATTTCCTGGATATTTTTCAATGCGGGAATTCCTTTCGCCCTTTCGCGATTCGTGGCGGTGCTTGTCATCGCTTGTCCTCATGCGCTCGGCCTTGCTATTCCGCTGGTCGCCTCGATTTCCACGGGAATGGCTGCAAGAAGAGGATTTTTGATCAAGAGCAGGCTTTCTCTTGAGTCTGCCCGGAATATAGGCATTGTGTTATTTGATAAAACCGGAACATTGACCAAAGGAGAATTCGGAGTGAATGAAATTATTCCTGCAGCCGGCAAAAATGAGAATGAAATATTATCTTTGGCCGCTTCCATCAACAATAATTCCGAACACTTCATAGGCAAAGCAATAGTTCACGAAGCGAAAAAGAGGAATATCTCCTTGTCGGATGTAACAAATTTTGAAAGAGTTCCTGGAAAAGGAGCGAAAGGAATCATCGGCGGGCAGGCGCTTTCAGTGGGAAATGATGCGCTGGCTTTTGATTCAGGAATAGAATTTTCTCCGGCGTATCAAATACGATTGAGAGATATCTCCATGCAGGGTAAAACGATAATTCATGTCATGGAAGATGGACGTTTGGTTGGCAGCATAGCTCTTGCAGATATCGTCCGTGAAGAATCAAGGGATGCGATAAGGGAACTTAAAGAAAATGGCATCAAGGTCGCTATGATTACCGGCGACTCGGAAGATGTTGCATCATGGGTCGCCAAAAATCTCGGAATTGAAGAATATTTTTCAAAAGTTCTGCCTAATGAGAAAGTTGATAAAGTAAAATTGCTTCAATCAAGAGGGCTCAAAGTCGCGATGGCGGGAGACGGAGTCAATGATGCTCCGGCGCTCGCTCAGGCAGATTTGGGCGTTGCTATCGGTGCCGGCACAAATGTGGCGATAGAGTCTGCGGGAATAATCCTTATAAGGAATGATCCTCGCGATATCATAAAAATCATCAATCTTTCAAGATTTACATATTCAAAAATGATTCAGAACTTGTTTTGGGCGACAGGATACAATGTCGTGGCGATTCCTCTGGCTGCCGGCGTTTTAATGTCAAAAGGAATTCTTCTGACGCCCGCGCTCGGAGCTTTATTCATGTCACTCTCGACAGTCATTGTGGCGATAAATGCTCTTCTTTTGAAAAATAAAAAAATATAAATTAAAGTGCTAAGCTTTTTAAGAATCTTTCCAATTCTTGCCCTTCAATTTTTCTGAATTTTTTTTCAGCAAGTTTTCCGAGATTGATATTCATAACCCGCGTTCGCTTGAGGTCGATGACAGTGAAGCCGATTGCGGCGCACATCCTGCGTATCTGCCTTTTCTTGCCTTCAGTCAGGGTGATGGCAAAACTGTCTTTGCCGATCCTTCTGATGGCGCATTTTTTTGTCTTATAATCTCCGATTTGTATTCCATCCGCCAGTTTCCTTAAGAATCCATCGCTGATCGGCTTGTTCACTTTGACTGAATACTCTTTTTCGTGGAAATATTCCGGATTCAAAAGCTTGTCAGTGATCCGCCCATCGTTCGTGAGGATGATCAATCCGCGAGAATCCTTATCGAGCCGGCCGACAGCGAATACGACAGCAGGGAATTGCGATGTCTGCAGAATATCTTTTTCTCCCTTTTGAGGAGAGCTGGTGACGATGCCGATGGGTTTGTTATAGGCGAAATAAAAATGTTTTTCTTGACCTTTTTTCATATTCACTTCGATAATATCTTTTTCGCTTTCAACTTTTTGTCCTAAGGTTGCTTTCTTGCCATTTATCAAAACCTTTCCTTTTTTGATCAGCTCATCTGCGCCGATTCGTGTGGAATAGTTCTTAAGAGCGAGGTATTTGTTTATTCGAATGGGATACTCTATTTTCATTTATACATGGATACTACACCACAAATGGCAAAAAGAAAAACCCGACGGTAAGTCGGGCTTTTGAAATCTTTCTTCGTGTTCGGAAATAAATCATATTTTATTTGATCTCTCCTCTTCAATATTCACCGCCGCAAAGCGCATTTTAGGAGGGCAATATGACATCAGTCGGAATACATCCAAGAATCTTCTATTCATCTCCCAAGTCAGAAATAGGGAAACATAATCGAATTGCCTGCTCAAGCTCCTGGCAAAATTCTCCTTATTTTCAGGATTCAATGGATTGCCGATGATAATATCATTGGATTCTTCGCTTTTGAATTTAGTAAAATCGCCGACAGAAAGAATGGGATATTTCTTCTGAAGGTCAGGATAATCCGCAGCCAGCGCCAAAATTTCTTCTGTTTTTGTGGGCCTGAACTTCGGATGATACGCATCTCCACCTTCCATTAATTTGATAGCGTCTCCGAAAAAAATATCTTTATTGAAATGAAAAAGATAGATTTTGATTTTTCTTTCCCTGCTTTTCCAGACGGGAAAATTTTTCGCGCTTATGAAAGGGAAGCGGACCGCGAATTTTCCGGCTTTTATCCTCTCTTCAAAAGGAATATTAGGGACCAATACGGTGTGTGCCGATTCTATGTATTTTTCCATTTTTTATTTTTTAGGAACTTTTTCTGCCTGAATGCTATTCCAGAACAGCTCTTTTGTCAAACAATAATCTCGTCTTTCTCATTAGAGCGGGGCTTTTCAAACCAGAAATCCGAGCGATCTCTACTTGGTATCTTCTATTCTCAAACTGAAAATAAGCCCCAGAAACATTACGAGTCCCAGAGCGAGAAAAATATAGTGATAGGGGAATAGCCACAGGATCGGCACTACAAAAAGAGGCGCAATGACATATGCTGTCGGCGGCATGCTTCTATAAAAGCTGATTATCGGAGCATCGCCTGATCTTATCTTTTTGAAGAAATAAGTTTCCGACATCACTTCAACAGCGCTTGCTCCGATACGAGTGATGAAAAGTATCGCCGCCCACAATATGATTCCGTCTTTAGGTAAAAAGGTGATCGCTATAGTAGAGAGTCCCATGATGATAAAGCCCGCGCTCATGATTTCTTTTTCTCCGAGAACTTTGTCGGCAATCTTTCCCAGCGGGAACTGCAGCAGCGCAAACGGCAGAAGCATGATGGTGAAGATAACCCCGATGCTATCCCAGCCATAGCCCAGATGCTCGTGAAGATAGATCGGCGTGTAGAGCACCATGACGACATAGAAGAACTGAAGCATGAAGCTTACCGCCGAGACTTTTCGGATATTTTTATCTTTGATAATGTTTTTGAATGTTTCTTTGATTGAAATTTCCTCATATGGGGAATCTGTGAAGTTCCTGAATCGATAGAAAAGCAGGAAAAAAACGGGAATCATGAACACTGCCGCCAAAGCATAGACTCCTTGATAGCTCACGGAGCTTATGACCGCTCCTGAAACAAGAGGAGACAATATCCACGCCAGATTGATGGTTGTGAGATATAATCCCCGTATTTTTCCCGTGGAAACATCGTCAGAATAATTTTCTATGAAAACATCAAGAGAAAAAATAATCGCGCTGTTAGACGTGATGTACAGGATAAAAACAGGAATGATCAGATAGGGCGTTTGCAGCATATTCAGTCCGATGAGGCATGCTGTGCTTGTGAGGATAGCTGTCGTTATGAATTTATGATTGCCTATTTTCCGGAGAATCTTCGGCATATGGATAAGGCTGAAGATTCCGAGAAGCGAGCCGATGGCGTAGATGACTACTATGAATTTTTCTGGAATGTATTGATGAAGATAGCTTGAATTCGCATACGCAGTCAGCGCCAGATGAATGGCGAAAAAAAAGCTTGCTATATAGATGACGGAAAGCGGACGCTTGAGGAATTGATACATGATTAAACATTCAATAATACCGGAATAATGAGCGGTCTTTTTGCAGTCTGTTGGTAAAGAAATTTTGAGATACTGTCTCCGAGGTCTGTTTTAATCATGTCGAAATTCGCCGGATTGAGTCCGCGAGTGTCGCTTTCGATGGTTTTTTTGATCATAATCCTCACTTGCCGCAAAAGATCCTGAGATTCTTTCAGATAGACGAATCCTCTCGAAATGATGTCCGGTGATTTCTTGAGCTTTCCTGTGCGCGAATCGATAGTGGCGATAAGCACGAACATTCCGTCTTGCGCGAGCATCTGCCTGTCTCTGATGACGACTTCTTGCTCATCTCCGACAGTGAATCCGTCAACCATCATGAGTCCCGCAGCCGCTTTTTCTTTTCGGGTGATTATTTTCGACCCATTCTCGACTATCTCGATGATACTGCCGTTATCAGGCACGACGATGTGGTCTTCAGGAATTCCAACTTCCGTCGCCAGCCGTTTGTGGGATGCAAGCATATAATGATGTCCATGGATCGGAATGAAGAATTTCTCATGGACTTTCCTGTGGAGCCACTTGATGTCTTCTCTGTTTCCGTGTCCGGTGGCGTGAATGTAATCTTCGCCGGAAGTTCGATAGGTGACGATGGTCACTCCTTGGCGAGCCAAGCCATCTTTCAAGCGGGCGACCGCGATTTCATTTCCCGGGACAATCGAAGCAGAAAGGATGATTGTGTCTCCCTTCTGCAGGCTGAATTTTTTGTGCGTTTTCTGCGCAGCGCGATTGAGCGCGGCGAATTCTTCGCCCTGAGCCCCGGTCATAAGGATGATGATTTTATTCGGCGGATAATTATTTATATCTTCGATGGGGATGAGCGTACCTTTCTGCGGCTTGAGAAGCCCGGCTTCCATTGCGACTTCCAAATTTGTCTTCATCGATCTTCCTTCAAGCACGACTTTTTTTCCGAAGCGTTCCGCAATTTCGATTATCTTGATGAGACGGGTGATGTGCGACGCGAAAGCAGCGATGATCATGCGGCTATTCTTGTTCTCGCGGATAAGATTCTCCAATCCTTGATGAACTTTTATTTCCGGCAAGGCAAAACCTTCGTTCTCAACATTCGTCGAGTCTGTCAGAAGAAGCAAGACATTCGCTTTGTCGAAAATGGAATATTCTTCCTCCTCTTCTTCGGAGACGATGCCGTTGACTTGGTCGAGTTTGTAGTCTCCCGGTGTGACGATCCAACCATGCGGCGTGTCGATGATGATCCCCATCGAATCCGGAATTGTATGAGTCACTCCAAAGAATTTCACCGTCAGATTTCCGGCATGAACTGTTTCGTCTTTTTCCACGACGCGGAAATCAAGCGGCGGAAGATGCGAGAATTCAGCTTGTCGCTTTTTCATCATCAGAACTGAGAGCTGCCGCGAATAAATCGGCACATTGCCGATTCGCGACATGACAAGCGGCACTCCGCCGATATGGTCGAGGTGTCCGTGCGTTATGAAGACTGCGCGGATTTTGTCTTTATGCTCTTCGAGGTATGTCGTGTTTGGAATTATATAATCGATGCCCGGAGTATCATCTGTTTTGAATTGCATGCCGGCGTCGATGACGATGATGTCGTTGCCGATTTCTATAGCAGTCATATTCTTGCCGACTTCTTCTACTCCGCCCAGAGGAATGACGCGGATAACACCGCTTTCTATCGGCGGAATTTTTGATTGCATAGGTGTTCCTTGGATTTTCTCTCCCCATGGACGAGGAGCTTGCTTCGGTTGGCGTTTGCCGCCGAATTTCTGATATTGATATGTTCTCGACCTCCCATCAGATCTTCTTTTAGGATGTTCTCGATGCGGCGGCCGTGCTGATAATCTTCCTGTTATGTTTTGCCGTGGCTGCTCGGTCGATCCGGAATGCGTCACGCCTTCCTTCTTTTGTGAGGGCGTTTGAGGCGCTTTGTATACTGAATTTTTGAATTTTCTCATGATTGATTTTCTTATCGAATGAAGTGAGTTTTAGAAAATCATCACCCTGTTAAATATCATGCGGGTAAAATTTTTCAACTCAAATCCTTCTTTTGCTATTAAATAAAACATTTTATAATTATTTTTAATTGAATTTTTCCTGCATGATAATTTTTGTTTCTTAAACACTTAAACAAAAATTATTTAACAGGGTTTAAAAAATATATTTCGCTTCGCCATATTATTTTTTAAATATCTTCCAAATATTTTCTGTCTTCGTGTACCAATCAAAAACGTTATTCCATCGGTCTGACGGAGCGGTAATCTGATTCAAATCAAGTCCGCCAAGGTTTTTCGCCACTACATATATGAAGTTCGGCGAGTAGATGAATATTGCAGGCTCATCTTTCTCAAGCTCATCCTGAAAAGCGAGATATTTTTTGATCCTTCCGTCCTTATCGAGCATGGATAAGCTGTCTTCTAGGAGCTTATCCGCTTTTGAATTCGTGTACATGGCGATATTGAGTCCGGGATCATTTCTCTGTGAAGAATGCCAGAATGCGAACAAATCCGATTCATGGCTTATGACTTGCCCGAAAAATAATGCATCATACTTGCGCGGACGGATGACATCTTGGTTCAAGCTTCCGATTTCAAAAATCTTCAGATCCACTTTTGCTCCTATTTTTTCAAAATCAGCTTTCAGCAGTTCGGCAGCACGCTTAAGTTCCGGCGTATCTCCTGTTGAAATCGAGAATTCAAGCACTGTCATTTTTGTTTTTGATTTTTTCTCCAAGATTCCGTCTTTTCCCACTTTCCATCCATCTTTTGCAAGAATGCTCTTTGCCTCTTCGACTGAGCCGCTATGAGAAATTCCGTCAACAGAGTCAGCTTGAGAACCAAGCAAGTGAGAGGGAATCGGACTGTTTATCGGGACGGCGTAACCATTCAAAACTTCCTGTATTATCGCGTCTTTATTCACAGCCGCATTAAGGGCGGCAACGACATTTTTGTTTAAAAATATCGGCGCTTGGCTTTGATTGAAAAACAATCCGAATACTCGCGGAAGCACGGTTGTTTCGATTCGATAGCCGTTTTCTTCCAGATTCTTCGCCGCATTTGAGCTTATTCCGTTTATATTCTGCACATTACCACTTTCAAGCCCCTTCACCAGCTCTTTTTCATTCAAATAGAACTTAAGCGTTATGTCTCCTATCCATGGTTCGGGATTAAACTTGCTCCATGGAATCAATTCGTAATATTCCGGCACGCCGGACGATGCTCTTTTAATCTTGCGTACCTTATACGGGCCGGAACCGATGCCGTTTACGTTAAAATCGCTGAAAGAAAACTGCTCAAGCGGGATATTCTTCCAAATATGGGCAGGCAGGATTCCCAATGTCGTATTTTCAAGAAATCCCGCATATGGAGCTTTGAGGGTGAATTCCACCGTTCTGTCGTCAATTTTCTGCACAGTGACTCCTTCCCAGTTCAATTTTCTCGGACTTTTTAAAGCGCTATCTTTCGCTTGGTTGATTGTGAATACGACATCGTCTGCCGCAATCGGCTCTTTATCGTGAAAGAATATATTCTCCTTGAGTATGAATGTATATATCAGACCATCGCTTGAGATTTCATATTTTTCCGCCAAGTCAGGAATAATATCACCATCCGGCATTTTTCTCATCAGTCCTGAATAGATGAGAGCAGTAAGGTCTTTGTCGGCATCCGAAATCGCGAGAATCGGATTTATGAATCTTGGCGTGCCGATTATTCCCTCAGAGAGAGTTCCTCCGCGGGATGGCTGTTCAACCATGAATATGTTGTTCACTTTTTGGAGCATCAAAAGCGCACTTATTATAAAAATGCAAAAAAGTGCGATGAATATGTAAAGTTCTTTTTTAGAAAAAGAATCAATCGCTTTCTTCAGCTCTTCCTTTTTGGGTATTTTAAGTTTGCGGATAAATGTAAACATGATTATTTAATGTCCTTTAAACTTTTTGTCCTTTATAAAACAGTAACAGCGAAAATTTTCTTATCTCTTCACATTAGAGCGAAGCACATCAGATTTTTAAAATGTCTGGTTGAGGGTGATGCCTTGCGAATCTCGGCATCATCACCGTCGGACTTTTAAAAAATGATGTGCGGAGTGTCCTTTAAATGAGAACTGCCACAAATGCGGAAGCGACAAAAAGCGCAGCAATGATGATTGTCAGATAAAACAAGAATTTTTCAAATCCTCTTTTGGTGTGATAGTTAGCATTTCCATCTCCGCCGCCTAGCGCGCCGCCCAAGCCTGCTCCAGACTGCTGGAGAAGTATTGTTATCACAAGGAGAATGGAAATTACTACCTGTATCCAAGGTAAAATTTGAGCAATAGTATTCATAGGGGACAGTATGCCAAATTTTATTGAATAAGACAAGGGGATTGTTGATTTGGCTCAAAAAATATGGAAAATCATATTTTCCGCGCTCATTAAATATAATTTTTCATCCTGTGGATAAATCGATTTGCTTTGTTTGACTCTCATTTAAATAACTATTAAAATGTAAGTAGTGTTAATAAATATTTATTATCAGTCTTAAATTAATTGCCCGCAAGGGCATAGCATATAACAATGAAAAAATATATTTTAGGAACTCTTCTTATTGCCACACTGGTAATAGTTGGAGGAATTAAGTTTTTTAATAACCCGAACAATGTTTCTGCGGAGGTGGTTGCTTGCGGCGCTGGTTATCCTGGCAATTTTAGTGTTGGAGATTGTTATGGAGGGATGAGGTGTACCAACACGGGTCAGGCTGCCGGAACAGGAGTATGGGTTCTCTCTACTGCATGCGGCGCTCTTCCTACCGCTGGCGGCGTTTCTCCAACATTGAGCTGGACTCCATCAGCTGGTGCAACGTACTACATCGTTCAGATTTCATCAAAAGCTGACTTCTCTGACAAAGTCTATGAAAGTGCAAAAGTTACAACAAACAGTTTTGTTGCTCCACGTTCCGGCAATGGCGGCGCTCCAGCATTGGCAGTCCTCTGTCATGCAAATGGAAATGATTATTCCGTCGGCGCAGCGCATCCTGATTTTCCAAACTGGAAATGTTCAGCAGATGGCACATGGGGAATAGTCGTTACGGGCGGTGGAACCGGCGTGCCTACTGGCGACATTCTTTCTCCAGACACTACATACTACTGGAGAGTTCTTGCAGGCAATGCATATGGAAAAAGCGCATACTCTCAAGTATTCAATTTCAAAACAGGAGCGGCTGTTGTCGGCACCAAACCTTCAATAATTTCGGATGGAAATATTTTTGAAGATGTCTATTCTCTCGTCGCCACTCTTGGAAAATGGACAGATAAGTCTGGTAAACTAGTAAATCCGAAATCAGTCACCAAAGCATGGGTGGATGAGAACAATCAAAGAGTTTACCCTGTTGTTGGATCAGAAAATGCTGCTAATTTTATTAATTCGCTTATTCTTTCAAGAGGCGGCGGAAGCGGCCCAGCAGGAGTTGCAATACCATGCGGAAGTCTTGCGCATGGATCAAATGGAATTGTTAATGGCAGTGCAGTGCAGTGTTGTGAAACCAATATCGGCGGTGGTATATATGCGTGGAATCTACAGCCTGCAAATTCTTGTAACGCAATCAGCACAGCAGACAACGCGTCAGCGACACAGACTCAATAATTTTTTAATTAGTTTTGCTAATCAAAAAACCATTCCGGATTGGAATGGTTTTTTGATTTTGGTTATACTATAATATTGATAATGACTTTCAACGATTTTTCCCCGATACTTTCACTCGCATACGATCTCATCCTTAAGATCGGACCGTATCTTTTACCGTTCATTCTTGCCGTACTCGCATGGGAATCATGGCATCATTATGTCCACACACTTTTCATTTCAAAGATGAAGTGGGTCAATCTTCAGATCACTATCCCGAAAGAAATCCACAAATCTCCGCTTGCTATGGAAATAGTCTTGGGGAATGCATTCCATCAGGCAGGCATTCCGAATTGGTATGAGCGCACATGGAACGGAAAAGTGCGTCCATGGTTTTCACTGGAAATCGTTTCGATTGAAGGAAGGATCTATTTTTTTGTGCGCACGCCGGCTTCATTCAAGAATCTGATCGAGGCGCAGGTCTACGCGCAATTTCCCCAGGCGGAAATCTCTGAAGTTGATGATTATACCGAAAGCATTCCTCATGATCACGAAGATGGATGGGCGATGTGGGGATCCGAATTCAAATTGACCAAGCCCGACCTTTTTCCTATAAAGACATACGTCGATTATGGGCTCGATAAAGCTGTCGGCTCTTTGGAAGAAGAGCAGAAAATAGACCCGATCACTCCAACGATAGAATTTTTGGGATCTATCGGCCGAGGAGAACAAGTATGGATACAAATTCTGATCCGCGGCAGAAATGGCAAGGATGAATATAAGACAGGCTTATTCTCGAAGGAAACATGGGCGGATCAATCGAAGAATGAAGTCAAATCATTCAAAGATAAATTCAAAGCAAAAGGGGATGAAGCTCCTCCGATGATGACGAAAGCAGACCAAGAAGTGCTGGGCGCGCTGGAGAGAAGTTTTGGCAAGGTCGGATTCGATGTCGGCATCAGGGGCATTTATCTCGCTGAAAAAGATAAATTCAATGCGATGAATATAACCGGCCTTGTAAGCTCGTTCAAGCAATACGGCTCTCCGAATCTGAATGGTTTTGCTCCTACGAATACCACAGGCTTTGATTATCCATGGCAGGATTTTTGGGGGAAGAAAACAGCTGCTCTTAAAAAAAGCCTTTTGAGCGCGTATCGTTTGAGGTCGTATTTTTATCCTCCGCGAAAAGCTTTTTTTCTGACGACGGAAGAATTGGCGACGATTTTCCACTTCCCGGGCAGAGTGTCGGAAACTCCGACTTTCAAGAGAATCGAGTCAAAGAAAGGGGAACCGCCTGCGAATTTGCCAGTCTAATCTATTATGGATTCTCCCGACCAATCTCCAATAGTGAAGGGGAAATTTCCTTTGGCTTATTCTACATTCAAAAATTTTTTCCAAAAATACAAAACCCCGACTTTCATAGTTCTTGGCTGCGCCATTTTTCTTCTGTCGTTTTATCAGTCTTTCCTTTCAGCACCGGCAAATTTCCCCAAGGGTTCAATTGCGAGCGTAGAGAAAGGCGCTGCTTTGACTCAAATATCGCAAAGCTTGAAAGAACACCGCATCATCAGATCTGAAATCGCTTTTCAGTTCTTTACGATTTTATTCGCTGGCGATAGGCGCGTGATTTCCGGCGACTATTATTTTGAAGACAAGGAGCCAGTTTTTGAAGTGGCATATCGCGTGTCTCATGGACGGTATGGGCTTTCTGCCAAGAAAATCACAATTCCTGAAGGTTCTACTGTCTTTGAAATGTCTCGGATTCTTGGCGCAAAGCTCCCGTATTTCGACGCGGAAGATTTCATGAATCAAGCTTCCGATAAAGAAGGATATCTTTTTCCCGATACATATTTTTTCTTTCCGACTGCGGAAGCGTCGGAAATCATAAAACTGATGTCTGATAATTTCAACAAAAAAATCGATTCGATCGGAAATGATATCGTTTCTTCCGGCAGGAAGCTTTCAGAAATCATCATTATGGCGTCAATCATCGAAAAAGAAGCGAATAAGGATGATGATAGGAAAATTGTCTCAGGCATTCTTTGGAAAAGGATTAAGCTAGGCATGGCGCTTCAGGTGGACGCTCCATTTTTGTATATAAATCAAGCCGCGGATCGAGAGGTAACGCTTGATGATTTGAAAATCAATTCTCCGTATAATACGTATACGCACAGGGGGCTTACGCCTACGCCGATCGGCAACCCGGGCTTGGCGGCGATCGAAGCTTCCGCGCAGCCGAAAGATTCGCCCTATTTTTATTATCTCCATGATGGAAATGGCATGATCCATTATGCGAAAACATTCGAAGAGCATAAAGCAAACAAGGCAAAATATTTAAGATAATTTTAATATATGCGCAAGCAAAATTTAGCATTCATAGATATCGAAACGACGGGACTCAACGTCGACAAGCATGAGATCATTGAAATTGGCTGTGTTTTGGTGTCTCAAGATTGGACCAATTCTTCAAATCCGACATTCGAAGCGATTGAAGAATTTGAGCTTAAGATAAAACCGGAGAGAATAGGGGAAGCCGATCCTGTTGCGCTTCGAGTGAATGGCTACGATCCATCAGCGTGGGTTTTTGCATACACATTGAAAGAAGCTATGCAGATTTTCGCTGAAAAAACCGATGGCGTCATTATGGTGGCGCACAATGTTTGTTTTGATTTTGGATTTATAGATAAAGCGTTCCGAATTACGGAGATTGAAAACAAGATGCATTATCACAAGCTCGATACGATTTCCATCGCATTTGCAAAGCTTCACGACCATGGCGACGCGGGTAAATTCTCGCTTCGATTTCTCTGCGAATATTTCGGAATTGAGAATAAGCATGCTCATGCAGCGCTCTCGGATGCGCGCGCTACATTTGAGGTGTATAAAAAGCTGATGAATTTGTAATTCACTTTGATTTTTAAATTCTCAGTCTTGCCCAAATTTATTTTCAAGCTATGATGTTTTTATGGCAATAAAGCTTAAAACTAAAAAGAAACAGGTTGTTTTTGTCGGACTGTCAGGCGGAGTGGACTCTTCTGTGTCCGCGGCGCTTCTGATTGAGCAAGGATATGATATTGTCGGAGTTTTTATCAAAGTCTGGCAGCCTGATTTTTTGGAATGCACATGGCGTGACGAACGTCGTGATGCGATGCGCGTGGCAGCGCATCTGAATATTCCATTTCTTACTTTTGATATTGAAGATATTTACAAAAAAGAAGTGGCGGACTACATGATCAGTGAATATAAAGAGGGAAGAACGCCGAATCCGGATGTTATGTGCAATAAAAATGTGAAGTTCGGCGCATTTTTGAAGAAAGCACTCTCGATGGGAGCGGATTTCGTGGCGACAGGGCATTATGCGCAGAATATTTATGATGAAAAATCCGGTAAATATTCAATGTTCGCTGGGACTGATGATGAAAAGGATCAGAGCTATTTTCTCTGGACACTTTCCCAAAAGGAATTAGCCCGCATTCTTTTTCCTGTCGGGAATCTGAAGAAAAGCGAGGTAAGGAAGTTCGCGGGAAAGTTCGGTCTGCCGACAGAGAAGAAGAAAGACAGCCAGGGAGTCTGTTTTTTGGGGAAGCTCGATATGAAAGATTTTCTGAAGCATTACATCAAAGAGCGTCCGGGAAAAGTCTTGAATATCAAAGGAGAGCAAATCGGAACGCATGATGGAGCGGTTTTTTATACACTGGGCGAGAGGCATGGATTTACGGTCACTAAAAAAAGTACGCACAACAAACCGCACTATATTATCGGAAAGGATATCAAAAAAAATACACTGATTGTATCTGAAAATTTTACGCAAGCATTTGCTGAAAATATAGAAGAAGAGAAAAAAGAAGTTATTCTGAAGAAAACGAATTGGATTT
>CAZSEN010000002.1:5349-42633 GCA_964605995.1 uncultured Candidatus Saccharibacteria bacterium | reverse complement strand
TCTTGCAGGTCCGGCGTCGTATCTATGGAATTATGTTTTTATCGAGCTGCTTTGGGAATCTTTCGTAAGCAATATGACTCGCATAAAAAATGGGCAACCGACCGATTTTGATCTTAACGCTCCGCTAGTCGCTCCATAATTTTCTTCATTCAGTAAATAAAAATCCGCCCGAATATGTTCGGGCGGATTTTTATTTATCTTTTATTTTTTGAATTTTCAATTTTGTCTAAAAAAGCAAGCGTTGATTTAATTGGAAATTTTGGTAGAGTGTTTGAGGAAAAGCACATCAAAAAACAAAATATCTTAGCAATGGCTAAAATCAAACCGCTTGTAATAATCGACCTCGGCAGGTTCAAAAAACCAGGATCTAGGGTGTTTACTGGAAGGGAATTCGGGAATCTTGTCCGTGAAATATCATCAATTGATGATATTTCACGGAATTACAATCAAATAATCATAGAGATACCGGAATACATATATTCAGTAAACCCGTCTTTCCTTGAAGCGTTTATAAAAAAATTACTCCTAAGGCTAGGAGAGAATGCGTTCAGGAAAAAATTTAATTTTATAAGCCTGGGAAATTACAAGATAGAAAACGACTTGGAAGAATCAATTGAGAGAATTCTTCGCGAGAATAATATAAGGTGATCATTTTGAATTAGTTTTTTATAACCAGCTCTTTATCAGGGCTGGTTTTTATTTGTTGATTATTTTAATGTCGCAAAAGATATATTGTGCGACATTCGCTAAACAAAAAAATCGACCGATGAATTCGGTAGTAAATCCCCTGTTATCATTGAAGGATCGTTGTTACTGACTCTAGAATATCACGCCGATGGTTTTGTGTACAGATTATGTTGGGGAAAACTCCTCCAGCTTCTTCTCCGGAAATTTATTCCAACGCTGTACTTGTGTTGGATAAAAGCCAAGCGTGGCAGAGATTTTGCGAACACTAAGCCCGTTCTTACTTAGATTTTTTACAAGCATGATCTTGTCAATGTCGAACGGTCTTCCCCCTTTACTCTTTTTGATATTTTTACTTCGCGCGCAATAATACCTCCTTAGGTTATTTATTTCCCTGTGGACCTTAATCATTGCATAGGGCGTGTGTACCATTCTTATGCTTTCGCAAAATTCCCTTACATCTGAATCTACAACATCGTGTATGTCCTGCTTCCTGGTGAATTTCAAAAAAGCTTTAAGCCAATAATCATCTCCGCTTATCCCCTTTTTTCGCAAGTACGCTGCATAAACAGCGATTTGCATTGCCATGAATTTCTCTTTTTTCTTAAACAACATAAAACCATAAAGCCCGCCGGAGACGAATCACAGCGGGCTTTATGGTTCCGACAAAAAGTCAGAACGCAATTAGCTTACCATAGAAACAGAAAAAGAGAAGCTAAATTCAAGCCACCGTTGTTCGTCTCTGTTCCGACTGATGTCGGAACCTCCCTGCAAGCAGGGCAACGGTCTTGTTATTAAGATTTATAATTCAACCGAAAAAATTATACCCTACTCCCTATTTGATTGTCAAGAGGGTCAGCCCCGAACACAGCATTGCCAAAATACGAAACACCTGTATAATCAATAATATGAAGAACATCATCCACTTTGTTATTGAAAAAGGTCAGGACGGTCATTACGTTGCCTCCGCAGCCAACTTCCCTATTGTAACCCAGGCCAAGAATCTTGAAGGACTCGTAAAAAATATTTCTGAGGCAACTGAACTGTACTTTGAGGAAGCAAAGGCTGATCAAAAATCCATAAGTCGCACTCCTTCGATTTTTATCAATTACGAATTACCGATTTCCTTACATGCCTAACAAGTTGAAGCGGGTTTCTGGAAAAGAAGTGATTGGGTTTTGTAGACATCACGGTTTTGAAATAAGCAGAATCCGAGGAAGCCATGTTAACCTTGTCCGGGTAATCAATAGAGCAAAACAAATCATTACCATCCCAGCACATAAAGAAATAGATCGCGGAACTTTGCATCAGATATTCAAAAAGCTTCTACCACACATTCCTGAGCACGAATTGAGGGCATTTTTCTATACCAGCAATAAAAAATAAGTGGTTGGCTATCCCAGAGAAGCATGATGATTGCCTTATTGCGAATATGCCGGGGATCGTTACTACCAGCAGGAATTGCCGCAAGCAACTTGGAGTAATTTTCCTCTGTTGCAACGCGTGGAATATTGTACTGCTTTGATGGTGATGGAATAAGCCCAGGATCAAGAACAAGAAGTCCTTGTCTTTTATAAAACTCAAAGAACTTCTTCAGCGCTTGTGCTTTTGGAATGAATGAATTGTATTTCCAATTCAGATGAGCCATTAATTCAAACCATGAAACAACATCTTCTAAACGCACATGTTCAATTTCACAATCACGAACGTACATGCAGAACTGACGAAGTATAAGGTCGTATCCTGTGACTGTTGCCTTTTTAACTTGAAACGCTCTCCACTTTGTGAACTTTTCAATTGCTTCTGATAATCTCATAAAATGCAAACACCCGACTGAGGAAATCAGCGGGTGTTTGCATTAATCGTTCCTTTCTCAGTTACAAGAAAGGACAGGACACTTAGGCATCACATGCGCAACGTGCTAAAATGCCATGTCATAATACAAACCCAATGTTTCCTCAAACCTTTCGGTTGATCCCCTTTCAGGGACAGTGGGTTCTTAACTTTATAAACGACCGACTTTACAGTATCACGAATGAAATGTCTTGTCAAGGTTTTTATTGAGAAAATTTCATTCCGTCATCTGGTAAGAAATCAAAAACAGCATCCAGATACTGGTGCTGTTGTCTGAGAATTTTCGAGTTTTAATATTCCAGTTTTATTTCGGTCTTCTCTGCAAGTTTTTTAATCCAGTCTTCATGACGTATCAATTGCCCGTGTGCAGCGGCCTGTTCCGATTCCAGATCCTTGTTAACACCGATCTGCTTGTCAATAGCCACCGCAGTCGCCTGGGTCGTTTCTCTAATAGCTTCGACATCCTCTTTGATGCTCACAAGGTCGTCCTTCAATGGTTGCAGCTTTGCATCAAGCAGGTTATTGAGTTTTATGAATTCATCGTCGGTCATCCATTCATATTACCAACTTAATCAAGTCATGGCAAACAAAGTCGCTAGGGATTATGGAAAATTCGTTCAACGTAGATTCACAACAATTCGGAGCGCAACTTCTGCTCATTAAAATATCTTTGCTCCTGCTTTCGTTATTGCGTGGCAAAACACTCAATCACGGCTAGAGAAATTCTTTTGATCTTTTTTGTCTACTGCGCTATCATGCTGCGCTAATTTCTTTTCTGTACAACACTTTTTCGCGACATGGAATCAGGAAGATGGTTAAAAAAACAACAAGGTGTAGAATTGGGGTTACGAGAATGGAGCAACAAAAATAAAAGCCCGACTAATTAGTTGGGCTTGCCTTTAAACCATTTCCTTTTTTCAAGCAGCTTCAGTTTTTCCCATTCATCTTTTAGAATGTCTAACAATACAACTTCTACTTCATTACGAAAAGTTTCCAGTGATTCTTTTTCTTCCTCGGTAATCGATCTCCCTGAATACTTGTTAAAGCTTTGTTCGGTATAATCCATAAACATTCCCCAAAACACAGGATGTTTCCAATCGTCAGAGGTTGGATTATGATGCAAGAGTAACTTAATCTTCGTTGTTTGAAAATGAAGCTTATGCCAATCCGGATCAGCTTTAGGATCTCGTTTATTCGACTCTTTCGGAAGAGATTTGAGTCTTTGACAAATAGCTTCGTGTATTGCAATACTTTCACAGTATGCACTTCTCAGCTCAGTAAGCCACTTTTCCCTAAAATGTGTAATTGTACCAACTTGATTTTGCTTTCTGGCAATCAACACACCAATAAGAATACCACCTGCGGCAAGAACAAGCTCAACGAGATGATATTGATCCAAGCTACTCTGACCACTCTTATCAATGGAAACATTAAGACTATCAGCTTTCAGATTGGCAATTGCGGTTAGAAAAAAGACCAAAGTAAGGATGGGTAACCGCATAAGAGCATTACTTTTCAAGAACATCGAAAATGACGTGGAATAAATTAATTACAATTCGCAGAGGGAAAGTAATGATGTAAATCACCAGTTCAAAAATGTCCTTGGCTGTTACCTTTTGCTTTTTACCGCTTAATTCAGCTCTCATTCTTTCCAGACTGGCTTTACCTTCATCTGAATGAATCCACTCCGATTGCTTCTTAGCCCAACGACAAAAGTCATGGGCGATTTTTCTATCGTCCATGACAGGCTGTATTTCTTGTGAAGAAACTTCTGTGTTCATCTTCCTAAAATTCTAATGATCTGTCAAGTTCAACGTACGGTTCAACGTGGTGAAAATTAATTCTTCAAGAATTCTGTTCACAGTATCTAAGATAGGAAATTATAAAGGGTATTCCAAGCGTTCTTTTTTGTACACTATGCCATCGTGTTGCACTATCTTATCCACCCGAATAATTATTCGGAGCGCAACTTCTGTTCATTAAAATATCTTCGCCCCTGCTTTCGTTATTGCGTGGCAAAACACTTCTATCAGGGCTAGTAAATTTTGCTAAAGCGACTAATTTAGAGATATGATAATCAACTATGATAATTCTGGATTCCGTTCAATCGTCACTACTATTGGCAACGGCTTCCGCTCTATTATCACAACACAAGACCTCGACTTCCGGCAGATCATCGTTGTAACGAGTACAGGAGGAGGTTGGACATGCGAGCTGAAATAATTGTTGTCACCGCGCAAGGTGGCGGCTGAATTTCGTACAAAGGATTTTTCACCTCTAAAAAGCATATCCAATCAATATGCGGTAATTATTCTCCGTCACCCGCACATCAATTGTAGGAGATTTGAATGAGAAGAGATTGGTAATGCCGAACCAGCCTTCAGCGGCGAACGTCAGATGTTTTAAGCGGTACTTGACCTGCACTCCTGTATTGAAAGCATAAGAATAATACAGATCAGAAATGTCCTGAGTACCCCACTCGCGCGGGATGGAATCAGCTTGGCCGAAATAACCGTAATGCTTCATCTTTGTGGAAAAAATGTATTGCCCCTTGAATCCAACTCCAACGTGTAGTCCTCTCCAAACTCTGTATTCAGGGATAATTCCTGCTTCAATCGAATTGCAAAGAAAAACATCTTCGTACCCGGAGGTATCTGGTGATGATTTTCCACCGAAAACGTAATAGCCTACAAATGGCGTGAGTTTTAATCGGGCAGAATCTTCTTTTCCCACTGGTATCGTGTACGATAATCGAAACGCAGGTTGCAGCGAAAATGCATTGCGCTTGAATGTGATAGTTGTATCAAAGAAGTGATCGACTGACTTCCAGGCGGCAGTATTATATCCCGCACCGGCTTCAATAGAAATTCCCTTGTGCCAAGACGACTGACCCGAAAGAGGCTTCGCACCCAAGATAAATATTACCGCGATGGCGGAACACACTAGAGTAATTGGGTGTCGCATCTGCGATGAGATTTAGAATTCTATTTTTTGTTCATTGCTGCCATCTGCATTCATGAGGTAGATATTACTCTCGACATGGACGGTATTATCCCCGACCATCTTCTGATCCCAACGGCTCGTGATAATTTTTTGCCCATCGGGAGAAACATCCATCCAGACATACAGCTTGGAAGTGCACGCATATTTAATTGTCCGAGTCTCGCGTGTGACAACATCGGTAATGTTTATTTCTCGCCCTGTATTCCAAAGTATGCGTCGAGAGTCCGGAAACCAATCACTGTCGCCAACATTGTCACGTGCATCGGAGACTTGCACGGTGGCAGGAAATACTATTTGATTGGAATTGAAATCATAATACGCGGGACTGCTTTCGTTTCCGTTGTCATAAGTGGACGAGATTTTTATATCATCATTCGACCAAGAGCCGTAGTAGTACGAAAAATCGGTCAACGTATCGAGATGATTGCCGTTTGCATCAGCGATGATGGTGTAATAATTCCCCGACCCAATCCGCTGCCAAAAAACGTATTTCGTTGCATCATAATTCCAGCGGGCATCATGGCTGCTGCCATCAACGGTCAGTTGCGTGAGACTGTCGCCATTGCTCTTGATCCTCCAGATATTATTGTCACCGTGATTGAACAGTATCCATCCATTCCGTCCCCAATTCGGTTTTCTCCATGCTCCCATCGTCAAAGAGAAATCAGTGCCGGTAATGATATTTTTTATTCGCAACTCGCCGATCACAAGACTGTCCCGCACCTCTCGTATGTAGACAAATTCATCACCACTGTTCGGGTTGAAGCACGGGGCAAGATATGAATACTGAGCGTATGTATAACTATAGCCCGTCCAACTTGTAGAAGGTGGCAGATCATAACACTCCCCATCCGGAGAAAGAGCAACATCCTTGCTGCACGAGGCAGCAAGGATGAGTAGTGATGTGTATATGATTGCCTTTATTTTCATTAATGGACGATAAGTATTTTTTTCGGTAGCGTTCCTTTTCCAGTAGTTACTTTCATGAAATACACACCTTCAGAAATTTCGGCGGTCTGCATTTCGATGAGATGCACTCCCGCTGGAAGTTCGCCTTCCTGCTGCGTTTTTACAAGTCGCCCCTCCATATCAAAAAGATCGACAGTCACTGAAGTATGATCTTGTAAAGTAACATATAGATTGACGTTATCATTGGCTGGATTAGGGAACGGTTCACTAATCGTAAATCCAGGCTCAGAATTCTCCGCAACACCTACGGCATTCGGATCATACGTCATGATGCTGATTGCCGCCTTAGTTCCGAATTGTGTTGAAGGCAGGTAGAGATTCATTGTCTGCTGGGTTGTTGAGTTCTGCGTAAAATGGTAGAAATACGTTTCCATGATCACTTGACCGTTCGTAAAAGAAACGATATTGCTCCACGCCTCAGTACCAAGCGGGTTTGCCAAACTCCATCCAAAAGAAGAATTATACCGTGGCCATATTCCCAAGATTACCTCATTCCCCGGAATTGGTGTAAAGTTAATCGTGTGCGTTACCTTATGAATATCTGCTTCATAAATTCCCGCAGCAACGCTTTGATAGCTGTTAGGAAGAATTACTGAAACGCCTGATAAATAAAGAGAGGGTGTAATAACGTAACCTGTGGAGTTTTCTGCTGTACCATAGTGATATACTTTATACTTGGGATAATCTGTTTCATCAAGGGCAGAACCTGCATTGATACGGCCGTACCCAGTATAAGCATCGTATCCAGGCGACGCTGAACCGCCTGTCAGATCGGTCGCCGTGCCCTGAAGTATATGTTCCACATCTTCCGGTTGAAGATGGAAGAGGAATGGAATTGAAGGCGTATTGTTCTGACTCAACATCAGTGCAGCGGTTCCTGCAACATGTGGACAAGCAGCAGAAGTTCCGTTGAAGGTATGATAGCTCCCTGTTCCCGACTCGGTAGTATACACGAGTTGCGTAGTGCCAGGTGCACAGAAGTCGATCCCTCCATCGTAACTGGACGAGTACGGATCACCATTTGAGAGATCTTTATACTCGCCGTTCGTCCCGGTCGCGCCGACATTTAGAACAAACTCGTCGGGGTAGCACGCTGGAAAAAGCAGGTCTGTGTTTCCGTCATTTCCTCGTGATGCTGCAAAAACTACCTTATTCCGAGCAGCATATCGCACAGCATCTTTCATAAGGCTTATTTCCTGTTGGTTGAAACACGCTTGGCAAGCACCCACGCCAGCCGCCCAACTGTTACTCATAATGTTTAAGCCGAATCCTCCTTGTGCTACGCTTGTCGCGCCACCCGTAATCGCGTTACAAATAAGTGACACTGTAGCATTAGGTTCTAAGATGTGCATATCGAATAATTGCACTCCGTCAAACAGCGGTGTTCCATCTCCTCCCGCAATACCTGCAATACCTGCAGAGTTGTTTCGTTTTGCACCGACAATACCTGCACAAGAAGTTCCATGACCGAAATTATCATACGGTGTTGATAGTGCTGTATTAGTGCTGTAATTATATCCTCCAACTACACGGCCTTGTAATTCAGGATGCAATTGATCAATTCCTGTATCGTAAATACCAACGCGAATGTTGGAATTTCCTCGCTCTATGTCCCACGCCGGTTCCATGTTGATATGTCCACCTGGATATAACGTTGTCGGATGCAAGCTCCCTTGATTCAAATTGTATTCATTGTCATTAGGCACGTTTTGCGTCGCAACGATGAAATTAAGATGTGCGTACCAGAGTTCTGGTTGACAATGATTGAGAGAATCAGCGACAACCTGATCAGGCATTCCAGATGTAAAAATCCGGAATGCAGCCCAGAAAGTCGGAATCGGAACGGTGTCATTCGTCCGTGAAATGGAAATGGTATCCAGCGTCGTAAGATCAAGGAAAATTTTTGCGATTCGCCAATCAGTTACGTCAGTATGGAGTTTGTTATTCATTACAGCAATCGCTGCAGGAGTTATGAATTCGTGAACGTAACCAAACTGAATATCCTTGTCGTTTACTTTTGTCGGGATTACTGAAATTGGATCGAAGCGCACAATAACTTCGCCTTTTGCAAATGGTGCAGTCCCAGGCACAGTTGTATCGGCAAGGAGTGGAGCATTGAGAAAAGAATATTTGACAGTCGCATACTGATCATTCGCTCCTGTGCAAGATTTACCGCATGCATAAAGGATGTTATTGCGCATGGAGAGCGTGTAGGACTTATCTCCGGCATTGAATGGATTGTTGAAGAAATTCTGCCATTCTTTTATTCCCCCACTCGTGTACTTGATCGTCAGAAAATCCTTGTTGCCGAGGGCACTTGTCATTTCTCCACTCACAAACACGTCGCCGTTGTTGTCGATTGCAAGAGTGTGTGCTTCGCCGAAATTGGAGGAGATCGCAGCGGCTTCACGGCGAATCCATTGGAGCGCACCTGTTCCTGAATACCGAATCGTAGTAAAATCTTTGCCACCGTTTTGCTTTTTCGTCCAGCCGGTTACTACCGGATCGCCCCATGCATCAACTTCAAGCGCATTCGCACAATCATCAAGACTTTCACCGTCGTAATACTGCACCCACTGGAACGACAATACGTTGCTGAGCTTAACAAGCGCAAAATCGCTTGTTGGCGATCCCTGAAGCACTGCGCCAGAGAGAAATACATTGCCGTTGTTATCGAGTCTGATCGCTGTTGCCTTATCGTATCCATTTCCCGGAACAGTATGACGATAGACACCTACCTGCGTCCCCGCCGCATTGTATTTAATCACTGCGAAATCAGAATTGAAAAAACTGCTTGCGCTTGTCCCCCCGACAAAAACATTCCCACTGTTATCGACAACAAGACCTACGGGAATATCTGGAAGGTTAATGTAGTTGTATCGCTTCACCCATACCTGAGCGCCGCTTGCTGTATATTTGATTGTTGCGTAATCAGAATTGAGAGCATTGCCCGTCCCGATGCTTGCACCGGTGACATAGACATTCCCCGCGTTATCGACGGCGATACGCGACGGAATATCATTTTTGCTTCCCGTACCATTATATAAAACTGACCATTGCAAAATTCCACTCGAGTTATACTTTAAAGTTACGAAATCGTAGCCATTGACATTGCCGCCCCAGGTTGCTCCGGTCACATAAATATTACCGCTATTGTCCTGTACAACGGCACTACCAAAATCACTGCCATTGGCAGCTCCGTTATATTGTTGCTGCCAACAGATAGATCCGTTACCGTTGTATTTTACCAATAGCAGGTTTGTTCCTTGCGCGATTGTTTTCGTATTGCCGGTAATAATTGCGCAGCCGGTATTGTCAATCGCCGACATGGTAAGATCTACTGTATCTGGGAGCGCGGTAATGGTTTCCCATTCGCGATTGCACAATGTGGTCTGACTAATGCTGGCCAATGCACTTGTAAGCATACAGGAGAGCAGGAGAATTTTTGTTTTCATTGGGTGTGATATGTTATGTGACTTATTACTACAATGCAACTCAACCACGCACTTGTGTGGCATTTTCGCGGATGTACATATTCACCGTCCCACCTCGCTCCACAAACTGCGGAACACGCAAAGCATCTTTGCCTTGCGATTGCCTTCCATTTGCGTGTCGGGGATACCGCCGAGGGAAATGAGCGGTATCGCGAATGACACATTCAAAACTTCTTCTTGCGAAATTAACGAATGCGATAACGGAAAGGTATATCATTTATTATTTATATAGGAACAAATTTTCGTCATTTTTAATCAACTCCAAATACTGATTCGGATTTATGAGCCATATCAGCAATTACAGGAAGCGAATCAGGAAATCGGACATCACTTTGGAGATTGCATAGTTATTTAACTACGCGGATTCTTTACAGAACCCGCGTAGAGTAAATTGCGATCAATTCGCTGATAAATTGACCGCCCGAGTAGTCAGTCAGGGCGACTGACAGGAACGTATTGCGAAGGGATGTTGGTCGGCGCGTAGTTCCTTTTTAATTCACGCAATGTATAACTATCCGGGTGGTATATCCAAGTCTTTTTACATTTATTTTATACACATCCAAATATTATTTCAATTACTATATTCCATCTCATGATTTTTTTCTGATAGATATGAGCAATTTGACACTCGCCACGTTTCTCACTTTCCCGATGTGATCTTCTCAAGCAATTCCTCCGTCACCGAATAATCAATCGGAGGGTAGCCGTTCTTTTTCGCTTCGGGATCGTCATTGGCTTCCCTTGCCAGTGCAATCGCCCGCTTTGCTTGCACTTCAGCTTCGGCATTTCTTCCGCGCTTGTAGAGGACGGCGGCATATGTATCGACATAGTAGTAGTTCGGATCAAGTGCAACTGCCACCTTCGCCCAGGACAATGCGCTGTCGAGCATGACAGTGTCGTCGATATGTTCATAGAACGTCCAGGCGATATTGTTGAGCATGAATGGGTCGGCAGATGCATATTCATGAACATAAATGACGGCGGTGCCGGCATAGGTTGTCCAATCACCGAGGGCTTGATAGTAAAACATATCCATGCCAAGAGAGAGTCGGACTGAAAAAGGAAAGTGCTGTTCGTTAAGTTCTCTCCGCAATTGCTGATATGTGGCGGTATCTGTTCCTTCGTCTTTTCTGTACAGACATTTGAACATCGCGTTGCCGTAGCTGCGCTTCAGTATTGTGCTGACGGAATCCGGAGTATGATGGGATTCAAAATATTCCCGATGGGAAATCAGGTATCTGCACGCAACCGAATGCGGGGGGAACGTAAAATCACGGAGCAATATCCATGTGTACGGGCTTTCGGCAAGACCAGCGGTATCACCTGCAAAGTATCCGTCGATCTCAGATTCAACGGAGAGACAGGTTGCTTGTCGCATTGCCATGTATGCGACGAATTGAGATGGCGTGAGTTTCTTTGCGTCGTATGCACTCTGGTAAGTTGCAAATTGATCTTCCGGAGTGAGTGCTTCTTTGCCGAGGGCTACAAACGCCGGTACTTTTTGCGCTCCGCTTGTGCGATGCACCACCGCACCTGTACTATCAATGAAAAGGTATGTGGGGTAGCAGTGAATATCGTACCGTTGTACAAGCTCGATTCCCCCTCCTTTCTCCATGTCTATCTTGGCGCAGATGAAATTGGCATTATAGAAATCAGCGACCGTATCATTCGGATACACGTTCTTGTCCATCCATTTGCAGGGACCGCACCAGGTGGTGTAGCAGTCGATGAATATGAGTTTGTGTTCTTGTTTGGCTTTTACAAGTAAAACAGAAAAGGAATCGGACTCAAAGCGAATGCCGGATTCTTCTTGCGCATATCCCGAGATACTTATCGCGGCTGTGAATGCAATGCAGATGATGACTGATTTCATGTGAAGTTTTTTTGTTCCGTAGCAATCCCTATCGTGAAATGAGTACTCGTTGCATGAAGGATTCCGTTCCTGTTTTCACGCTGATGAAATATATTCTTTTGGTGATTACGATCTTATTCAACCTCCCTTCCTCCCTTCACAATTGGCACAGCTCCCCTAAAATCAACTTGAACAAAAGGCGACGGCTTGCCAGACTTTTTAACCGGTAGGGCCTTTACTTTTCTCCCGTTAAATTCGATAAGTATTGGATATTGATTCGTTCCACCGACTTTACCTGAGTACCAATTGATCGTGTATGGAGTAAAAGCCAGCGTTTGAGAGGAATATTGCTTTACTGGTTCATATTGCGCTGTCTGTGGATTGTATTGACTGATTGTTGCTCCTGCAGGACGCGTCACGACTTTGACTTTCCATCCTGTCCAAACTTCATTGCCAGCGATCTGCGGGGGCGGTGATTTTGGAAATGAGATTGAACCCGTACCACTACAGTGAGTGCACTTGTAATGTACTTTTCCTGTGCCACCGCACGTACTACAAGTGAGCTTCAAGAAAACACCCGTCCCCTTACATATAGGGCAGACTGATTCCGTAGGATTGGCACCGGTGCCACTGCACGCTTTACATGTCTCAGTGTATACCGGTTGCATTTCATAGGTATAAAAAATTTTGCAGCTTTTTTGTATAGTTTGCGATGCAATCTGGAAGTACCATTCAAAGTTGCTCTTTTGTGTGATGTTGCCCGCAGTGTCATAAGAAGTAGGAACGCCATTGAGAAAAAGGTATACAACTTTCGCGTTGTTCAGCCCGCTAAATTCGGGACCACGAATAATAATATCATTCCTCTCAAATCCGGTAAGGACAATTCCCTTATCCCACTCTTCAGTTTGTTCCTGCGGAAAGGAAAATTGCAATCCGTCAATGATTATTGCGAAACCAATTTCACTTAATCTCAATGGGACATCTTCATTGTTTCGTATCCGTAACCGAAATTCAATATTATGCGTCTTGTTATCGGTACTGAGCGTGTAATGCGGAATGTGGGCAACTTCAGACACATCATAGCCAGGCATCTTTGGATCAGCATTTATTATTGTTGATCTCGGAGTTGTACCGCTATCGACTCTGAACGGAATTATTTCCGCTGAAATGGAGACCCCGCCTTTTGTCTGCATTTGTTTTGTCGTTACAGTAGGATGAATGTCCGGCAGGAGATAGGTGATGATCGTGTCCTTTGGTTGTTTGTGCGGCATCAGTACATACGTTGTTTCAGTTTTTGATATTCTTTGAATACATCCCGCGAGGACTAGGAGAAAGACAATTGTTGAAATACAAAGTCTTGAAAGTTGGGTCATTTTCATGGCTAATGTTTTTTAATTCACTTCACTGAGTATTTCAGACGTTTTGAATTCCCCGCCACGGAAATCAGCAACCCTCCAACCATTTTCCGTTTTTTGAAGTTTACACTCCCCTGTTAATCGTATGACGGCGCCGGTGTAGAGTTTTCTGTAATGCTTTCTCCATATAGAGACAGGTTTGCTTTCCCAATCATCAAACACTTGATCACCCTTAGCATAGACACTTAATCGGTCTCTGCTTATAAGATTATTTTTACCGGTTGTACTCAGAGCGTCTATCACCACATCTTGCCTGATAATCGCTTGAGTCTCCCATTCAATCACGTAGAGACTTATTCCCCTCTCTTCCATTTCATAGCTGTTTGTCTTTTTGAATTCGGTAAGTTCCAATGGTTTTGATTTTATGATTTCATTGAGCACATATTCTCTTGCGACTGCAATACGAGGGTCAAGCTCATTTTGCACAGTCGTGTCTTGTTCACCGCTACCTGCCTTTGTATCAGAAACAGGCGTTTTATTTTCATCACAGGATGATAGCCACCCAAGTCCTAAAAGAAGAATAAAGAGGTTCGTTTTCATGCTCATTCGTTTTTCAAATATAGTTGAAAATCCGAATTATAACATATACGTTATAATGATTTTTATTAAATCCCTGCACCTTAATTCCTGCAATGGGGACAGTATCCGCACAGGAAAAGGCTTATTTGAAGCAGATAGGTAAGCGAATAGCGAAGTATCGGAAGCAGAAAGAAATGACGCAAGCCGAGTTGAGCGATTTATGCGACATGGAGCAATCGGCAATCGCGCGCATAGAGTCCGGAAATTCGAATATTACGGCACTGAACCTGAGAAAAATCAGCAATGCACTTGATGTTGCGGTGAAGAAGTTTTTTTGAACATTCAAAAAATCAAATGATTATGAATGACACTTTGTGCACAGCCCGCCTTGAATTAACAGATTGGTCATACTTATTATTATTTATTCCACTAGTTATTTTCTTTTTTATAATATGGTATTTCCTAAGTCGACCAAAAAAAGAAAATACTATCGGGTGGTCTTTATACAACAGCACGAGCTTCAAATGGCTTGTTATTCTTGTGATGCAAATTATTCTATGTCTCTTAATTGCTTTCAAATTTAAGACTGTTAAAATAAGCGCCGATAAAGATGGAAATTTCTCGGTGTTATTTGCGCAGGTTGGAGCCAAACAAACATTGAACATGGCCGATTCAACACTTAGAAATCTAGATAAATCGGAAAGTATCTATCAGTTAATTGGAGATGAGAAAATGGTAATCACTATCCAAGCAAAACGTGACACGGTAATCCAAAATAAAGAAAAATTATTGAACTTGTTATTGACACAGGATACGCTTTCCGATAATCAAAAAGATCAGTTTACTAAGGCTTTTTTAAATTTCTATGGTAATAATGACGGGGCAGCTTCGTTAAATAAAATACATTCTGAAAGCGAGATTCTATACATGGGAGCTAAAAAGGCTGAGGATTCTCTGAAAATGACATTAAAAAATCCCCTTCTCTATAAAAAGTGATAAGGGGATTTTGTTTTCATTCGACCCTGACAGGAACTAGGAGAATTTTTTCTTTCTCTTGGTTCGGAAACTTGACTCGAAATTTAATGGGAAGAATTTCGCCTGATTTATATTTTCGAGGACAAGAAAGTTGAATAGTGAAAATTTCAGTCAAAGGGAAAATATCGCTATAAAGGTTGCTGCTATTATCAAAACCGACTTCATAATTCATGCCTTCAAAAACATCAGCAGAAATATTGTATGCTTTCGGACGATCATATCCAATGTAGGTTATTTTTAATGTAACCCAACCGTACCAGCCACTAACAACATGTGGAATTTCTTCGTCTGCGTCAAGAAAAAGTTCCACTTTACTATAATCTTCATATTTATTAGCTAACTTATCGGAAGAACGGAGTTTATTATTATCTCCTCCACAAGAACAGTTTAGTATGGATGCCAGAGCAAGTAGCACAAACCCGTCGCAATTTTTAAAGTACTTCATGATTCTGTTTTTTTTTCGTGAATTGATTAGGAGATTTCTGGCAACCTGCCACGGCAGATTCACAGAAACCTCCCATCAATTCAAAACAGAACTGAAAGAACATTTAAAAATAATATACATCTACACCATTCTATTGTCAACTTTTCGGATACACTTCGTTTTGCTTTCATGAGGGCGATTTTACATGTGTATTATACTTCACATGACGAAAGTAAAACGAAAAATGGATATATGCAGTATACTTCACATAAAATATTCGGGCTTTCCGACCTTTTCCGGTGAAAATGATCTCCGTAAGGGCTTCCAGGAAGAAATTAGGAATGAACATCCGCAGGGCGAGAAAGAATCAGGGAATTTCTCAGCAGCAATTGGGATTTGAGGCTGGCCTAAGCCGCGAACTGGTGTCGCAGTTGGAAAGCGGTAAGACAAATGTGACGCATGACACACTTCATGCGATTGCGGTAGTGCTGGATGTGGGGATGAAAGAACTTTTTGATTTTTGAATATGAAGAATAACTTGACTCTATTTTCGTCATATTTTCTCTCAGAAAACCCCATTGACAACTTTATGATAGATTTTTATACTAAGTATGGAGTTGATATTCAGGGATATAAATTCTGTCCACAATAAGAAGGATTTATTTTACCTGATTTGTGCTATCTTAGTACTAGAAAATAGATTATAAGCCGCAAGGTTTCAAGATAATCAAAAGTCCCAATGGGGGTGCTTTTTTGCAGCAATGCGAAGAAGTTGTACCCGGCGGGACTTTTCAATTTGCCCCATAATATCTTTTGGGAGTTGAAACAAACGGTAGGTATAAACGAAATAAAAAATTCCCCAAAATTCGCTTGCTGGCAGGAGTTAGTTTATTGACATAGATTTTTCTTTTCAAAGTAAATTTATGTTCAGGATCAAAATGATTGACAAAAGAAGAGACAATGATCCCGTATCTTAAAATTCTTTGCCGAGTGTCTTTATCGTAAGCTCGATCCAATTCTCCTTCTAAGTGGCTTATCAATTTATTAACCCCTGACGGTTTTTTATTTTCAAGTTTTCTGACAAAATCATTTAAGCTCATTACTCTAAATCCTCCATTCGAACCCGCTATCATTGTTTCACCAATCATTCGTTGGAGAGACCGATCTAATACCCGAAATTTCCTCGTTTCAAACGTGTGAATAAATCTCAATAGATGAACCCCTTTTTTCAGGCGTGTTATTGATGAATAACGACTTTGAATCCGGATATGTTCTAATTGTGCCCAAAATTGAGCAAAGAGATAACATGTGTACTTTTTGTTTTGATCAAATGATTTTTCATCTGATCCTGAATTTGATAAAGTCTTAAATGCGGCAAAATCTTCGTCCGATAAAGAAACTAATTTGCCGTAAAGTTCATCCGCAGCCTTAAGAATCGGATCAATGTTTTGAGATAAAAAAGCATATGCTTCTCTTTTGCGTTCACTACTTTCTTTAATTATGGGATGAATAAATTTGATGAACTCCCAAAGGGCCCCGCCTGATAGAAGAGATCCAAATGCAATAAGAAGATAGTGTCCCAACATATTTTCTTTTTTGCTAATATATTGCTTCTTTAACCTAGAATTGTCATTTTTTTAATTAAATGTTCTTGTCCCCAAAACTCTAAAGTTTTTTCACGATCATCTTTCATTTCCCTATCGTCTAAACGGAATTCCCGTTAGATAGGATTGTATGCCCCCGACAGTCAAGTTTCATGCTGACTCGACAAAAGTCTGTTCCCCCTCATCGTATTGTTTGTTTTTTTGGGAATGAGGGAACCCACGAACTTTTGAATCATCCGCTCCGTTTTTATTTGCTCCGCATTGAGTTTTCCCTTCGCTTTCGGTCAGCTTGAAACCCGATGTAACATCCATCGCTCGCAAAAGAGACCTATCTAACAGGAATCCCTGGCGACAGCGGAATCCGCAAAAAGAAGGTCTATGAAAACCAAGCTCACAATCAGCGATGTTGAACTCATCTACAAGAAAACAGAACTTCCCGCAGTGAAGATCATGCAAAGCTCTGATGCCGTAGAACCATGCCGCTCGACAATCCCTGATGGCCAGATCGCGCATCGTGAATTCTTCGGGATGCTGATGTTAAACCGCGCGAATCGCATCTTGCGCAAGTGCATCGTCTCGATGGGCGGTGTAAGCACTACCGTCGTCGATCCGAAAATCGTCATGCAGTTCGCGCTTCTGGCGAATGCGTCCGGCATCATTCTATTCCACAATCATCCCGCAGGCGATGTAAAACCTTCCCAACAGGATATTCAGCTTACCAAGCGCATTGGCGATGCATGTTCGATCATGGATGTATCACTCTTAGATCACATCATCATATCCTCATACCCGGAAGCATCACCGAACTATTTCAGCTTCGCGGATGATGGGTTGTTGTGAGATTCAAGCATACCAAAATCAAAAGCCGGTCTCGACGACCGGTTTTTTTGATACACGTCTTTACCGTCCACATCATCCACTAAGCTCCAATCCAATTGAGGACAGGATCGGTGAGTAATCCCCTCTCCGGTGAAAACTCACTGTCTTCAAAAGGATTGTCGCAAGGGAAATACAGACGCACTCAATGTTTCGAGCAGGATTACGCTTCGCCTCCGCGCGGTTTTGCTTACGTGTCCTTCCTTACCGATTGAATGTCCTTTATTGACTAATAAGGCATCTACTGATGCGGTTCACCAGGAATACCAAACCACGGACTTGCCGAAACAACAATGCATCTTTCAAGATGGACCTTGTTGTTAGCTGCCCTGCCCGCATTTATGTTTGCTATTACGCTCTTAATATCGGCACAAGCCTGTGACAATTCCGTGTCATCTTTCCACAAAGTTGTATTAGGTAAATAATATATTTTGTCATGCGCCTTCCATCTGTCCGAATAGCCTAGTTTCTTCATTCCAGACTTAACTTCGCTTTGACCGTGATTCGATACGTCATATGTAATATATGCTTCCATGATTGGTTGGTTGTTAAATTGAATTTTTTCTGCGTTTCACAATAGTGTCGACGGAGGTTCGACAATTACCTCAACGGGGAAACCCTGCCACTTTCCTCCGTCAAGATGAGACAGGACTTCGGAAATATATTTTGCTTCCGCAACACCAACTTCAATATATTCACCCGTGTCCCGGTACCGAGTTGTGATGCTGGTTACAAACTCATTTGAAATAATGAGCGCCTGCAAAGTTTTTTTTGATTCTCGAATGTTATCCATTATTTCTTAGCGTAAAAGTTTCCATTCCTGAAGTTTACTGGCGACGTTCACGCCTCGATTCGCGCTTGTTCCGGTTATTCCTCCCGCAAAGAGCAAGCCAACGAAATCACCATTTTCTCCGAAGATAAATGATCCAGAGTCCCCGCCTTGTGAGAACTGATTACCTCCATTCACATCGGTAATAAGAAGTTGATCCACAAACAAGGCAAGCTTTCCATTGTAGTGTAACCTAAAAGCGCGATCATCTGCTTGCACGACGCCTTGTGTCGTGCCTGTCTTCGCGCCCACTTTAGTAACGATCTCACCTTGTCGTGGGTGATGATAACCGATATAACTTCCTATCGCCACCTGTTCATCAGAATCAAGTTCGGCAACTGCCAGATCAAGTTCGTTGGCGTATCCACCAAAGCGGATTGGAATGTAATTCTGCAGTTTTGCAATATGCCGAGGGTTCGTGCCTTTTTTATAAATATCATCCCCGATCTTTGCATTGTTGGAATTTGCCAGAACGTGGTTATTGCTAACGATATGCGAAAGGCGATTGTTATTCTTATCAATGGCAAAACCGCCCAGTGTTCCCCATGTTGGCAATGACTCATGGGCAATCATGTCTCCAACTTGCAAAGCAGAAAATTGAGGGACATCCATTGAGGCATTGTGAACCGAGACCTGTTGTGGTCGCAGTCCGAATTTCCGTGCAATATCATTCTTGATGCAATTACAGGAATGACCGGTGCATCCGGCATCAGCATCAAACACAAGTTGCAGGTACGAGCCTCTAACCGTGCAAACGCTTAAAAGTAAGTCGCCATAATTACTTCCACTGAAATTTCGGGCGTGTCCATAAAAGGACTCGGAAATGAATCCGATACTCTCGTTAGCGAATGATGAATATGAAGGTTGAAGTGCGCTCCTGAAGTAGTCGCGCGCGTGGTAAAGGTGTTTCATGCCAGGTAATTTATTAGTGTTTACAAATACGTTATTGATTTAAGTGAATAGAAACCCTGTCGAAAGAATGACTCTTCCGCATACTGTCGACAGGGTGAACCTGAAGAATTACTTCTTCTTGCGGTCGGTTTCTTTTACCGTGGTGCTCGGATGACTTTTCCCGTAACTCGGTTTAACGTATTGACCCGTTTTCGCGCTACGATACTTGCTCCCACCGGAAGTAGATTTCTTACTCATACTTTCTAAGGATTTACAGCTCGCCCACAAGGAGTGTAGGTGCGGGAGAATTTCCTACCGTGATTTGGATTTATCGTTTGAGGAGCTATATTTGCGACCGCTTATATCACAATTACAACCCGTTTCCGCTACATCAAATCACTCATCAGCGGAGCGGGTTGTTGCCTCAAGCATTGTACCAAACGACTTTTTCTGCCAAAATTTCCGCCAATCATCGGCTATTACTTACTGACGGACTGTCAAAATCTGCCATCAGTCGGACAACATGCAGAGGTTACCATAAGGTTCACAGTACCAAATCAAAACCCGTCTTTACCTTCAACATCACACACTAAGCTCCAATCCAATTGAGGACAGGAACGGTGAGTAATCTCCCATCCGGTGAAAACTCACTGTCCTCAAAAGGAAAGTCGCAAAGGAAATGCAGACGCACTCCAACGCTTCGAGCAAGATTGCAAGTTGACGGTAAACTTCGTAAACCGCCAACTTGCAATCTTGCGGAGGGACACATTCCCTCCGACCTCCCTTGATGTTCCCTATCAGGAACACACACAAGCAGAGGGCAAAATCATGAATGATAATGCCCATGCAAGTGTGAGATTGAAGCGATTAAGCCCAGTGAAACTGGGGGGTAAATTATCCGGCAAGAAATGACCAATTAAATTTTCACCAGAATTTCCACCATGGTTTTTTAGGTGGATTGATTAGGTCTTTTAATTGCAACTCCGTTTCGGTTACGTACAACTCGTCCCCATCACTAAATTCAATTACCGATTGAATTGTTTTTGCATCGGTCGAAAATGGCTTCCGAATGCTTTTGATATTATCCGCGTTAATTGTTTTCGGTGTGCTTTTCCCGAGTTTAAAATAAGTGCCGCCCGCCTCTGTAACAGTTATCATTTTAGCCATTAGTAATTTTGTTTAGTTAATAAATAAGGATTACGAATCAAATTCTGGAATATGTATCGAAAGCGGTTTTTCACAATCAAACACTTGTGAAAAGTAATTTGGTGTTTCTTCAAAATATGTTACCGTGAGTGGAATGATATTTAGGGCGTACAGCATCAGTAATAACGGAATAACATCTTCCGCATAATAGATTCCTATACCGAGTAGAATTGCCGTGGCTGTCACCAGAACAATCTGCTTTGTTTCATCATTCCCGACCCATACTGCTATGTCATCGCAAATACTTTGGAATGTTTTTCCGGTCACTTTTTCCATATATGCACAGAATGATTCCGGGGCAATATATCCACCAAAGAAGCCAATAAAAAATTGTCCCTGTAGTTTCGGATTTACAACAACAAGAGCGTTCGGCATGACAAAGTTGCTTCCCTTGTAACTACGTGCCATCGTGTGCGCCAGACCTTGATCACTCAATGACGTTCTCGTTTGCGCAAAATATTTCAGCATCCTATTGACGTTATCCGGATCGCAGGTCGGGTGGGTGTGAAAGAAAATTGGGAAGGAAATTCTCTTATCCTCTTCTTTTCCATACCGGAAACATTCAGCAAGAGCACGCTGTAAATCGTGTTCATTGAACCAATAGGAAGATTCTTGTTTTTCTTTCGGAAGGATATTTGGAAGAAAGATTACATCATATATATCGAAGTATGATTTCCCGTTTGCCTTGATCGGCCTGGCGAGCAGGATACCGCCCGTTTCCCGGTCAGCAGTGTAGTTCTTCCTTAGTGTTTCCATTACTTTAGGTCGAACATGAAATAGAGAGGGTGTTTTGATTGCGTGAACAAACTTGCCTTGATGATGTACCTGGTTGCAAAATCCTTGAGTCATCAAAGTATCAAACCAGTTGCGCGTCTGGGAACATATCTCCGTCGGTATCATGGTGCGTTTGAGAATTAACGGTTCTTATTATTTCCGTTACCGCCAAGCAGCAACGCGAGGATAAAGAGTAGGGTAACCAGTGCCCCGATGCCATCTTCGGCGTCGTTCTTATTCGGAGAATATTCCCTCCGTTTCTTTCTTTGTTCCTCTTCTTTTTTCGCGCGAGCCTCACTTTGACGCTGCTGTTCTTTCAGTTCTTCGCTTCGCAGATACGACCTGAGTTCTTGGTCGTATTGCATCTTCGACGCAGGATTGGAAAGTACTTCGTGTGCTGCATTAATTCTTTGGGATTTTTCTTTGGCTTCAGGATCATCCTGATTAATGTCTTCATGGAATATCTTCATCATGCCTCTATACGCTGATCTGATTTGTTCCGCAGTGGCGTTTGGTTCGAGACAGAGAATACGGTAGTAAGAAGGATCGTAAAGGTTTTCCATCAAGTGTAGGTTAGGTTATGCCACCTTCACTGGTCAATGCACGTGCCAAGAGCCCCTTTTTATCCCTTTTGGCAGGATCCCTCGAAAAACTTAAAAAATGCCAATTTTTAGATGTGACAAAACGACGGACTGAAGATTTTAATGGTTGGATGTACTTGATTCGTTTACCGCGAGTAAGGATTGGAGCGATGTTTGCAATTAGCTTATTTTCAAATAATAACGTAACTTGTATTGTAGTTTAAGAGTAGAAATAACTAAAAAGGGAGAATTTTGTGCAAGCAATGATAACGTAATGCGTGGAGTTGGAATGATTCCCTATTAATTGCGCTACACGTTGACATACGAAGGAAACTATACTAAACTCGTAATCAGATGAGTACTACAGAAACTGACATATATAATCCAGACATGACTTATGAGGACAATAATATTCCTCAAGTCATTGATTTGGGGAAAATGGAAGGGATAACTGAAGAATCAAGATCACTTTTGGATAAAGCGATTGCAGAAAAAATTCGCACCAAAATTGATGAGATTATTCTAGCGGAAAGCGGAGCGAATAAAACAACTGATGACCAGTCTGAATGGAAGGTTAACGTTGTTATTCCCACACGCATTCTCTCAATCAGCCCAACTTTCTTCGAGGAATTATTTAAGAATGTAATCAAGCATCTAGGAAAAGACTTATTCTACAAAACGGTTCATTTCACTAATGAAGGTAAATACAAAATAGATGCTGATTTGGAAACAGCCGTCTATAATGTACTTCGTGAAAATAATATGTTGAAGTTTAAGTTTTAAATCTTTGGGTTTTTGGCAACGGAGAATAATTTTTCAGAAGTAGTAATTTCAATAGCCGGCTTTGTGCTGGCTATTTCTGTTTTATCGTATCAGGTCAGAAATGATAAACGAAACATTCGATTGCAATGGTTTAAGGAACTTCTCATTACGCCCAACTTAAACAGAATCCGCGGGTTTTATAAGACACTTGATTTAATCCATAGTGATATTTTTTCCAATCCGGTTGATGATGATGGTGTCATAGCGAAAACTGCGTTGGTCAGATCACGGTATGATAGGCTCAACAAAACATTTGTAACGCTATTATATGTTGTGGATCCTGAGTTGGGGAAGACGATAAAGGAAAATCTGGATGTAGTAACAAATATCATGTACAGCGCAATCGCACAGTGTGAACATTCAAAAGCAAACAATATTGCAAAATCACACTCAGCTATGGTCGAAAACAGTATTGTTGATTCCCAACGAGATCTGATTTTTTCAATTTACAACCATAAGGCTCGATTGCAGATAAGTGATGTAGGGTTTTACGTAATACTTTTTTCTTTGCTGGGAATAGCCATTTTTTCTTTCACCTATCTTTAATAAGTTAGTTTGCTACTCATTCCCCTGCTCCGGCAAAGCTCGCTCGTTGTCCAGCGTTGTCAAGGACAAGCACGTGCCCGCTTGCACACTTCCTTTCACAGGGCATCCTTGACAACACCTCCCAACTTCCGCAAACAGGTGCCTAGCAGGAAAGAATGACGTGGTGTGGTCATATTACCGACGCGACCGACGAACATTTTTCTCTTTTGTTTTCTCTCGAACATTCCGCAATTCTTTTTCCCTTTTGTTTTCTTGCTCCAGTGATTTGAACTTGGTTAGATCAATTCCCAACCGCTTAAATCGGTATTTCCGTTTCACGTAGATAACACCCGTTACTTTTCCTCCGCGCTCATACGGTTGCAGGTTGCACGCTTTTAATCTTGAAAAGAAATCTTCTTGTGATGTGGCGTGTATGAAGCAGTCATTGAGAATAGAAAGCAGTTCATCTTTCTTGGTTTGTTTTCCTGTCCGTTCTGTACAATGCCGTTCTTCATCGGTGACAATCCGCCTGCTTTTCTTTTTCCCATGTTCAACGACCGACTTTGAGAGTTCCGGAAACTTTTCGATCTGATACTCCTGAATGTTTTTTTTGAGTTCATGAAATTCCTGCCGCGACATACGCATTGATTTTCCGGTGCGGTACTGGATTCCCGACGAACAAATATGTACATGGAAATGGTCGCGGTCGAAGTGCGGAACGGCGACATACATTCCGTTCGGATTACGGAGCGTGAGATATTCCCGCGTCATATCTCGCAAGGTGTCTGCTGACATGTGCTTCACATCGTCTTTGTGCCAGGAAAGGATTTCGTGATTGACGTATACGCTGTTTTTCCGCTTGTGCTTGCGGTAGGTTTCATTTTCTTGAAATTGCTTCACCCATGTTTCGATACCCTTGCCTCTGAGATTATGCGTCATGAGAAAACTCCGACTGTCTTTGTCGGATAACCGTTCCTTGTCGTTGAGCATATACTCAAGCAATTTTCGAAACGATGGTTTCTTATGCGTTTTTATCTTGACGATCATCCGTGAGCATTTTCAATAGTTGTTCCCGCACATCAGGATTTTTTTCAATCGCTTTACGCACCGCATCTTCTAAGGGCGGAGGATTGTGGAATAATTCGCCGATATCGGTTTCCAGCTTCCCGATCCGTTTTTCTATCGCCTCGAATTTCCGCTCATGCTCCCAATCATATTTTTCTTTCGTGTTCGTGATGGCGTGAATTTCATTGAGACAATCACTCAGTTTCTGATACAGCCGCGCTACCAATTCCGTGTCAGGAACGAGATAGGCTTTGTTTAAATAAGCGAATGTCGCCTGACGAAGAAATGCCGGAATGCTCAGGTGATGCCTTTTTGCAGCAAGAGCGATTTTGCCGTACTCTCCTTTTTGTCGTGAAAGCAAGACAGTGAACTCCGGCTTCTCGTCCCGCTGAATTTGCTTGTATTTCTTCAGGTAGATTTTCCGGTATGCGCGCTTGGCGGACTTGATTTCCTCCTCGGTCCCCTTTTCAAGAACGCCAGACGCATCGAGATACGCCCATATCCCGCCTGTATGTTTCTCACTCCGCTTCATCGTTTGATTTAGGAACGTCTAAGGGCAGAATCGGCACGGTTTCAATCGACACCTGATTGTAGAGTTCCGGAGCCGGTATATTCGCATAGGTTCTCAATTTCCGGTTCTCGTAATACGGATGAAGAGTTGCTTTCATCGGCGAGAGATGTCCGCAGATGAGGAGAGCCTGATTTTTCTTCATCGTGCGGATTTCATCGTTGGTCATCAAGGGACGCACGATGACTTTACCGTCATCGTCCTTATACTCGAAGCGTCCAAGTGTCTGTTCCAGTTCCTTCGCAGTATCCAAAGATTGCCCGGTGTAGAACATCTTAGCGAAGCAGTTGGCGCGTATCGCATCCGCTTCGTGCTTGCCATACGTATGAACGAGCTGGTTGAAGTCCTGGATAATGAGCATGATTCCCGCCCGGTGTTTGCGGACATTGGCAACGGCTAACGGAAGTGTCGGAAGTCTGAGCGATGACGCTTCATCAATCAGGAAGAAAATATCCTGTTCATCCTTCTCCGGAAAACGGCTCAGGATATATGAGAAGAACTGCTCGAAAAAAATGGACGTGAGGATGCTGTAATATTTCTGGTCCGCGATGGAATTCTGCACAAACAATGCAACAGGCTTGCTTCTGAAGTCCGCAAGATTGAGCGTATCGTAGGATGTGATTTTCGCTATTGAATCATCGGAGAATATCTGTAATGCTGCCTTGCAGGTGGCAATGACTCCGCTGATGACCTTGTCATCATACGCGATGAACGATTTGTATTCGGAAAACAGCACGCTGTCAGCATGACGGGAAAACAGCGCATCCACAGCTTTTGTATTGCCGCCGCCCAAGTCATTCAACAATTGCCTTACGTTATACAGGTTGTAATACTGCTCCGGCTGTTTTTTGAGAATCGAAATCAGCATGGAAAGTAGAGCCGTTGCCTGTGTGTTCCAGAACGGGTCTTTTGCATTATTTCCTAGCGCATTTGCGACTAACATCGAAGCGATTTTCTGAATATCAGAGGAACTCCGTACTCGCGCCAATGGATTGTAGCCGGAAGACGCAATGGGATTGGTAAAATTGAGCGTACGCACGCTATAACCCGTAACTGTGAGGTATCCGGCGCTTTTGGCGAATAACTCGCCTGAGGGGTCATGAACGATGAAACTGGAACGCATGGTATAGAGCGAGGGCAAGAGCGTGATGCTTGATTTACCCGTTCCCGTACCGCCAACGACGAGCGCGCCTTGATATGAATTCTTAATCGAAAGATTTCCTTTGCCCGTCAGACAGAAGCCTTCATGATCCTCAATGAACAAATCTTTTTCAGATACGAATTCAGCTTTGTAGGCATGTTTGTTTTTCTGAAAGAGGTAGTCAATGAAACGCTCTAATAATTCAGCCATCCGCGTGAAAAAGTGCTCCATCGCGCGGACGAATAATTCAAGCAATTTTTCAAGAAGGTTTAACATATGATTAGCGTTCTTTAGGGATAAGCATGTTTTTAATAAATGACGCAAGCGAATGGCAAATGAGTTCAGCAAGCCGCAGGATGCCCCACAGCAGGAAAAGAAAAATCTTTCCGATGACTTTGAGCAGTCCGACTAGAATATCTCCAATGACACTTCCCATTGCCTTGCGTTATTTTTATTCCGTGAGATTGGCTCCGATGATGACACTCGCTCCAAACTCTTCAAACAGATTTTTGTAGAATTCCGAGACGACGCGGTACTGATTGTCTTGTTCAGCATTCAACGGCTGGTACAGAAAATGAATGTCGATGCCATCGAGGCGTCCAAGCGGCATCTGTGAATCAAGTTGCGTTTCGATTTTCTCTGGATCATGTTTCAAGAGGTTGAATGTCTTCTTGTCGTAGAAGGATATTTCCTTTTGGTGTTCCATCAAATCGCTGTACACAAACAGGATTCTATTTTCCGAGGTGCTTTTACTTAACTGGTTCAGATGGGTTGCCAACGGCACATATACCGACGAGTATTTTTTGCCGACGCTGTCCTGCATTGCGTTCGTGAGAATATTCCTGATTTTTTCCTCAAACTTTTGTATGATTTTGCCTCTCTGGAAATCATTGGATGACCACTTGTCTGTCACCGGTTCCAGATGCGCGGATTCGATTCTCGTATAGCTCACATCGCTGATCATAACGAAGCGGAATTCCGCACCGTTTGATGTGTTCGCATTGAGTCCGAAGCGTGAAATGATTTCATCTGCATCCGGCTCTGACAACAGCGAATCGGTGATGTCATATATGACGACAATTTCGGTAGTGATCGGCGTTTCCATTTCCGAACATGAAGCCAGGAAAAGAGTTCCGACTAATAGCGATATGAACGAGATGGTTTTCATTGGTCATGCGGTTTTTGCGGTTTAGGATTGACGTCGATGTCCGGCAACGGCTCATTAACGCAGTCCGGCACTTTGTTGTCAGAACGATACGCGATGTTCTCGCATGTGAATGCTTGAGCGCAGTCGGCGAATAGTTTTTTGATCCGGTGGTTGCAGGAATCCCGATAATGAGAAATGCGGGCGCAGTGCTTTTCATGTTCCTTTTCGGCAATGCGAAGCTTCTCCTTTTGCCGGAAGATGTTCCTGATTTTGCGCTTCTGTTTACTGATAGCAATCCGCAACTTGATTTGCTTCCAGTTCTTCTGCAATTCCTCCCACGTGGGAAGGAGCAGAGCAGACACAAGCATTGTGGCGAGGAAGAAAACCATGTTGATGACAATGAACCAGCCGGAGTCCACCGTTACGCCACTTCCTTGCAGGAACTGCGAGCGGAAAACCGACAGAGCCGAGAAGAACAGCATGACAGCCGCAGTTATTGCGCCGCCGAATGTTATCCGTCCGAAACGTGTGGTGAGTTTTTTGTAGAGCATGGGGATGAAATGTGCCAATGAAAGCGCCGCGACCGAGCATCCGAGAGAAAACAGCATGGCGAACAAGAGATTATCCGTCACCGCTTCAAATGACTGGATGTTGTAGACCGTGTCCCCGATACAGATGACTATGCCGATGATGCCCGCCAGAAGTATCCTGTGATACACGCTTGCATCGAAATGTTCACGTTCAAATTCCCTATTGTGATTTTCGTGTTCCATATTCTGAATCTCGGCATCAAGCCTCATGTTCTCTTTCGACGCAAAATCGGATTCTATTTTTCTTTCCGATTTGTGCATGGTGGGTAATAGATGCTGATGAACAAGAGCGGCCAGAGATTCACATTCAGCCTTCAGATGTCCCAAGTAGGGTGCGAGGCTGTCACCAACCAGTGCGGGAAGATTTTTTCCAGCCAGATGTTGTGCGTGTTTGCGCGCCAATGATTTGAGTTCATGTTCCTTTTTCTCAATGATCTTTTCCAGCGTCTCGCTGAAATAACTGGTCGGTCGGTCATGCGGTTTCATGGCTTTTGGTTTTTAGCGGTTTATTCCCTTGTCTTTATCCTTCTTCTGCCTGAGGTCTTTGACTTCACTTTCTTTTTTCTGTTCTGGATTCTCAGGCATTTCTTCAAAATCAGATTCTTCGCTCTCTTGAATTTCTTCCGATACTTCGGGAGTGCTTTCTTTTTCCTGGCTGGCAGGGATCAATCGGCGTTCATTGTCCTTGAATTGCTTTTTGAGTTCAAAGAGATTATTCGATGCCGGAAAAAGTTCCTTGCCGTCTACATCGGTAGAGATGAGGATCGGCTTTCTGTTCGCATCGTACCCTTCGAGACGGACGTAGCCGACGACATTTTTCGATTCGTCTTTTTCGCCGACTACAACGGTCATCATTTCTTCGCCTTTCTTCCAGGCGGCTTTTTCAATGAAATACATTTTGCTTTCGTTGATTGGTTGATTCTGTTCTTCTGTGTTGCTCATATTGTTTGGTTTTTTAAGTGAATAATGTCCCTGTTCTCCTTTTACTGATATATGTGGAGGCGTGACAGGTTGTGTGTGTTCAGATAAGTCTATTCGGTGTCCTTGTTCGATGAGATTGCTTAGCCATTGGTTGAGAAACGCATTCAACTCGGTTTTGCGTTTGAAGTGAACGAACGGCTCTCCTTTGTATTCGTCATACACGCGCTGAAAGACAAATTGATCCTGGAAAGTCAGCGCCTCAGCGAGTTTTTCTTTCGGGAAAATTCTGATTTCCATATCCGGATCAGGTACTACATCGCCATTCTGCTTGAAGTAATGCGCAATCGCGATGACTGGATTGCCATCCTCATCGTTGTACAGATAGTCGAAACTTAAATCCATCATTCCGGGGGAAGGCAATTCGGATTTTCCTGACGATGCTCCTTTTGCAAGATGCTTTTCAAGGTCAGGAATGACCCTGTGCAGCTTGTTGTAGATACTACTGTATATTTCTTTTTGTGGTGATCTGCGTGGCATTGTGAGATTGTTATGTGCGGTTAGCTTCTTACTTGATATATCTGACAGCGTGACAGCCTAGTTTTCATTCACATCTACAACAGGTATGATCGCGCTCGGTTGAAATACTAGTTGCAGGAGGATTTTTTGGAACATACCGCAGAGAATCCTAAAATTTCAGGTGCGGTTCAGGTGCGGAATTTGGGTGCGGAAATGCTGGAAAATGCACCGTGATGTCCGAAATAATCGCCGTTTATACGGTTTTTAGCCAATATCCCGCGAATAACAAACGACTGTTAATCATGGGGTCTCAGGTTCAAGTCCTGAAGGGGGAGCGAGTTAAAGGCTTGATACCGAAAGGATTCAGGCCTTTTCCTTTTTCTTCAAAGTACGTGGGTGCGGAAAAAATCAGTTTAGGTGCGGAATTAGGTGCGGAAATTTTGGAAATACGGTCTCAGCATCGGGTAAATTCAAAAATGCTTGTGCTCATGCCGCCCGGAACTTTAATCGAATATTTCCTTTCTAAAGCTTCCTTTATTTCTCCAACATTGGGCTTACTGTTTGTCCGGTTTTTGACAACAACTTCAACTTCCATTCCTTTGGCAATAGTACTCCACTGAATGCTCGCCTTGACTTTCCAGATGGTGGTATCGCTCATGGGATTTTTATTTCTCCAAAAATATCCTTTTTACCGATCACGTGATGGATTCTTTTTTACTGTCCTGATATTTTCAAGTTCATCCTGACGGGTAGTTTTTTTCTCGTCGAACATCTTGAATCCCTGTGCGGTTTTCGCAATCGCTTTTTGGTCGATGTAATGTTCCTGCATCACTTCCGTACCGCTATGCTTTGTAATCAGTCGCGCATTGTCCATGCCCATGTAATTCGTCAATTGCGTGATATATGTTTTGCGCAGAGATTTGAACGACAAATTTTTTCCGGTACCCAATTGCTTGTAGTAATGCGTGAACGAACGCGACATGAGCTTCCTGATTGTATCGCGCTCCATGTCTTCCTCTGGCGCGAGAATATATTTCTCAGTGCCCTTGTATTTTTCATACCCGAGACGTTCAAGCAATTCTTTCAAATCCTCCGTCACGGGCACATAAATATATTTAAGATTCTCTTCACTGCTTCCCCGCTGACGGTTGACTTTGAAGTCCGGCACTTTGATGTACGCTGGATTTCCCATGTCATCCTCATGCAGCTCTTTCCAATTCATCCGCGCAATTTCCTCGTTTCGGCGTCCGGTGTGAAGGCCCAATTCAATCGCGTCTTTCACCCACGGCTTGTACAAGTTCTTTTCTTCGCCAGTACCCAATGTTGCAATGCCCAGTTCCGGCTTTTGCACAATGTCCAAAAGCTTGCTGTACTCATCGTGTGAGATCGTGTCAATGTTACCGATAACCGATTTTCTCGGGATTCCCAGGAACGGATTCCGGATGTGATACCCTTCGATGTTGTTGAGGTAGTTGTAGAAGCTGGTCAGAACCGTGAGCGATTTGTTATAGCTGCTGTTTCCGAGGTTCAATTCTTTGAGCAGATATTCGTGGAATTTTCCGATTGCTCGATCATCAATTTCATCGACACGAAGCGAATGTACATCATACGCATTATTCTTGAGCGCTTTGACAAAGTACTTGAAGGTTCGCTCAACATCATCAATGTGTCCCTTGCTTCGCACCTTTTTCCGGAATTCAGGCACAATTTCCGGGTCGCCGTGGAGATAGCCCACATATCGGGCCATGAGATCGACCAGGCTGTATGATTTGATTTGCTGAACCTGCCTTATTTCCGGCACGTGTACGGGCTTCGCTACTATTCCCTGCATCAACTCCACTGATGTTATTCGCTCAGTACCTTTCGCCTGTTCTTTGATTTCTCTCTGAAAATCTATCGCTTGCTTCACTGCTTCGTCATACGTTCTCGTTTCCAGAACTTTCACTCTCCGCTCGTTCTTCGTGCCGGGAACATGGACAATGACCTTATACCTGTGCTTATCTCCAAACTGGCATGTTGCAAGTGGCTTCCCCGTCTTCTTGCACACGCCATTAACCAGCGTTCCGCATCCATAGCAGACGATTTTCAATCCTTTGAACTTTTTATTCGGCGGGATATGGAGCGGCTTGTGCTGCATGGGTGGCAATTAGGCGGTTGATATTAAATGCCTGAGATCGTTCAAAAAGCGCTTTTCGTTTTCGCCTTGTACCTCACCTTTATTATTTCTCTCAGTGCCTTGAGAAGAAGCGTTAACATTTTTTGCTTCTTCCTGGATAAACTGGATCGAGCTTTGTTGCGTATAACGAACAAAGACTGCTAACCAATTTTTCTCGCCATGTTTTAGCCTTAGATAATTCGCGAACGACCGCAGCCGTGCGGCTTCGAATTCCTTTAGAATTACATATTTCCCTTTAGTACCTACATCTGATAATACCATAACGCTGTTGTTTTCGCACCAGCGTTTTACTGATCTCAAGTCCTTGTAGCCCAGAATCCGGGCCACCTCAAACAGTCTCAGGCGTTCCATCGTCGTGCTGTTTTTCTAGCGTTCAATCTTTTAATACAAATGATTTCCCGTGTCAGAATGGGAAAAATGTGCAACGCCGCTACATCTATGTGCAGAAGACTGCTTAACTAAAAACAAAAAACCAATGAAAAATGAGGAGTCCAGTTTTATTGATTTGCTTAAAGAGTTGAAGAATTGCAGGATTAATTCACGTACGAGAAAAATGGCCTTTCAAAGGCTTTATAACGAGATCAAGAATGATCTCATGACTATGTGTCGGAATATTATTGTAAAACGAGGAATAAGGATTGAATATGACGAATTGGCGAAAGACCATTTCAGTAAAGTGATCGGGTTTGTAATCAAAAAAGCTCCGGAGTTTCGCTTCGACGAAAACGAAGGGAATGCAGCTGTTAGGGGCAGATTTTTTAGTTGGTTAAAAAAGATTGCGGTAAATAATGCGAGTGGGACTATCACTGAACAGTATGCGGATCATATTCAACAGAACAAAAAGGGAGTTTCTGAACAGAAAAGAAAATATCTATATGAATTGGAGATAAATGGAGTAACTGGAGAAGAATTGAGAAGGAAGAGTAAAAAATTTCAGCCCTCCGAATTTTTCAGTGACGGAATATTCGAGAAAATCCAGCTGAAACAAGACAGTGATAAAGCAAATCTGGTTGACGACTCTGAAAATGAACTGGTATATAATGCGATGGAGGAAAAAGATTCTTATTCAGCGGATGAATTTCGCAAGGCGAAACGAAACCTAATGAAAAAAATTATCCGCCAAGAATTTAATAAATTGAAGGGGGTGAAAAAAACGGTATTGCTGCTTTATCTCAAATACGGAGACAAACCAACTCCTTCCTGGGAGATCGATATACTTGTTAAGAAGTTTGGGATCAAAAGAGGATATAATCGGGTAATAGAAATCCGCCTCATAAAATCATTTTTCAAAAAAGTCAGGAAGAGATTTGAACACGAAGAAAGACTTGCATTCCCCCAAGTGTCGTGGTAGGATGTTCTCGGATTAATTCATGTTCATATATTTAATATTCAAGGGTAATGAAAAAGACAAATAGTTCCAAAAAAATCAAAAATCGCGCTACGCAAGTAAAACAAAAAAAACATGCATCGGAAAGAACTAAATTCTCTGATGAAGATGTAGAACGTTTGACTGAGGAAGAACTTCAACCTGAAATTGACCGAATGGAAAATGACAGGCTTCTCTCTCAAATTGATTTTGATGCGCTCTATAATGGTACCATCAAAAAATAATTCGCCCGCGCATGATCTTTCAAGCCATTTATCCGATTTCGGATAAATGGCTTTTTTCTTTCGAAGGGAGAAGAGATTGTCACACCACGGCTGGAGGACAATTCTAAGCCTTGGCATTTCTTCATCTCATGCGAAAAGATACCTTTACACCACATCCCTCAAACATCCCTGTTATGAAAAGAAAAAATTCAAATGGGGAGTGGGGGTTTATTGTATTATTTACTCTGGGCATCCTACTCCTAGTATCGATTATCTACTTCTTCGTCAATTTCGTGCTTTAGATGAAATCAATTCGGAAGGAGTTTTGGGAGAGGGACACTTTTTCTTTTCCCAAAAAAATCGGTAATACCGTTAATCCGTTCACACACCTGAAATATGGATGTGTACGTTCTTAACCGTATTCTGTCGATATAAAAGCAAGAGTATACCTTTGCTCAATCGCCGAGCGATACACTTGCGAAAAACATATTAAAGAATTACGCTCCGGCAAAAAACTTGTCTTTCAAAAATTTCGTGAAGGCCTGCATTTCATCTTGATATTCAAGGAGTCGCTGTTGTTTCACTTCATCATTTTCGATTTTTTGTAAATCTACTCCTTGGCTCTCCAGTCGAGTCCACCCTCTAGCCAAACCTTCAAGTATTAATCGCTGATGATATGGCACATTTCGATCTTGATAAAATTCTTCCAGGTAAGACATTACTTTTTTCCTCTCCTCTAAATTTTTATATTCAATCTGTTTATAGATTTCCTTGGTTTTTTCTTTTGCGGCTTCAAGCATTAACTGGAAATCAGGAGTGTCCTTGGATTTTTCAAGGTTCCCACTTATTTCCTTAAGTTGCTTGTCCAAAGCAGCAGTGTCTTTTGATATTATATCTATGTATGGCGCAAAAGTTCCCCGATCAATATGCCCCTCGCATGATCCGTCAGTATTAATATTGAAAACGTGAAAAACGATAATTGTCTCTTTAATGTTGACATCTATGCCCTTCCCAAGTTTATCCGCTATTTGATCGATCTCATGCTTGGTCTCTTCCCATCGTTTTTGTTTTTCGCTTTTTTCTATATTTGAAAAGCGTTCTTTTTTATTCATTAGTTAAGTCTAGCAAACAATTGAAATAATAAAAACTATGGAAAAAGACAATCAGAAAAAGTGCACGGATTGTGATAAGGGTGCGACAATGATTTTATCTGATCAAGGTGACGGGAACTGCAGCAGATGTCATGGGACAGGCAAACATTTGGGGTTTATCGATTCCATGACTAATCATTTTGGGCTGACTGAAGATGAAGGAGAGTGTGGAGTCTGTTCTGGTACCGGGCAATGTCAAACTTGCGGAGGAACAGGATATGAGTTCGATGATGATTAACTATTATTTTGGAGAATGTTATCTACTGGAATCGTATTCTGCATATTTCTTTCTAGGAAGTTTTCCCCAACTCTCCTCCCTTATTATCTTCTTTTACTTTGTAGAGTTTCTTTTGTAGAGTTTTACTTTGTATAGCGAAATTTATTCGCTAGTTCAGCGCTTTTTCTTCGCAGGTAGGTGTTGTAATCTTCGCTGGGTGGCATGAGGGCTGGGGATAACTGGAAATACAACCGTGAACAGCCTTTGCGCTTCTCTGGTGTATTAACCACGTTTCCTGCATGGTCAGTGACGATGATATGTCCCTTCTCAACAAGCGAATCAATGGCAAATCCAATGGTGCGGCGCGACATACCTGATTCCGTTTCAAACTGACTGATTGAAATCCAGTCGCGCTCTTTCCGCTTGCTCATTGTGGTTTCATCTTTCCAGCCGAGTGTTTTTTGAACAACAATGAGAATCACTTTGGTTTCTCCTCCGTTCAATGTTGGAATGAGTCGAATAACCGCGTTTGGTACCGGGGTGGTGTAAAATAGCATATATGGGTGTAGGTAATATGGACTTGTAAGCGACAAGTTATTGTCTGGTGATTTTGTCAAAGTCGATTATCGGAAGAGAGTCGAGCGTGGGATCTTTTTCAAAGACATAGAAATCCGTGTACGGATGATGAAAGAACCGGAGATATTTGTGTCCCGAATCCGTTATTTTAAGGATTCCCGCTTTAAACCATTTTACTTTTTCCTCTCCGTGACTGTTATAGACAAACTTGGTGCATACATTCAGAATCTGCATGAAATAATACCTTTTGTTTCGTGATAATGTTTCGACCTCTTCGTTGCGCTTACACACAACGGTCTATGGAGTTGGACTGCAACAATGAAGAAAACAGCCCCCTACACCCGTAATTTCAACTCCACAGACCGTTAGGTGCAAATAAAAAACACCGAAAATAATTCTCGGTGTTTTTTCGTTAGCTGACCTGTGCACAAAAACTTGACATCTTACACGATATATTGTGCGACATTCGTATAAATTTAAAACCCATTATTCCCCATAGAAAAAGCTCTCTAAGATACCGGTGATCTAATTTCCTGCCGCGCACGCATTGAAAGCGGCAACTTCGCCATTGTATTCTGATATTTTATTTTTAGTTGTATCGAGAAGCGAATTATACGCAACAACAAGATTATTGTACTTTTTCACATCCTCGCGATATTTTGGCCTATTGCGGCTTTCTTGGTCAATTTCCTCCGCAAGCATGGTTATCTCCTGCTCCAAATCCCCTAATGCCGCCTGATTTGCCTCAATATCCACCTTAAGAGCCGCATCAACCTCAGGACATGCTGAAAGCGGAAGCCCAAAGTGCTGTACAGCGACCCAGACTGTGTTGCCTTCAAAATTCCCCTTGCCGGCAGCAATACCGATTTCAGAATATCTTTCATTTAAAATATTTGCCCGATGTCCGGGGCTATTCATCCACGCTTTCACAATCTCAGCACTGGTTTTAAAAGTTCCAAGAGCTAAATTCTCCCCGATGATGATATAGTCGTAGCCGACTTCCGCTGCTAAATTTTCAATTCCTATTCCATTAGGAGAAACATGTTCAAAATATTGCTTACTGAACATGTCTTCGAGCTTTATCCGCGCTGAAGCGTTGAGTTTTTGATTTTCGACAAGCAAAGCCGTGACGCCATTATCATTACGGGCTTTATTGGTCGCTTGTATTATTCCCGAAGCTGAAATGTCTCTGATTTCAGCAAGAACAGAATCGCCTGAAGAAATTCTTAAAGCACCGGGAGTCGAAATGATTTTTTTCACTGCATCAGTGATTCCCGATTGATTACCTGTCTCTTCGATTAAAATATTTTCCTCGCCAGTTTGACCAGCAAAGAAATTTGAAACAAAATTGATTCCGCCATTTCCAATAAAAAAGATCGCTACAGCGATGGCGAATATGGCAACCAGATATTTTATGCTCTTTATGGTATACATCTTCCCTACTTGCATGTGGATGATTTTATAAATCCGGCCGCTTGAGCCTGCGCTTCAGTTGAAAACCACACCTTGTTCTCTTCTTTTATCTTACCTGCGCCGGAGCATGATGAGAAATAATATCTGGTTCCATTTTTTGAAGCAAAAATATCTGTTTCAAAAACATCTGGAACATTGTTTGAGGCGGCAGTAGTTTTACTGAATGAAGAGTTTTGATTCCCGATGGGATATTGAATCACAACCCCCGGACCATCCAAATTCGCTTTTGACAGCCTTCCTAATCCGAAAGCGGAAATCGCCACCAGGATAATGACGAGTGATATGTAAACGTCGCGAACTCCATCGCTTGCGAGATAATACTTGATTTTTTCTTTCAAATCATTTATACTCATGTCTGTAAATAATATTATATTTCAGGCAAAAAAGCTAATAAATAAAGCCTTTTGCCGCTAACTTCAAAACTATGGCACATAAATTAGCCGGAGGAAAATCGAAAAACTTAAGAGACTCTAATCCAAAGTACCTCGGTACGAAGCTTTATGACGGCCAGCTCGCGAAAGCCGGCTCTGTCATTGTCCGCCAGAGAGGAACTAAAATCATCGCTGGAACGAATGTCAGCATGGGGAAAGACCACACTCTTTTTGCCCTTAAGCCAGGCACTATCAAATTCGGCACGAAGCGACACACTAATTTTGACGGCAAAACCACAGTCAAGAAAACAGCAAACGTTTTGTAATCATTTAAAATGAAAAACGGAGAACAAGCGCCTCACCACCAAGAGATTCCGGATTCTGAAGCCTCTCCTTTTCTCCTGTCGAAGAAAGAAAAAGCTCCT
>CAZSEN010000002.1:0-5249 GCA_964605995.1 uncultured Candidatus Saccharibacteria bacterium | reverse complement strand
TCTTTTATTTGAACGGAAATTTCAAACTCCCCGAGCTCTTTTATCGGCTTCTCAAGTTGTATAAATTCTTCTGAAAGATCAATATGCTGCTTCTGCAATTCTTGCAGAATCTCTTCTTTTTTGAGTCCGGAAAAAAGACTGCCATTTTCATTCGTTTTTTTTCTGATCGTAATCTCTACATTTTTAAGCATTGCGAGATTTTTCTTGAGCAGATCTTCCTGAATCTCCTTCCCCACCCTGATCGAACTTTTCATCTTTTCGACTTCGGTGAGCAGCTTTGGAGTCGCCGGTTCGGCCAATTTCTTGGGAAATAAGAAATTGATCGCATATCCGTCATTCACCTCTTTCACATCATATTTCCTGCCTATTTTCGGAACATCTTTGAGTAATACTATTTTCATAATTTTTATTTTACTTCAATAAATCCACCGCTTTCTCCATTTGAGGATCTTTCATTTTTGCAATATCGTCTTTGGTAATCGGTACGACATAATCCGGCATCAAGCCTTTCTCTGAAATTGAGACTCCGTTCGGAGTAAGCCACTTGGCGATGGTGATTTTAAGCGATGAGTCAGGAGTAATATCGATCAATTCCTGCACTGAGCCTTTTCCGTATGTCTGCTCGCCTACCAGCTTCGCCACGCCGTGTTCCTGCAAGGCGCCAGCTAATATTTCAGATGCGGAAGCGGAGCCATTGTCGACCAAAATGATCATCTTCAAATTCTTGCCGAAAACGTCATAGCCCTTGCTTCTGTAAACTTTCTTTTTTTCTTTGCCTCCGAAATCTTCCACTACCACCGCCTTCCCTGTCGGCAAAAACCAGCTTGCCATATCGACTGCCGCATCAAGATATCCCCCCGGATTGCCTCGCAAATCCAAGACAAGCGAGGATGATTTTGAATTTGAAAATTCTTGCAGCGCTTTTTGGAAAAGTTCAGCAGAGTTTAGGGAAAATTGATACAGCTTTATCACAAAGATTCCATCTGAACGGATCTCTGTATCGAGCGCAGGGATATTGATGACTTCCCTGGTGAGCGTGATTTCTTTCGCTGCGCCATTGCCGTCTCTCAAAATCGTGAGGCGCACAGTGGTGCCTCCTTTTCCGCGGATGAGTTTGACTGCTTTTTCAATGCTCAAATCTGCCGTCAACGTGTCACCTATCTTTAAGATTTTATCGCCCGGCTTGAGCCCAGCTTCATATGCCGGAGTATCTTTGAGCGGCGCAACCACAACGATGAACTTATCCTTTATTCCAAGCTCAAGGCCGACGCCTTCGAATTCTCCATTGACGCTATCTTCGAAAGATTTCGCTTCGCCTGGAGGAAAAAAAACGGTGTACGGATCATTGAGTGATGAAGTAAGGCCTGAAATCGCACCGTAGATTTTATCTTGATCTGAAACATTCTCAGCAGAAGGACTTTTCTCGTTTATAAGGTTCCATGTTTTCCAGAATGGCTCGAAGTCCGCTTGCGTTAAGGCAGAATTTTCTTTATTCAGAACCCCCGCCACTTTATCCGTTTCCGGCCTGCGTTGATAGCCCACATATATGCCAAAAAGAAAAATTCCGCTGATGGCAAGAATATAGAGAGACGCAATTATTATTTTTCTTCGGCTTATAGTCATAAGTGGATTTTCTCAAATAAGCTACTCTTTTTCAAGGGCTTCCGGAGTATATGTATTGGCGGCATCCCAGAGCATCCAGGAATTAAGCCCAGCGTCATGTGTCGCTTTTATTTGAGCGCGAACCATTTCCGCAGTATATGTTGCTCCCATGTCGAAATCCTGAAGCCAAGGGCGGATTTTCTGGATATCCTCGCCAGCAGCAGACGCGCGGAGAACGGCCTTGTCCATGGCAATCTTCACGACTTCATGCGGATGAGCTGCCGGATTCTGAAATCCGCCCCAAGTCGGCGGGTAATGGGATGGATACACCATCGGATCGACGAAATCAAAATAAGGAAGCGTAGACTCAAGAACTTGTCCGATACTCAAGTCATCTGTGTTTGTGGCGGTCATGCCGAAAAGATCAGCTGACATTATAATACCCAATGGCTTTAGATTGTCGTGCAGGTATTTGAAAAATTCTTCAAGCGCCTCCGCTTTTGTCTTAGTGATGTCACCCCATGAATACAGCGCTTGACTCATCGGGCCATCGGACGGAAAGCGTATGTAGTCAAAATTCAATTCATCAAAACCGATTTCTTCATATGCGACCTTGCTCAATTCGACGACAGTGCCCCAATATGGCTTTGCACCCACATCAACGAATGCAAGCCCTTTATAATCTTTCCACACGCCGCCGTCTTTTTTCTGCACGGCTTCTTCCGGATGAATTTTTGTGTAGTATGGATTTTGAAATACCGTGATGCGGCCGATAACATAAATATTTTTAGCATGAAGCTCCTGCACAAATTCTTTCATGTCTCGAGCGCCGCACTGACTTGAAACCATATCCCGAAGAATAGGATTGTCAGTCGGGAAGGATATTTTTCCGGTGTAATCACGAATATCAATTATAACAGCATTCAGTTCAGTCGTATCTATCAAGCTCACGAGTTTGTTGCGAAAAGAGGGCGTGCCGGCAACGCATTGCGACATATAAATCGACCTGACGCTCTCCGGCGTAGAAATGTGCGCCACTGGAACAACAGCACTTATCTGCTCAAAAGCATTCGGCACAGCATCATGTTCGGTATTTTGAGCGATGTAGCTGGTGTTGAATAATTTCGGCAGCCCGAAATATGCGAGAGAAACGCCCCCTATCAAAAAACTTCCGAGGACAAGCGATTTCATTTTCAAGCGCCGCATTGGTTATTGGACGGGCTTATTTTCCGCATATGGCAATGTTTTCATCGCTTCTTCCCTCTTGTGTATTGCGGTCATGCGTTCTTTGTTCATTTTGTAGGCGATATAGACAAGCCCCGCGCCGGTTACAAAGAAAAAGAAAGTTTTCCATGAATTCGGAAAGCCTAAAAATGGCAGAATCGCCACCCAAATTCCCGATATTAAAATAACTCTTTGTCTGTTCATGATGTGAATTATACCTTAAATAATAAAAGAAAAAAGCCCTTACTTGCCTGAAACAATCACCACAAACTCCCCTCTCACTTTATCCTTATTCTTTTCAAAGTATTCGATGATTTCCGCCGGCGCGCCATCAATGAATTGCTCAAAAATTTTTGTCAGCTCACGAGCAACGGTAATTTTCCTATTTTTTTCGAGATGAATTTTCAGCGATTCGAGCGTTTTTAAAATCCGATGAGGAGATTCATAAAAAGCCACAGTCCGTTTTGATTCGGCGATTTCTTTGAATAATGTTTCGCGTCCTTTCTTGTGCGGTAAAAATCCCAAGAACGTGAATTCTGAGGCAGGAACTCCGCTTGCGGACAATGCCGAAATCAATGCCGATGCTCCCGGAATCGGAATAATCTCCACTGTATCGCCAAAATGCTCCTTGACTTGAGCGACAATCAAAACTCCCGGATCCGATATGCACGGCGTGCCGGCATCCGAGACAAGCGCCAAATTCCTCCCTTCTTCAAGCTGCTTGAAGATAAAATCTTTTTTTGAAATACTGCTCTTGCTGTGATAGCTTGAAGTCGGTGTTTCGATGCCATATTTATCCAAAAGTTTTTTTGTCATTCGCGTGTCTTCACACAATATCAGATCGACTTCTTTCAAAATCCTGACCGCTCGAAATGTAATGTCTTCAAGATTCCCTATTGGAGTTCCGATAATATAAAGTTTTGCCATAATGGGCAATGATAACACTCCGTCGTTCCATTTACAATCACGACAAGCAATGATAGAATTTCTGCAGATAAAAAATGTTCACTAAAAATTATGGGGATGAATGAATTAGAAGAAGGAAAAATATCTATTCCTAAAAAGCGCCACTCTATTCGGGGTATGATAGCTGGAGCATTATTCGCCGCGCTTGCCGCTGTCCTGGCAAACCTTGATTATCTTTGGTTTTGGGTCGGTTTTGCAACTACATGTATTTTAATATATATGATTGATCCGATAATTCCGGAATTTAATCTATCCAAAAAACAAAAGATGTACGTATTCATAAGCTATTTTATTTTTGGATTCACGCTCGCTTACTTTCTTCTCCTGGTTCTTGTACTGGTAATAAAGATGTACTTGCGACAAAATTAAAGCTCGTTCCGGCATATGCCGGAACGAGCTTTTTTAGATTAGTATCTTCCGTATTTTCCTACTAGTTCAGCTTTCTCTATAATATGCCCTTCCATCATCATTAGGACTTCAGGCTTGCCGGCGGCTGCTGAGAGGTCGAGCATGATATCGAGCGCGTAGAGTTTGAAAAAATATCTGTGAATTCCGGACGGAGGACACGGACTTTGATATTTTGCCTGAACGACACTGTTTCTGCCGACCGTTGCTCCGCTTGGCGTCGAGCCTCCTGTAATGTGCGCAGTCTGAGAAGAAATATTCCACAAAACCCAGTGAACAAAATCCCCAGATGGGGCATCAGGATCATCGACAATGAGCGCGAGGCTTTTTGCATTTTCCGGAATACCTGAAAAGGCAAGCGGCGGATTGATGCCGATGCCGTCGCATGTGTATTCGATCGGAATCTGCTCCATATGCTTGAATGCCTGACTTTCTATTTTCATCCCGTTAGAACTAATGGAAATCTAAAGATTTCCTACTTCTAACGGGACAAGTCCCTTAGAAATAGCCTGGGGTGGCGTATTGTTGATTATTTTTTTAAAAGCAATATCGACCATAATTTTGATTTGAAAATTTATTTGCAATTCATAACCGATTGATTTCGTACGGAATTCATTTCCATTCCTGTTCACCTCTCTCGCCGAACGGCGTCAATCTTGCTGCAATGCTCATTGCAAGCGCGATAATCACGAGATTCTTGATGATGTATTGCCCTTCAATCGTCGGCACGGGGAATCCGTTCCATGTCGTGGACTGAAGAAGTATGAGCGGCAGAAAAGTTGTAATCATATGCGGCACCAGAAGCGCAATGGCAAATCGTTCAAGTCCTCGCACAAGAAAGGCGGCGCCGATGAGCATTTCATAAAGCCCGAAAAAAACATAGAAACTTGCGAACGGAACAAAAGAAATGGTGCGAGAGTACAGTTCTTGCACAAGCGGACCCGCTGGACTTAAGCCGAAGACCTTTAAAATTCCGAACCCAAAAAACACGGTAAAAAGGGCGATTCTGCTTGCCGGGATAGAGTATTTTCTCATTATGCTGATTATTTTTC
>CAZSEN010000001.1:0-43844 GCA_964605995.1 uncultured Candidatus Saccharibacteria bacterium | reverse complement strand
TGGCGACTTTCTTCACCATAACCGCACCGTAATCTTCAAAGGTTTGCTTTTTGCCGTATTTCTTGTTTTTCTTTATCATGACAGCATGTTTTGTGTGTGAAATAACATGTAAACTGGAAATACTATAGCATGCCTATAATAAAAGGCATAGCTTGCGGCCATGTTTTATTTTCTTTTTTTAATCAGAACATACAGAGTCGAAAAAAAGAATCCTCCCAACATATCAAAAGCTAAATCGCCGATCGTGTCAGCCATATCCCCGCCTTGAAAAAATTTGAAGAGGAAAAACACATGCCGAAGATCAGGTGCGATGTATTCCAAGATTTCCCATGCAATGCCGACTAAACAAACTCGAGTAATCAGAAAAAAGACGCATTCCAGATTTCCTGAATCCCAAATGGCAGTGGAAATGAAATTAGCAAAAAACCATGCAACAATCGCGCCGCCGAAGAAATGGAAAATCTTATCGATATTGATGCAATACGCATTTTCATCAATCAACAACGGAACGAAAAAAAGCGCAATACCGAAAAGGATCGGTGGCAATAATTTTTTCATCTTCGTATTATTTTTACAAATAGCAAACGCTTCTTCAATCTATTATATTTCAAAAAAGAAAAAAACGCGACTCCATGCCGCGTTTTTAATGAGATCGATTCTTACATGTTCATACCCCCTTTCTTCGGTCAAGCCATCAACTGATATCTCAATCAATGCTTGCCTGAAACTTCCAAGAATGCTCCAAAAAAGAGGATATCAAAAAGGAAATTCTTGTCAATCATTTTGAATTTCTTCCCTTTGAGCTTAAGATAATCATATGACCGATGTCGAAGAAATTTTCAAGCTGATACCCTCGCTCGCAGATAAAGACAAGGCGCTTATAAAAAAAGCGCATGCCTTTGCCGAACATGCGCACAAAGGCCAGAAACGCCAAAGCGGTGAGCCGTATTTTACGCATGTCTTCAATGTCGCGAAAAATATCGCCGCGCTCGGAATGGATGCGAAAACAATCATCGCTGGGCTGATTCATGACACTCTGGAAGACACCTCGACGCCCGAAAAATCGGTTGAAAAAGAATTCGGCAAAGATATCTTGTTTTTAGTGAAAGGCGTCACCAAACTCGGAAAATTGAAATATCGGGGGCATGAACGGCATGTGGAGAGTTTAAGGAAATTTTTCGTCGCCGTCGCGGAAGACGTGCGCGTACTGATCATAAAACTCGCTGATAGGCTGCACAATGTGCAGACGCTCGAGCATGTCCGAGAAGACAAGCGGCAGAGAATCGCGCTTGAGACGATTGAAATCTACGCGCCGCTTGCGAACCGTCTCGGAATGGGAAAATTGAAGGGAGAGCTTGAAGATTATGCTTTCCCTTATGCGTATCCTGAAGAATATAAAATGGTTGAGAGCCTGCTCGCGCAAAAAACGAACATCACTCCGAAACACCTCGAGGAAGCATATTCAAAACTGAAAGAAGAGCTTGATAACATAGGACTGAAGAATGCAAATATAGAATATCGGATAAAGCATAAATACAGCTTGTATAAAAAACTTCTGAAATACGACATGGATATCGATAAAATTTATGACTTTGTCGCTCTTCGAGTCGTGGTGCCGACGATTGAAGATTGCTATCGAGTTTTAGGGATCATTCATTCGATATGGAAGCCGCTCCCGGGAAGGATAAAAGATTATATCGCCTTTCCGAAGCCGAACGGATATCAAAGCATTCACACGACTGTGCTGACTCACGGCGGAGGGCTTGCTGAAATACAGATTAGAACGGAGGAAATGGACGAAGAATCGGAATACGGTATCGCTTCCCATTTTTCCTACAAGGAAGGAGTAGAAAAGAAAGATGGAAAAACACTTGATAAGAAATTCGAATGGATGGGGCAATTGAAAGAACTTCAGAAGATAGTCGCCGAGCCGGGAGATTTCTTGGAACATTTGAAGATGGATTTTTTCAAAGACAGGATTTTCATACTTACACCCAAAGGAGATGTCGTTGATCTGCCGGAAGAATCATGCCCGCTTGATTTTGCCTATGCGATCCATTCTGACATAGGAGATCATACATTCGGCGCAAAAGTAAACGGAAAATTCGTTTCTTTGGATACTAAACTAGCGAATGGAAATATCGTGGAGATCATCACCAAGGAAAAAAGCCGTCCGGTGAACAAATGGCTCGAATACACAAAAACAACTCTTGCAAGAAGGCATATACGCTCCTATTTGAACAACAAGGAGTAACTGCGGATCGAATTAGATCGAGAAATTTTTGATGTTATAAAGATCTTCGTCGGAGTCCTCCTCTTTTTGTATTTCTTCTTTTGGACGATCATCAATCGGTGCGCCGGTTTCAGTGACAGGCTCGGGAATCGGAATTTCTTTTTGAGCGGCAAGCTCGCTCTGCTTCGCCTGTAACACATCGATAATATGCTTGAGTTCAGCATTGTCAAAGAAATGGATCGTGATATGTCCGCCGGTTTCTTTGCGCTCGATGTTCACCCGCGTGCCAAGCTTTTCCTTGAGCACGCCTTCGATTTCGATGATTTCAGGATCTGGCGCGAGGTCTTTCTTTCTGACTTTGTCATATGCAATATGACGCGCAATTCTCTCTGCTTCGCGGACCGTGATTTTCTTGAAGAGAATTTCTTTAAACAAAGTCATCTGCTCTTCCGGACGGTCATTCAACATCATAATCGGCCTCGTATGACCCTCACTAATTTTACCAGCAGAAAGTGCCTGAAGGACTTCTTCAGGCAACATAAGAAGGCGAAGCGTGTTTGAAACATATTCACGGCTTTTGCCAACCTTTACACCAATTTGCGCGTGGGTGAATTTAAATTCTTCTGCCAAGCGGGCAAATGCTCGAGCACGATCGACTGCGTTCAAATCTTCTCTTTGGATGTTTTCAATGATGGCAAGCTCAAGCTTGAGCATCGAGTCATCGCCCTGGCGGATAATTGCAGGAACTTGAGAAAGTCCAGCGACCCGAGAAGCGCGCAAACGTCTTTCTCCCGCAATAAGCTCATATTCAACAGCGAGTCCGCCGTCAGGCTTTTCGACTTCAATTCTAGAGACAACCAATGGCTGCAACACTCCGTATTGGCGGACCGAATCGGCCAAATCGCGAAGCTTAGCTTCGTCAAAATCGCGCCGAGGCTGATATGGATTGGGCTTTATTTTTTCAACCTCTATCCAAAATATTGAATCACTGTAGAGTTGGGACATGTAGGATATTTTATCATACATTTTTTCTTTTGCCGAAATTCTGCAATTTTATTGATTTTTATCATAAATTGCACTATACTTTTCTTGTGTTTAAATTGCCCGAGTGGCGGAATTGGTAGACGCGCACGACTCAAAATCGTGTATCGAAAGATGTGAGAGTTCGATTCTCTCCTCGGGCACAAGAAAAACCGCGCAGCATAGCGCGGTTTTTTATTTTCTGCTACTCTATTCATTAATTATGAAACCCAAACTAATAGCCATAGTCGGCCAAACAGCGACCGGTAAAAGCGGGCTTGCCATAGAAATCGCCAAGAAATTCGAAGGTGAAGTTGTTTCTGCCGACTCGCGACAAGTCTATAAAGGACTCAATCTTGGAACTGGCAAAGTGACCAGAAAAGAAATGTCCGGCATTCCCCATCATTTGCTTGATGTCGCAGACCCGAAACGAATTTTTAATGTTTCAGATTTCAAAAAACTGGCTGATGAAAAAATACAAGAGATTTTAAAAAAGGGAAAACTCCCGATTCTTTGCGGAGGTACCGGGTTTTATATCCATGCAGTCGTCGACAATATTTCCTATCCGGAAGTGAAACCCAATGAAAAACTCCGAAAACAGCTTGAGAAAAAATCAGCTGGGGAGCTTTTCAAGATATTGAAAAAAATTGATCCAAGAAGAGCTCATGAAATCGACCGGCACAATAAAGTACGTTTGATCCGAGCGATTGAAATTGCAAAAAAACTGGGCAGCGTTCCTGCTATAAAAAAGGCTGTGAAAAATTATGAAGTTCTCCAAATAGGATTGAAATTACCTGAAAAATTTTTTAAACAAAAAATAAATGCCAGGCTCATTGAAAGAATTAGAGATGGAATGCTTCGAGAAGCAAAGAGGCTTCATATTAAAGGATTATCATGGAAACGGATGGAGGCGCTCGGCCTTGAATATAAATACGAGGCGCTCTATCTTCAAAAGAAGATCACGAAGAAAGAGATGGTTGAGAAACTTTCAACTGAAATCTGGAGATATGCCAAACGACAGGATACATGGTTCAAAAAAGACAGCAGAATACAGTGGTTCAATCCGAAGCACAAGAAGGATTTGAGAAAAATCAATCATTCAGTTAAAAATTTTTTGAAATAAAGCTGCATTGTAGTATACTCGAGCCGTATGGGAGGTTAGTTAAATGGCATAACTGCGGTCTCCAAAACCGCTGTCGGGGGTTCGATTCCTCCACCTCCCGCAATCATAAAAAAGACCTTTGCGATAAACGCAAAGGTCTTGAAAATTTATTTCTTCTTTTTTAATTCAATGAAGAAAATCCGGCTGCCAGGCTTCAGTTTGCCGGCTGGCATATAAACACTGATGCTCAAATTCCAGTGAGCTCCGTCATTCCAAATTTCAACCAAATAACGATTATGGTGTTCGTCATACATGAAAAACAAATTCGGATAATTCGGCTTCAACGAAAGTTCGCCATTCTCATCGCTCTCTCCTTTTATTACCCTCATCTGGCAAATTTGCGCCACATGAGCAAGGTCAATTTTCACTTTATTTTTCCAGTAATACGGCTTGGTCCTGGAAAAGTAAAAAACTTGTTCTTCAGTCACTGTTTCATCTTCAGGCAGATCAATAATTGCAATTTCCAGAGCCGGAGATTTTTCTATGGCCTTGGGGAAATGCGCGATATCCCTATCGATTTTATTAAAAAAACTGCCTGAATTTTCATTGAAGAATTCTTCAACCTCAAATTCAAGAGTCGACTGAAGCATAACAGTAATAATCGGCTTTGCGTTGAAAGCTTTCGGCGGCATGGTTTTCTGCATCGGTTTATGGTTTTTGTGAAATAACATTTCCGGAAACATACTAACATATTAATTTAAAATGTAAAGAGCTTTATGAAAATGATCATGACTCAAAAAGAAAACCCCTTTCGGGGTTTTCTTTTATTTCTTCGCCTCTTTATGAGGCTTCTGCGCCTTGCACCATTTGCAATACTTGTTGGTGCAGAGCGTAAATGATAGTTGAGATAACCGGCGGATTGAGAGACTATCTCTCAACGCTAGTGTTTATGTTCGATGTGTCAAGAATCCAGTACAAGGTCATTGTATCACATGACGAGCAGAAACACCAACCACTATCCATTCGCCACCTTCGATTCGGTTGTCAATTGGAAAGGTGAACGCAGCATCTGTCGGTTTTCATTAATGCGTCGTGCCGCTTTTTCCAGAACGGGAGATTTCAGCAGTGTATAGATTCTCGAACTTGAAACTTGAGAGTGTCCAAGGATCTGAGAGATTACGAACTCGTTAGTATTCATTTCTGCCATGTCGTTGCCTTTGAGGTGTCTCAACGAGTGTGGATTCATAACGCGCTTGAGGCCAATTTTTCGGGATGCGTGACGAAGGAAGATACCAACGGCGCTATTGGTCAAACGCTTTCCGATCTGCCAGCATCTCACACCAACGAACAATGCATCCGGCTCTGGAAAATCGACATAACCGGAAATCTCTGCTCTGACGGCTAACCACTTTTTAAGATTTTCGTTTGTCTCATCTTCCCAGAATATCTGTCGCGCCGGGGCTTTGCCGCGAGATTTTTCGGTTTTTATCACCGCCCTCTTATTTTCAAGATCAATGTCTTCAATATTGAGTGCAACAATTTCGCCGACACGGGCACCAGAATCATAAATGAGACTCGTTATCGCGCGGTTACGAATAATATGTTTTTCTTTTGAGTCGACAGAAAAGAATTCCATAATCTTCTCGTACTCCCATTTTTCCGCAACGTGCGGAAGTACGAAATGCTTCTTAATAATCGGGATGAGTTGATAGTTAAGAACGCGATATCCTTTCAGTGACAGATACTGGAAAAACTTTCGAAATGCAATACTTTTAGGCATAAGTGCATTCTGATTCCATCCGCATTCGAGCATTCCGTTCAAGTACGATATGATATCCTCGTCCTGGACGTTCTCAATGGCCGGATTGCGCAGAAAAAGACAGAGCTGGCGCAGGTCAAGTGCATAGCCCCGGATTGTTCCACCCTTCACTCTCAGTTTGTAGTATTCTTCGAATTTGGTTATTGCTTCGTTTAACTTCATAAATGCAAACACCCACCGATGGAATCAGTGGGTGTTTGCATTAGTCGTTCCTTTCTTTATAGAAAGAACGATGGTTTCTATATTGATGTGCGTTCACATCCTCTCACGAAACTTCGCTATAATACAAACCCAAAGTTCCATCGAGCCTTTCGGCTGATCCCCTTTCGGGGACAGTGGGTATTATTAAACTTTATAAACGACCAACATTACTCTAGCAGATAAAGTAATTTTTGTCAAGCTCATTTCTTGAGTTTTTCTTGATCTACATATGATAGTTCAAATGGACTTTCGCACTACATGATGGTATAGTTCTCTCATGAGAAACATCATTCAATTTTCAATTGAAGAGGGACAGGATGGATACTACGTTGCATCTGCGCTCGACAACGCAATCATTACGCAAGCAAAGACGCTCGAGGATTTGCTCAAGAACATTCGAGAAGCTACAGAACTGCATTTAGATGCAGGGTTTGATGAACCGACCATTGGCAAGTCGCCTTCTATTCTGATCAATTACGAATTACCGCTTTCGGCTCATGCATAACAAACTGAGATCGCTTTCAGGTAATGAAGTGATTAGGTTCTGTTTACGATACGACATACTTGTTATATCGAGGAAAGGAAGCCATGTGAATCTTGGTCGCTTTAAGCCTGGTCTGAAATCATTTGTGACGACGGTGCCGTTGCATAAGAAGCTGGATCGTGGTACGTCGCATGCAATTTTCAAGCGACTAATTCAGTTTATTCCTGAGCAGGAACTAAGGGATTTTTTCTATACAGGGAATAAATAATAACCACATCGGATTCTATACGATCTAGAAATTCATAGTCTCGTAATGATGGCTTTCAATAATCCGGAAGTTTGAATAACGAAACACCCGCGCCTTTTCCGCACCCTCACCCGGACTTTTATTACTGGGAAATCCCTTTTCCGGAAGATAATCCCCATACAATTCAATAACATCGTTAGCGAACCCTATTGTATCAGGAAGAATAACCGAATCATTTGCTGGTTCAAGATATACGGACATTATGTCCAATGAATCCGTGTTAACGTCGTTGCCATACTTACGAATATCTTCTAATGTTGCCCATTGGGCACACTCGCATGCCCAGTCGATATACTGAAATCGCACAGTGTCCTGCGTTCCATATGACACATCAGAATTTGAAGTTCCACAACCGACAAAAAAACAACATTCGAGCACAAGCAGTATTACTCTAGGCCGCTTACTTAAGAGTCTCTTTACTTCCATCATAAGTATCCGGATTCTTTTCTTTTTTTTCTAGAAACTTTAAAATCTCGTCGCGACCAATGTGCTTTTTGCGGGTTGTCGAGAATAATATTTTTCCATTATGAACTGCAATTCTTTTTCCATGTCGATAATCTTGTGCGGTTATAGTAGTACTTTCTCCGTTTATATTTGGATTTGCTTTGGTGGCGTGCCCTAATATAACCACCCGCGTCTTATCATTAGAATAAAAATGTTCAGATAAATTTTCGGCTATATTGTCGTAGATCATCGCGTCCGGTGTATCAGCTATTCTACATCCATGAAACTCGATTACAGCATCATTAGTGAATCGGTCCGTTTCGATGTCATAAATGGTCGCTTGCTCATCACCCGTTGGTACATCCCATCCAGATTCCACTGCTCTGGAAGTTCTGCTGGCCCATAAATTATTTGACTCCCTCATATCTACTGGTTCAATGGGAATATCTGCAAGTTCCCCGCTGGCCTTTGTGTCTTTATTCCTAACCATGTAACATGCGGTTGGACTTGCATGCGTTACGATATCCATGCGACCAATGCTCCCTGTAGTTTGAGCTTCGATTGTGCCGACTATAAAATCACCTGTCGTGGCAAAGTTGATCTTGTTCGTATAGTAGTTTTTGTAGGACGCCTGCGTATTCTGCGCTGCAAACTTAAAAGCGCTATTATGTGAAGTCAATTTGGCGCCACCCCAAAATGCTAAAGCTACTTGAGTTGAAGTAGCTTCTGCTTCAACTGCGCTTTCGAGTCTTTCAAATAACCCGCCACCATCTTTCCAGTCATTTTTTGACCATCTGTCAAAGGAGGGAGTACCTGACCCCCATGGATTTTTGAATTTCATTATTTATCTTGGTTAAGAAATGAGACTAATTTTTTATCGGATCGAGTCTATTCTATTGATTGAAAATACAGACATCTCGCTGACAATGTGCACTGCTCCATAGTTAGGAGAAAAATGAACTTTAACATTATTAGGCTCGCGGCTAAGAGGAAATTCAATATCAAAAATGAAGAGTTCCCCATAGTGCTGCGAAACATATTGTGTATCTGGAATCCAATCTTCTACACTCGTCGGGTTAAAACCATTTCGACGAAGACTTGTTGTCGTCTTTGAACGAAAGGCGTCTCGCGAGAAGAAGAGATAGGACGAATGATTGTGCAACTGATACCAACTATTGTTTGATGTGATGAAAAAAGTATCGCACGTTATCTTATCTGGTGAGCTTATTGATTGCTCGGTTAGTACATAATACTCATTGTTGATTCTATTCAATGTCCTCGTTAATACTTCAACGCATGGTAGCGTTCCAATGTCGCCACGAGCTGTGGTATCGCAGTAGTATGCCGTTCGATTTGGGATATTAGCGAGGACAGAATCTTTCCAATGCCAATTCTTAGAAAGTATGGAATCATCAGATCGTGAGTCTCCCACTTGGCTGCCATCTGAAGAACAGTGGATGATACCAAAAGCGAAAACGACGAAAGGTAAAACCGCTTTTATCATCTTGGAATATGAGCTTGGGCAGCAGCTTGTTCGCTGGTAGGCAAATTACCGCCATATTTTGACATGTCATCCTGTTGCACCAAGCCGAACTCAAACCAGTATGTCTGCGAATAAAAAAGGCGGAATCTTGTATCAATCGCCAACTGCTCCGTCGCGGATAACTGGCTAAAAGCTGTGGTACTATCTAAGCCGGCCCAAGCAATTGCATCAATGTCCTCGGCGGACGTTACTACATTATTTTCATTAGCGAACTCGGTGAGCCCTTTGACGATATCATCGCGGTACTCTGTAGCCATATAATTATGTTCCTGCACAGGCCCAGGAGCTCCCTTCCAGGGATAATTATTCCCAGTAACGGTAATATATGCGTGGATACACTCATGAATTAGGGTTTTTGCGACATACATATCAGCAGGTTTCTTAATGAATATTCGCGCAGGTGGACCCGGATCGTTTTCTTCTACGTAGTGGTTTGCATTCCCATTGATCGTGATCGAAATATTCTCGGGATCGGCTGAATCTGTTTCAGCAGACTTGCCATATACGATATCCAACACCTCATAGTCAAACATTAAATTACTCTTTTTGAACGGATCAAGAAATTTTTGGAATACAGAATTCTCTAATAATTTCGAATAGACTAGATATACTCGTGAATTTTTGAAGTTCTGTGTTAATGTGATGTGGTGAATATCTACCACTGCATTATTAAATTCCGGAAGTGCCTCGCTAATTGCATTTTTGAAGAACTCCCCACCTTCTTCCCACGGATTATTTTTCATCCAACGATTGAATTGGCCGGAACCTTTTCCCCACGGGTTTTTGAATGCCATAACTGAATACTTTTAAAAGGTCATCGCCAAGCAGAGTTCTGGCGATGACCTAAGTTAGTTTATTGGTTGATTGAAGTAAATGCTTATGGTATGGTCGGGTCCTGATTGCAATTGCATCCACAACCCCCACCGCAGCACGATTGCGGTACTTCACAGCACGGACCGAATACTTTCTTGTATTTGTCCGCCTGATCGATTGCGCTCGGAATATTCGTGATAATCTGCAAGCGTTGATATTGCTCATCGTTCTCAAGCTGAGCCTTGGCCACAGAAATATCTTGTAGCTTCTGGTTGAAGCAATCCAGCGCTTCGCCCTGACCAAGAAGTGCGTCGCATACGACTGATTCAGTGCGCATGATGCGCTTTTTTACATTAAGAATGATTCCGGGAACTGTCTTCCCTTCCGCAGTCTGACTCAGCGTAGGAATTTTCCGGGCAAACTTATTAACGATTGGCTTATCGGTTCCGCCACAACAATCATTGAGTGTTTGCTCCACGCATTCCATGAATGGAACACTGTTGTCCTGGTAGTCGAAAACGTTACACAGTTGTTTGAAAATTCCTTTTCGTACCGCATCAATTGTTCCGTCACATGGTGTACCGGCATCGTTTTTCAAAACTTTTTCAAGAAGATCATTGATGTTGGAGAGTTTCGCCACAATCCGGCTCTCCGGGTATCCGTTTGAGAAGACAATGGATACATTATCGAGATAAGTGATGGTGATATATTCCTGTAATAGCTGACGATATACGAAGTTCAACACGCGGCTCTGATTGATATTTTGCAACTGGCGAACTGTAGCTTCAGTTATTTCGCTAATTGAAGTTGAGCTGCTTTCTGTGTTGATGTTTACATCGCGGTTGGATGACGCATTGCTTGTATGCGTGTCCATTGCCGAACTGATGGAACTGACATGTTCCGACATGGTATTGGAACTCGTCGAAGCATTGCTTACACCGCCAGAAATATCTACTGGAATACCAATAGAGGAAAGGTTAACGCCACCGCTCAACTCTTTGGATTTTGTTTCCGATGACTCGGACGTCATTTCGCGTCCGCTTTGATTTTCCACAGTGTTCTGGAATTCCTGCGCACTGCTTTCGGTGAATGAATCCAAAATGCTTTCCGCCCGGGACTTTCTTTCTTCATCATGCTTGAATGTCGTGATGGAAATGGTGGTTTTTTCACCCGGAAGTAAACTAAACGTCTTCAGTGTTCTGCCAGCACCATAGTTACCTGCGAACGTCAATACCTTGTAATGGAACACGAGTGTGAGCGTCGGAGTTATGGCTTTAGGTTTTGGAATGAACGTAACTACCGGCTTCCCATAAAAGTTCGGGCGTACTAATGGACGGCGACCCTTAAGAATTTGCGACACGACTTGATTGCCAGAAAGACCTGCAATAAGCGTATTGTCGTCATCCATCGCTACCTGTTGAATTTGAGAATTACTTCCAGGACGTGTTCCACCAACTGTTGGACCTTTGCCTTCACCGGCCCCAGGTCCGCCACCCGAACCTTTTCCTGCGCCGGCACGCGGACCACCCACGGTGTTGACCAAAGAAAGACGTTGCAGTGCGCGATTATTGAGAAACATCGGTGTTGATGAACTACCAAGAATGTCTTCGTTGATTAATTCCAACACCTGACTCGCTGAAAGGTCTTTTGTTGTTTCCCAGAAATTTGTGTCAGGCACTACCTTAGCAAAATCAGTCCAGCAATCAGGATTAGGAATCTTGATGTCCATATATCCTTTGACTTCGAATTCGGTTTCAGCAGGAAGACTGTAATCGAGAATGGACGCTTGTCCTGCAGGATCGAGTTTAATAAATGGATCCTGTGTCGCACACGATGTAATAGGAGGCATACTTTTAAGAGTTTTTAGAGTTGATACTTATGTTGTTTTTGTTAATCCTTATTCCAGCGAAGACAACACTTCGCCAGTGACCAATCCACTCTAACTGCGGTATGGTCAATGCTTAATTATTTGAGGCAATAAAACTCCAGCACGAATTTTTACCGCTCCACATATAGCAGAAAAACAGCAACGCACGTCTGCGCCGCGAAAAACAATCGTTATCCGAGGGTAGCTGGGGGGTAACGATCTTTATGCAATTCTCAAGATTCCTATTTGGGAATCAGCGAAAATACAACGCAATGTATTTCATTTTATTTCATATTGACAACAAACTGTTGTTATTTTTTATCCTGTCCAGACCAAACAAATGTTAAAGATGCGGTAGATCATAATTAACATAGTCGTCTTATTTAATGACGGGTAGTTAGAGGAATGGTTGCGCGTTGTTCAGAAAAACCGGCTATGTGATGACTTCCGAATGTAGATGGTTCAAATGTGTTGGGGAAGTAATCACAACTTCAGAGTGGATTACAATCGTTCATCATCGGATAATCTTCACTTCATCGCTTTGATCTTCACAAGCAATTCCTTCGTCCCCGGCGCTTCAATCTTTTCTTGCTCGGCAAGGATAAGTGCCCGTTCACATGCCCGCAGCGCGTCTTCCTTTCTGCCGAGTTTGTACAGGAGCGCAGCATAGGTATCGGTATTGTAATAGCTCTCGTAGATGGCAATAGACTTCTGTATCCATGTGAGTGCCGAATCGAGGATCAGCGTATCGTCAATGTTCTCATAGATCGCCCAACAAATGTTGTTCATGATTAACCAATTGGAATCCGCATACAATTGCAGATAGGTGAAGGAAGCATGGGCATATTGTTTCCACTGCCCTGCTTGCTGATAGAAGCCCATATCATTCCCTAAAACTGCTTGTTCCATATACGGAAGCTGCTGTGCCACGATTTCAGCACGGAGTGACATATACTGTGCGGAATCAAGTTTCGGGTACAGGCAGGAGCTGAGCGCACCACCGTATATTTTGAGAATTATCTGTTGTACTGAATCGGCAGTGTATTTCGCTTCATATGCACTTGTGTTTGCTATCAAGGCACGGAACAAAGTACAGGCGGGGTCTCGGACGTACAGACGAAGCACGTTCCAATTCTCCTGCGCCATGTACGCACTTTCGGGTTGTGTAGCGGTGTACGTGGCGAGAACGGAATCGGACGGAAGACAGGAGCCTTGTCGAACACCGATGTACCCACGGAGAATTTCCGGCGGTGCATTCCCTTTCCGGTATGCGGCATCGAGGGTGGCGTAATTGTTCGGTGAGAATGCCGTTTCTCCATGGGCAACAAATTCCCGCACAGAACATGTACTGCTTACACGATGGAGTAGGTTGCCGTCCTCGTCTATGTAGAGATACGTCGGATAACAGCGCACGTCATAGCGTTTCTTGAGGTCAATCCCTTCCCCTTTCTCCATGTCGAAAGAGGCGCAAATGAAATGAGAGTTGTAATAGTTTCCAGCGGTATCATTGGGAAAGATGTTTTTCTCCATCCACTTGCAGGGACCGCACCAGGTGGTGTAGCAGTCTATGAAAACGGCTTTGTGATCTCGTTTAGCTTTGGCGAGCAAGACGGAGAATGAATCTTGCTCAAAATGGATGCCCTGTGCCGGAGCCGGATCGTGCCAGGCAACCAAGGCGGGGAGCAACAGTAGCAGGATGTTTTTCATGGCACTTGCGTATTTATATACTCAATTTGACCAGCGAATAACTGTTTTGATTGTAGTTGTATTTCACCACCCAAAAACGAGAACCGTCATGGGTAATGCCGGAATAGCTTGCATTCGCCGAACCTATTGCATACGTCGCTACAGCTTTAAATGGCGAGAGTTGACATTTGTGAATCTTGTTTCCGCTCACCATATATAAATATCCGTTCACGTATTCCATCCCATTCACTGGATATTGAAGCTGCGGCGTAATGGCATTTGAAATGATGTCCCATGTGGCAATGTTTCCTTGCCAGTCGCTGTACCACATTTCCTGCCCCGCAAGTGCAATACCGGTAAGCGTACTCGAAGTCAGAGACGGACTCGTCGCAAGGACGCTTCCATTTGCCGGATTCACTTTATCCACGGTTGTACCATTTGAAATCCAGATATTAGAAGCAGCATAATTTATTTGTCCGTAAGAATAGTTTGTGCTGAGCGTGTATTGCCCGATAACGGCATGTGAGGGCGGATCGATTATATAAATAATTGAAGAGTTGGCATCAGCAGTCCACAGAATATTGTTGCCATCAAAGCCAATATCTTCCCTGCCGTCACCGTTTAATACCGGGCTTGCTATGCTATCTGTTTCTGTTACGGAAATTACCCATTGCGTCTCATCCGGAGCATTGTCGTTTCGCTTGAGGACGATCGTTTCGCTTGAGTTATCGAGATACAGCGTATCGTTACTTACTAAATAATTGTATATGCTCCAGCACGCGATCTGCGAACCGGTGATAAGTGCAGTTGCACCGTAAATATCCTTGAACCCGTATGCAGCAGAATCCATTTGATAGTAGACATTATCGTTTTTAATGATCACGTACTTTGTGTTAGGAAGCCCGCTCACCACTTCCCATTTGTGAAAAATATTTGGATCAGGAGTGCCACTGCCGCCCGGTCCCTGCGGCCCTTGTGATCCGGCTGGCCCTGGAGGCCCTTCTTTTGTACAAGCAGCAATCAAGCAAAGGAGCAGGAAGGCCCCAGCGAGAGTTTTTGTTTTCATGTATAGAGATTTAGGTTCTAAGTTTTGAGTCGAAGTCGAATTGTTTTTGAATAGTGCGCAATAGCGTAACGAAATTTTCCAGCGCTCATATCGCCATCCGCAGTCCAACAGATAGTCCGATCGCACCATTCCGGTACTTTGAAGTTTTGTTGGGATCAGAGCCTTCGTAAAAGTGCATCCAATAGAGTTGTGCATTGCTCGCATTGGAGTCTGTCCATTGGGATGTTTCGTTCTTCACGTCCCGCATGCCTTGGGTATAGTTGAGCGCGATGGGCATAGAAACTTTCTCCGATATGTTGATGGAGTATCCACTAGCGAGTATGATTCCGAAGTCTGCAGAACGAAACGGTTTCTCAAGAAACGGATAGGTTGACGAGGATACGTCGCCTTGATAGTCGGTGCTTGAAAATGCAAGTTCTCCGCCGGATGCAGTCTTGGTGGCGCTTTCACTGTCCCCGTTTGAAAGATTATCGGTAGCGGTTATTTCGTGCTTGTACCCGAGCAGGAATCCGATGTAGATACCGCCGGAGAAGAAGAATGATGCTTTCTTCTCAGTACCCCAATACTTAGTGATGAGCGCGGGCACTTGGAGGTAATGGAGCTTGACCGCACTCGTGATAGTGAAGTTATCAGTGAGCGTTCCATACGGTTGCGAACCAGCATACGAGGATTTCTGTCCGTAGCGGGCGTATGACAGACCAGTGCTGAAATGTGTCTTGTCGCTAATCGGCAAGTTGAGTAGTCCGCCCAAGCGAATACCGAGCGTGAATTTGCGGTCGGATTCGACGTAGGTGGGATTGTTACCGCCGGATGTTGGTACGTAGAATTCACCGCCTCGAATGCTTTGCGGCTGGATGAAGAGCGTGAGGGATTTCTGCGCAGTGCAAGTGAAGGAAAGCGCAAGGACGAGAATGAGCAGGATGTTTTTCATGGACCGGTGTTTTTGCGAATGTAGCAAACTTGCCATATATGGCAAACTTTCCACATTCAAAATTTTCACTGTTCCGATCTTCCCAATGTGAAGGAAGGAATCAAAAAATCCAGGACAGCTCCCGGCAAAAAGGCTCGAAAGAAGGAACGAGCACTCACCCGGGAGGCGAAGCTATTTCTAGTGGCGTTTGGGAATCGCGTGCGCGAATTGCGTGAAAAAGAAGGCATGTCCCAGGATCAGCTGGCATATGAGTGCGACATGGACCGGACGACGATCCTGCGAATCGAAAAGGGACATTATGAGACCGGAATCACGAGCATCGCAGTGATTGCAAAGGCTCTTGGAATAGAAACGGCTGAACTTACCAATTTCAAAACCGGGTAGGAATCCTTAGGAAGTAACAACCCAGGAATGAAACAATCTAAGCATACTGGATCAAAGCGCGTCCAATCATTCCGGAAGAAAGCCTAAAGGACATTCAACCGGAAAGGAAGGACGCGTAAGCGAGACTGCGTGAAGGCGCAGCGCAAGATTGCAAGCTGCCGGTAAACTTTCGTAAACCGGCAGCTTGCAATCTTGTCGAGGGGTAGAACCCCTCGAGCACCCCGAGCGAAATGGAAGCCAGGAAAATCACAAGCACGGCAAAGGGTGACCAATGCCGGGCAAGGATTTTCTGTAAACCAAATGTATAAGCGAAGTTGCAAGCGCCGTGCCTGTTCCAGATGTGAAAGGTATAACCCCTTGAGTGCGGTTCTTGCCTGGAGGAATTATTCGATGCTAATATGTATCTGTGGAATCTTCACCACAGACTCATGAATATAATATTGAAAAAGGTCGTCGTGCTTTCGTCGAAGCCATTTCCGATACCAAAGTAAATCTTATTGATTTTGATTTTGAAAATAAAAGCATGGAGACTTTTATTGCACAACTTCAAGAAGCACCAATATTCCTTTTGGGTGAAGTCCACGGGGTAAAAGAAAATATTGATGTCATATATACACTTGTAAAAAAGTTTGGCTTCAGAAACATCGCATTAGAATGGGATCAGAATCTGCAATCCGTTTTAGAAGAATATCTTATGTCGGGAGAAATTGCCTTTCCTTTGATAATGGATAGTTGTGATGGAAGAGTGACCGCCGGTCATTTTGCCCTAATAAAAAAACTTAATGAAGAAGGAGTACTTGATAATGTAGTTTGTTTTGACCAACAAGCACCCGACAGAAGGACAAACAGTAGGGACAAGAACATGGCAGAGATGATACTGGGAAGGAAATCCGGGGGGCGCATCCTGGTGATTGCAGGGAATTTACATGCAAAAACGCAACCAATCGTTTTGAATAATTCTGTATTTCGACCAATGGGTGAATTCATCAAAGAAACACAGAACGTTATTGCCGGAGAAATCAAATATCTCTCCGGAGAGTATGAAAACATCGGCGTAAAAACTTTTTCTAAAAAAAGTTCCGCTTCATCGCGTGCCAGATTTTACACCGAAAAAGACGGAAGATACGTCTTCGAATTACCTGAGGTCAATCCAGCGGTCGTGCCAAAAAATCTGGCCGTTTAGATCATTTACTGTCTAATAATTTGGATTGAAATCAAATATTTATATCTTTATTATGTGAAAATCAGTAAAATTCAAAGTATGAAACAACTGCCGCTTGGTATGCATTACTTGGATACCATTTCTAATACAGAAAGGGGTTATGAATCTGATGTAGGATCTGCCTATGATGCAAATTCGCAAACCTCAGACATACTTTCAATGGGCAAATCTGAACCAACTACATGGTCGCAGGTGACTTCCACATATCCATTGTTGATAGGATCAAATGATAGTGATAACGACACAGATGATACCGGAACTGATTAATTGAAAACAAAGCATACTCATTGTGTGATTATCAAATTCTAGAAACACAGCCTATAATTTTCGGCTTGTATATTGAGTGTTTCTCAAATAGAGAATTCTGTACCAATTATTCTATCGATATCTCTCCTCCCGAATTCAGAACACGAGTTGAAGAAATTGCTTTAAGACCTTTCAATAATTTACGCCGATATACACTCGTCTACAAAAAGAAAGCTATCTTCTTTGCTCACTTTCTATTGGGTAAGGATTATACAAAGGTATCAGGAGGGATATCGCCGGATATGTTTAATTCAGGGAAAGGATTGTTGGCTTCTGCCATCTTATTCGATTTCTATTTCAAATCCGAAATTGAGAAGGATTTGCTTGTAGAAATCAACTTGGAAAATAACCGAAGTCTGCGAGTCGTTCAAGCTCTCGGATTTACGGAAATTTGCAAAGCGGAGAGACAAACTCTTGTATTACAAAGGAAATATTTCCCAACTGAATTAGCATCGAACCTCCTTTCAAAAATAGAATATGAAAGCAAACAAGGCTTTAATAATTACTTCTGCGAATGACCCTCATAGTGACTTCATTATTGACCGATTTAATAAAGAGGGTTTTTCGGAAAAAGTAGTTCGTCTCAACACTGAAGATTTTTTAGGAAATGTTGATATCTCGTACCAAAATAAATCCTTTCGTATTCATCTTAAAGATTCCAAACGAAACTTTTCCAGTGACGAAATTCTTTCCGTCTGGTTTAGACGACCACAAAAAATAAATTCAACTGTTTACGATCAACCTGAAGTTAATTTATTCTGTGAACAACAGGCGAATGCAGTTTTAAGAGGGTTATACTTTTGTCTTCATGACACAGCTATTTGGATAAATCCACTACCTTCTATACACCGCGCCAGAATCAAATTGCAACAGCTTACAACAGCCAAAGCATTGGGATTTGATGTCCCGGAAACATTGGTGACAAACAACCCTCAAGAGGCTTTGCTCTTTTTCGATGTTCATGAATTGATTTGCAATAAGAGTCTTGATGAGCCTAATTTTTACCTGGATGGGAAGTTGTATCCATATTTAACCAGACTCATACGATCAAGAAGTGAGATAGAGGATGCTTTTGATGCCATTAAAATTTGCCCTACTTTATTTCAACAGTACATTGCGAAATTATTTGACGTAAGAGTGGTTGTTGTGGGGTATAAAATTTTTGCTTTTGAAATCCACTCTCAGACCCATGAACTCTCGAAAATTGATTTTAGAGGGAAATCTCCCGAGAACATGATTCATCGACCACATATTCTTCCGGATTATATCACGGAATTGATTTTAGAATTCATGAAGCGGCAGCAATTAGTATATTCTGCATTTGATTTTGTTTATGCTGAAGATAAGAGATATTATTTTTTGGAAAATAATTGTAACGGACAGTGGTTGTGGTTGGAATTAATGACAGATGTGAGAATTAGCGATGCGTTAATGGATATTTTATGCAATGGATTAGGGAACATAGAAAACAACAAATAAACTAGGCTCATACACTACCGCTTCAATTCCCGGTCGGCTTTTTTGACCCTACTAATGTCATTCTCTTGTTCAGTTTTATCAAGTTCCATTGCGGTAAACCTATATTTCTTCCCCTCGCACACCACCCCATACACCTTCCCTCCCCGCACATACGTCTCCATTCCCTGTTCTTTCAACAGCGCAAAAAACTCCTCCTGCGATGAAGATCGTCGGTGACAGTCTTGCACAATGTGTCGCACCATTTCCCTCTTGCTCATCTTCCCCGTCCGCAGCTCATACTGCATTTCCCTTTCAGACGCTTTTCCATTTGCTTTCCTCACATGCCTCACCACCGACCTTCCCAATTCCGGAAACCGCTCCACCTGGAAATCCTGAATCTTCTTTTTGAGCGCAGCCAATTCCCCTCGGCTCATTCGCATACTTTTTCCTGTCCTGTATTGAACAGCAGACGAACAGATGTGGACATGCACGTGGTAACGGTCAAAATGTGGAACAGCCACGTAGCATCCGTTCGGGTTTCGTAATTGTATGTATTCCCTAACGAGTTGTTCCAGCTTTTCCATTGATAAATGCTTGGTGCTATCACGATGAAAACTTATGATCTCGTGATTGAGGTACACCGAATTCTTCCGCCTTCGCTGTCGGTACGTTTCATTCTCCCGGAAACTTCGTGTCCAGTCCTCAATGGTTTTCCCTCGGATGTTGTGCGTAATCCTAAAGCTCTTCCCTTGCGCGTCAAAGAGCCGGTCCTGCGACTCGCACATATACCGGAGCAGATAATCAAACTTCGGTTTTTTGTATGTCTTAATCTTCACGATGGGCATGAGAGAGAATTATTTGCAGACGATCCCGAAGTGTAGGATCGATGCGTATCGCTTCAGCGACTGCCGATTCAAGCAATGCCGGATGAAAGAAAAGTTTTTGAAGTTCTGATTGAAGTTCGATAATGCGCCGCTCGATGGCATCGTACTTTTCTTCCAACAGGAAAGAGTTCTGTTTCGTTTTCACGCTTGTCATTGCCCGAACCTCATTCAGGCATGACTCAAGAAGTCCTGCGAGTTTTCCGACAAGTTGGCGATCAGGAATGAGAAACACGCGAGAGATATACGACAGTGTTGCCAGGCGGAGGAATGCGGTAACACTCATGCGGTGTTTTTTTGCTGCGGCAGTGATTGTGGTTAATTCGCCATCACGTGATAACTGCACCAAAAATTCAGGCTTGTGTTTGCGCTGCTGTTGCTTGTACTGTTTCAGGTATATTTTGCGATACTCACGCCGTACCGTTTTTATTTCTTCATCCGACCCACTGACCAGCACGCCCGACTTCTCGAGATACTCCCACAATCCGGAATGACGTGCAGATCGCGTAGCCACATTTCTTTTATTTACTGCCCAATGGCAGGATTGCTACTGATTGCGGAGCATCGCCCCTAACTATTGGCGGTTGTACGGCCATATACGCGCGATAGCGAAGACTTTTGTATGCAGGGCGGACATTGGCCAATATCGGTGGATGACTGCCGCAAATAACCAAAGCGCGATCCTTCTTCAGCATCCTGATGCTATCCGGCGTGAGCAATGGCATCACGTCGCGCCTCCCTTCCTCTGTTTTGTATTCGGTTTTGCCGAGTATCTCAGAAAGCTCCTTTGTTGATTCAAGTGAGCCGCCGCCAAAGAACACTTTGGAAAAGCAATTGGTGCGAATGGACTCCGCTTCCGCTTTCCCGTAGATATTCACGATCTGGTTATAATCCTGAACGATGGCCATTATTCCGGCGCGATACTTTCGACAATTCGCAAAAAATGCCGGAAACACGGGTACGCGATTTGTGGAACCAAATTCTTCGGCAAAAATGAAGATGTCTTGTTCCTCATCGGTAGGAAACCGAGAAAGGAGATACGCAGCAAGTTGCTCGTAGAAAATCGCGTAAAGTGGACTGTAATAGGCCATATCCTGAATGCCGCATTGCAGGTATAGCGCAGTCGGGCGTTTGCGGAATTCAGAAAAATCAAGGGTATCCTTCGAAGTTATCCGGGCAACGGTCTCATCGGCGAAAATCGTCAGCGCGGACTTAGCAGAAGCAATAATCGAAGTCTGCAACTTGTCGTCATACGCAATGAACGACTTGTATTCATTGTAAAGCACGGGATCGGCGTAACGAACAAATAAAGAATCGACGGAATTGTTTTGTCCTTCTTCTGGCTTCTCTGAAAGCTGATTGAGCAGTTGGCGAACATTGTACAGATTCTGATACTGCTCGGGTTGCGTCTTCAGAATAGAAATGAGGATGACCAACAATGTTGTCGCTTGTGTCTCCCAGAATGGATCTGATGCCTTTCCGCCCGAGAGCGTGGTGCGCACCAGCATGGAGGCGAGCTTCTGAATTTCATTAGAAGTATTTGCGCGGCTCATTGGATTGAATCCCGAAGAACATAACGCATCGCTCAAGTTGAGAATCTTGATATTGTATTCCTTTTCCTGATGAAGAAATCCCGAAGTTGATTTGAAAATTTCTCCGCTTTGATCTGCGATAATAAATGATCCTTTCATCGCAAAGAGCGATGGCAGCAATGTACTCTGCGTCTTTCCTGAACCTGTCGAACCTACTACCATGCAGTTAGTGAATGAATCTTTCGCCGTGATCTGTTTGCGACCAGTCAATGAAAAGCCTTTGTTCCATCGCGAGAGCACCGTACCTTCTGATGCAAATCGTGCATGGTATCCTTTGGGCTTGGAGCCACCAAACAGCATCGAAAGCAATTCGAAGAGTATCTTGAACAGTGATTCGAAAATTGAAATAAGGATGTCGAACATAGTGATGATGATTGACTACTGGTTAGCGATTACTTTCGTCTTGAGCCATTTTGCGAGTGCGGTGAATAATGCGGCAAGCAATTCGCTGATTGCCCAACAGAGAAACAAAAGCAGTTTGCCCAAGAGTTTGAGCAGGAATACAAACAGTTTCCATAACATTTTCAGGAGCCACTTTCCCATCAACCGGAGCATTTCTTTCATGGTGCATACAGTTTGAAATGGTTATTGCGTAAGGTTTGCAGAAACAAATACTGTTGCTCCCTTACGTTCAAGCATGCCGCGATACAGTGCAGAGATTGATTGAAATGCCGCATCATCTGCTGCATCGCGAGGCTGATACAGCAGGTGTGTTTCAATGCCTGTGAGATTGTTGAGTGGCATTTCGCTTTGCAGCATAGTTGCTATTGAAGCCGTATCGTTTGCAATCAAGGCCAGCGTTCGCTTGTCATAAAATGACAAGTTCTGCGTGTTCTCGCGCAGATCGGAATAGAGCAAAAAGATTTTACGATCTGATGTTGAAGTGCGTGAGAGTTCATTGAGTCCCATCGCCACCGGAATGTAAATCGAAGACTGCGATCTGCCGACGGTATCGGAAGCAATTGAATCCAGAAACGCAGTTACGTCATTCGTGAACTTTTCGATTTCACGCTCACGATCAAACTGATTCGTGACTAGCGCATTACCCGAAGGTGGCAAAGTGAAGACAGTCTCGCGATTGAGGCTCACATCGCTTGCATGGCTAAACCTGAACACTGCCCCGTTATCGGGGTCAGTGTCCAGACCATAGAGTGGCAGGATTTCACTTGCAACCGGAATCGGCTCGTGCAGTTCAGTGATATCCCAAACCACGACGATTTCAGTTGTCTGATGCTTGGCTTCATTGCAGGAATCGAGAAGTAATGAGATGCCGAGAATGAGCAAGCCAGCACCAATGATCGTGTACGCGAGTCCTTTGACGATATTGAAAAAATTAGTTTTCATGGCTATTCGGATTTTTTAGTTTGTAATGGAGGAACTGGCTGCAGGAAGCACACTGGGGTGCCGAGATCTGAGCGCGTGATGAGATTTTCCGTCTTAAACCCTTCGACCGCCTCACGAAAATGAGCGTTGAGCATTTCTTCAACTCGGCGGGCTTTGCTTATGACGAATTGATATTCTTCCTCTTCCTGCTCCAGCGCCTTTTCTAGGGCAAGTTTTTCATCACGCAGGAGTTTGATCTTCGCGGTGCGCTCCTCAATGCGTTTGTAGATTGCAGACGTTGCGCAATCAACCGCCTGTTCTTTGGAAGGCGCAAACGCAATGCGGGAAAGCGCAATTGTGCTCACGAGGTAGCCGATGTTCACAAGGAAGAACACCCACGCTGGCGTATGCATGTCCCCTGCACTCTGCACGTTTGCGCGGAGCACTGACATAGCGATCACCACTGCAAGCGCGATCAAAATGTACGGAGCGGCTTTGATGTACGCACTTCTTCCAATTTCATCTGCCCGACAAAGAATTTTTCCGGCAACGAACGCAAGGATACCGACGGCGAGCGTCACTGTTGCACCGATCAGGTATGCACCGATCATGCTGCCGCCCAAAAATGCGAAAGCGAGGGAATTGTAATAGAACTCGCCGAGATACAGGATTATGAGAAAAATGATAGGCCAGATATTGCGTTTCTGCGCTTTGGGTTTTGGCTTGCCATCGAGCGTGCGCTCATCAACACGGTTCTCATGTTCACCTCCCGCAACTTCCGTATCAATCTCCGAATCGCGCTTTGTCTTTTGCTCCTTGAAGCGATTGTACTTCTCGGTCTGCACTTCAGGCTTTATCTCATCGAGCTTTTTGATGAGAATGGCTTCAAACCGTGCCTTATATCCTCCGATGTACGGAAGCATTGAGCTTTCGTTGAGCGGAGGGCGGGATTTCGCTTGCTTGGCGTAATGCGCACCGTCTTTTTTAGCATCGCGCTTGATTGGCGCGACTTCTTCGGCTAGCTGCTTGTCGAATTCAGGGGTAAAGTACCCGTAGGTGATGTCTTTTTTCATGAGTCATAATTTTAGTGTGAGATTGATTGTGATTGTTCATTGCTGTCCTTGCTTCGGCGGACTTTGCGGATGCTATTTGTTTTCACTGCTTCCGTCGTTTGTTCCAAAGCAGGAGTTTCAACAGGTTGCGCCACTTCCAGAACTGGAGTGTTGTTGCGGATGATCATTTCTTTGGTGAGCCTTTGCTCCTGATCACGTATCAATTTCTTTAACTGATACAAGTTGGATGTGCGTTCAAAAAGTTCCGCGCCTTCCAGATCAAGAGCAATCAGGATCGGCTTCTTGTTTTCGTCGTAGTCTTCCAATTTGATGTGCGCGATTGGCGCTTTCGATTCGCTGGGAAGACCGCCCATCACGGTGATGATGTTCTCGCCCTTCGTCCAATGGCCTTTCTCGTGGTATTCGATTTCCGTTGGCACTTTGCGGGTGGGTACTGTTTTTTCTACATTCTCTTGTGTGTTCATGGTTGTTGTTTTTAGTTGTGAATAATGATTGTTACCGACTTGCAGAACCGCATGCGAGTCCTTTGTCGCGGGAGTATTTTAGAATTTCTTTTTGCTTTTTCAGTGAAAGCGAAAACGTGCGTCTGTTGAGTTTTGATTCCTGCGGTGATCTGCGACTCCAGTTACGCGGTTCGAGATTGTTTCCTGTCTTTGTTCTTTTGGCGGATCTCATGTGGGTAGTTTTGAGGTACAACTATTTTGATTTTCTCTTTGATCTTTGTGCTAATGCAAAACAACTGGTTACAGTTCGCGTTTTGGTTGTCGCAGTTGCCGCTCTTGCAGTCAACCGTGACAATCAGTGATCTTTTGATTGACTTTGTCCTTGATCATCTCTTCCACGGTTCTTTCGCAACTCCATTGCCCGGCGTTCAAGCATTTCGGCAATAGCAGACCATATCTCTTGAGAAGTTTGTTCGTCATCAACCGGTGGACCGATGATGCGACCGCTTGGATCGAGTAGGGTGTAGGAGACTTTGCCGTCGCGTGTAATCTTGCGAATCGTTTTGCCCAGAAATACCATGTGACCGTTTGTAGATGACATATAGGACACTTCGGCGATTTCGACATCCGTATCGGCATCTTGGTATGGGCTGGGAGTTCCTTGAGCGTCATCATTATCATTTGCTTTCATGTGCCGTCGTTTTTCTATCGTGTACGTGATTGCGTTTTCATTTTGCCGGAACGCAGTGTGCGCAGTTCCTTTAATCGCTGTCGTTCCTGTTCGGTAAAATCCTGTTGTATAGCTTGTTCTTTCAGTGAAACCTGCTCATGGAACATTTGCTCTTTGCGCTGAATTTCCTTCTTGAGTACGGTGAGGCTGTAGTTCGCGGCGATGATTTCCTTTCCGTCTACATCGTATGTCCGGTAGGTTTTTTTCTTAGCATTCGAATCGTAATCCTCGCGGATATAGGCAACGACTGCTTTGCGTCCGCCGGGGCGATCCATAACGACCGCAGCGATTTCATCAGTAATCGGGTCTTTGTGTTCGGCGAAGGAAATTGCGCTTTCGGAATATTCGGTTGTCATGTGCGTTCAGTTTTATCGTTCAATTCCCTGCTCAGGTTTTTCACTCTTCTTGTTGCGGAGGTCGCTCAGTTCATCGTCGCGCAATTCTTCAACGTCCTGCTGATTCTCAGCTGTGCGTTCCCTTTCCGATTCGGAGAAATCAATACGGTGACCTTGCTCAATTGCGTTGGTAAGCCACTGTGAGAGAAACAGGTTGAGTTCCTTCTTTAGCTTTTCGTTTTTCGGATCGGTTTGCACTTCATCAAATGAGACTTCCTGAAACAAATACAGGTTCTGAAAAGTCATAGCCTCTGCCGTTTTTGCACTGGTATCAATGCGGATCTGCATATCCGGATCAGGAACCATATCACCATTCAGTTTGTAATTGTGGGAGAGAGCGATGGTATGCTTGCCGTCCCGTCGTAAACCGAGATAGTCGAAGTTCAAATCCATGTATCCATTCACTTTGGACTTACCATACCCGATTCCATTGGCAAGGCGGCTTTCCATGTCCGGGATTATTCTGCTGAGTTTGGTATATATCTGTTCGTTGATCATTGTCGCTTTTTTATTGATAGTTCTCTGCCCGACCGGCTCATGGGAGTGAAGACGGCTTATGGGGGAGTGTTTTTTGTTTGGGTATTCGTGCATTGCTTCATTGGTGTGCGACTGTACCTCCTACTGGAAATGATTGCAAGGGAACAATCACATTACTGAGTACAAAGGAAAATCAGGCAAGTCCGGGAATGGTTGCCGCAGTTGACCGTAATGCTTGGAACAGGGTCAATTGAAAAAGAGAAGAGGCTATCCTTTTGAGACAGCCTCTTTCAAAGTTAATGTACGAATATAGATTTTTATTGATCTAGTGTTCGGCCTTTTACCTTGGATTTATCGTTAGGTTGAACTCTGTCAATAGGTGAAGTTCCTAAGTGTTCCTTTGTTGTTGACCGAAATACTTCAATTTGTGCTGCCCCACCGAAATGCAGATTATCGACAACCCACAATTCCGTTGTTCCAATCCTTGAGTAAACTTTTCTTCCCTGGTTTCTAACTCCGATTGATGTGAATTTAGTTTTGTCGTAAAGTACAGTTTGATAATCCATCGGTGGTCGCTTCTCATTGACCACATCATATTTCCTCTTAGGATCTAGTAGTCCGATTTCAATGAGCCATTCCGCGAAGGATTCTTCATCGAACGAACACGCTAAATCACTAGTAGTAATTTTATCCTTGATAATACTTAATTTAGATGAGGTTCCAAATTTGGAATCGGGGAAATTCAATAAGTGCCTATTCATATTGGGTCCCACTAATTGCCTTTCCGTAATCTCAGCTATTGACCGTGTAACATAATCGATATTTTCGTGCTCATAGGCAGACTGATCTTGATGCGTTTTTTCATTCTCCCATCGTATTGCATTTTTGAAATTATTTAAAAACGTTTCCAACAAATCTTTACGAGCATTTAGTGTTGTTCCCAGATGAACTCCGCCTATGGCTTGAGCTTCAAAAAGCTTATCGCTTCGTAAAAGTCGTGGAGGTCGTTCAAGTTGGTTGACCTTCTTTATTAGACGAAGAAAACTGCGAAGTTTCTCTATCACTTCATGATTTGCATATTGGCCATGCAATGAGTCTTCGTTAACAAGCACTTCCATACTGTCAAATTCCAAATAAATAGTTCAGGTCTTTTGTTGATTGGTCGAAGAAATCAGGCGGCCAATTCTCAATTCCTCCATCTTCTGCCACATCAATTTTTGTAAAATACCCTGCTTGACTACGATCAAAATATAAAACGTTCAAATGAGTATTCGGAATTATTCGGTCGTAAACCGGAATTCTTAACCCATTTAGAACATGCTCACTGTGGGATTCGATAATAACCTGAACACCTCTTAAACTAACTAGAGTCAAAAACTTTGCAAGAACCGATTGTGCATGCGGATGCAGATGTGCTTCCGGATTTTCGACAAGAAAAAGATCTCCCCTTTTTGCAATCAATCCCGTTACAATAATTGGCAAAACATAGCTAAATCCATATCCGACATTAGTTGGTTTGTAATAATCAAAAGTTCCTTCCGGGCTAATGCTAAAGGTCAGTAGGTTTGCATCCTCAACCCTTTTGATTCGGTACTTTACGCTGGTAAATAATTTAGAGAGCCAGAATGTAGTTTGAAGCTCCACATCTCGCCCAATTTCTTCTGGGTCTAAATGAAAAAGCCGGGCTATGTTTTCAATAAATTCTTCTTCTAAGAGATCAGAGGCTTTGTGATGTAGGATATTTACCGTCTCCTCCCCAAAAGGACCGACAGAATAAAAATCTTTCAAACTTTTTTCATTATAAAATAATTTTGGGCCAATTCTATCCGCAGCAACATAGTGAACTCGATTAAAGTTTAATGCACCCTTGATGTGTGGACCAATCCCGTCTCCTAAGACGCCTTCGACATCAGCATCATGAATAAACAGATCATGAAGATAGATCATGGACATTGCGTCAATTTCTTCCTGGTTAACCGAATAATTGAACATTCCCTCATTATTGATGAGCCTTAGAGCTATGTCGGCTCCTTCTACCTTACCAGTTAAGTAGATATTTCCGATATCGCCAACCACAGGATCATTACTATTCTGAAAGATTTGATAAAGGATGTGAAAGTCGTCGTAATGAAATGTTAATTCAATAGGCTCACTTGGGGATGAAGCAATATTTTTTACGTCCTGAAAGTTTCCCATCCTAATATCATCTCCATTAAAAATGATCTTACTTGTCGTTCGATCATATTCCGGTGATTGTCGCATTAACAACAATGACTGAAGAACAGTTGATTTCCCTCTTCCGTTGATACCCGTTAACAAATTGAGATTCGCCAATGGAATTGGAGTTGCCTCTTTAAAGAGTTTAAAGTTTTTTAAGGTTAGCTGTCGGAGCATTTTCTAAAAATTTCCCAATGTGGCTTTCGCAATGCTGAATCTCGCATCTACTTTAGACTTGCTGCCCGTAGAATACCTAACAGCGTCATAATATTCTTCATCATCAAGCAACGTACTAAAGTTTTCTTTAATTGCTTTCTTATTTTTGACCAAGACTAGTGGGTCACTGTTAGCAAAAAAATTGTATACCGATTCCATCACGGCAATATTTATTCTTCCCCTACTATAATCCGTAGGTAATCGAAAGTTATTGTATCCGAAGAAGTCAAAGGTCATCTTCATTACGCGCTTAAACTCTAACTCTAATTTTTCGATTTCTTCTAGCGGTGTCCGATTTATTTTCCTCATTGACTTCTCAAGGAAATCGTCTAAAGAATTATTGTACTCAGTACCATAATCGCAAATTTGAAATGATATGCAGCGCAGCACGGCCTCCCGATCTTTCATTCTTGTTGGAGCAATTCCATAATCAATTGCTTGCTTAAAATCGGGATCATCAGCTAGTCGCTTAATTAGACGCGTTGATTCCCCAATGAAAATGCAGTTTCTGATTTCTTGACGTTCTAACTGAGTTCCACCAGTATTAATCCGATTAAAAATGTCATAAACAACCACCATGGGAACCGTGGGTTGAAGAACATAAATGAGAAGATTTTTATCTTCAATCCTAGTTCGAATGTCTTCATCCAATTGATGAAAATATTTTCCATTCATTCGAGGAAGTGCCATTAAGCCTTCCAGCGGGAAATAATCATCACCCTCTTGATTAAGAAATGCCTCCAAGGTGGATGTACGCTGAAGCCCATCAATGATTATTAATTTTCCGTTTAATTCCTTTTTTAAGTAAAATGGCGGCAGCGGCACGTTCAATATTATGGATTCAATAAACTGACTTTTTTGATGTGGCTTCCAGACTAGGTGTCTCTGAAAGTCGGGGTTCATGATAATTTTGTCATTCTCAATTTTACGGCGAAGTTCGAAAACAGAAATACTTTCTTCTTTTATGTCAACTTCTTTGGAATAGTTGACAGGATAGATTCCATCTTGCGGTGATTTTTCCGATTGTTCGTCTTCTAATTGATCATTAAATTTGTATTTCTCATTCTCCTCTATAATCAATTCGACAGAACTTAGCCAAGACAGAACAGTTTTGATTCTTCTAGGAATCGAAGTGCGAGCCTCGGCTTGCGAATTATTAAAAATAAATTCTCGAATTTCGTTTTCCGTTAAGCCATCAGGATTCTTCTTGAATTCTTCCAAGACTTTCGCAAATAAGTTATTCCGAAGAACGGCTGATCTCAACGTACTTTGCTGATCCTGAACGAATCCATTAATGAGTTCATTTCCAAATGCAGTTAATCCTGGCTGCTTGTAGTCTCCTGAAATGAAACCCAAGATTTCTGCTGCATGCAAATACCGCTCAACCTGTTTTGATGAGATGCCAACATGGTCTGCAATTTCTGATTCCAAAGTGATAGAGTCATTAATCGCCACAACAGTTTGCACCACTTTGTCGAGAATGTCCGCTTGCGGTATTTGGTTAAGAGAAAAGGCCATATAAACAGTTCGGTAAAGAATTTAAGCAAAGAGTCAAAGATAAAGAACAGGTCGTCAAGATATCACCTTGAAATCCAGTAAGTTTGATTGGTTATAGTCCAATTGTCTTTCTCCAAGCATTATTAATGCTTGTGCGGTTCGTTTTGCTAATAATATTAGGCAGTTTGACTAAAAATATTAGTCTTTCCCAAAAAAGTCTTTTTTTCTATTGAAATTTGTACTTATGAGCCTCGGGACGCAATCATGCACATGTTTGAAAATTAATAATATGCTCTAGTACAGGAACTTATGAAAGTTTCGTTGTTGAAACTATATAAAATTGGCCCCTTCGGGGTTGGAGTAAATCAGATAATTTGGTAAACCAGTGGATCGCTTAGCTCAGTTGTACAAAAAATTAGGTCTGAAGAAAGAAAATGGTTTGTTCTTTCTTGACAGATCGGAGGAATGGGTTCATAAATTCCCATACCGTGTGAGCCGTATTCTTCAAGAAGTAATTAAGCCCTCGGCGTTCTACTGTATTTATAACGACAGAGCGGACAGATCAGGACACCCAAAACCTTTTAATCAATAGAGTTTATACCGATTAAGTTCATTACGTGAATTTTACTTTCTGCTTCAAATTATGCAGTGCACAAGCCACGAGCATTACCGTGTCTTCCCTGCTGTATAATCTGCCACGGAATGTTTCTTTCACTTTTCTGAAGATTTTTATACTTGCAATTGTATGTTCGATTCGCACCCTTATATGCGCCTGCCATTTGTTGTAAGCTAGTTTATCCGCATCCAATTCTTGGTTTTTCTTCTGTTTAAAAGGCAATATAACATGTGCATTTTCGCTGCGGAACCCTAAATATCCCAAATCCACAAGTAGGGAAACGTTTTTGGAAAGTGAAAGATTCTCAAGATCACATATTTTTTTGTCATGTACGCAACCGCCATAGGTTGGACTCAAATAAAGTATTTCTCCGCTCATGTCTGTTATAAGATTGTTTTTTACCGTATGTTTCTTTTTTTTCCGCTGTAGAATTCCTTCTGATCATACTTTGGCCGATTGACAGGGCGCTCGCTTCCATCCAGGAGAACCGTTACAGAATCGATCAGGCGATCATTCAATGACTCACTTTCTCTGGCCGGAACAAGCCCCATTTGTTTTAAACTCTTCTCAAGAATGGGTTCCAGCACTTTTAGCCACATTGCCACCTTCGATTGTTGAAGATCAAAATGAAGTCCCATAAATTCCTGAGTCGGGTTATGACGATAATCGTAAAGGATAAATATCATCATGTCCTCAGTACATTTAAATGTTGTGTTTACTCGAATCGTTCTCGCCCGTTGTCGCTTGAGCCCTTCAAAGGTGTATTGGCTCATATACTTATGCCAACTTTTTTCGAAGGACGGTTTCAGAAAATCAAACTCTTTTAAACTCAAACCGGTCGCCGACTTTAACAAGCTCGATTTTTTCTTCAGATTTTTATAGTCTAATTTCATGCCACCAAACTATAATTTCAAAGAACGGGTTATCAGTGGCTTACTCTCCTTGTTTCAACAGGCCACTCTTAACATCTTAATCGGTATAAACTCTAATCATTCATTTTATTTTTTGATAATCCTTCTGCTGCAGAGGAGGAGTTGATACACAAGCGCATAATTAATTTTGGCCTCGCCCAAGTTGTATTCATTAATCGTCAGGATAACCTTGATTTATATCATGGTAGCGAATTTTCTATCGATGGCGCCAAGCGATTGACGCGCATAAAAGGGGACAATTACCTCGATTGATTTAAAGAGTTTTCATTTGTTAACATTCGCCGGGGTAATTCGCTTAATCATTTAGGTAAGCCAAAAAAGCACATCGATACTTACCTTTTAAATAATATCACTGATGCGCGAAGAATCCTTGTTGCCAAAGATGGCTTAAAGTTATCGCCCCGGGTTGCAAATAGGTTAATTGGAAGACTCCTTTTTATTAGTTATTTGATTGATCGCAATGTCACTTTTAGCGATCAGGAGATTGTATTAGGAGAAACTAAAGAAGAAAGGCGATCTGCATTCCGCGAAATCATCGGGAATAAGAAATTGCTGTATAAATTTTTTAAGTACTTAAACACGAAATATAATGGCGACATGTTCCCTCTTAAGGAATATGAGGGACGTCTGCTCGAGTATGATGAAGAAAAGGAAGTTAATGACTCTCATCTAGAAATACTCTCGTATTTATTTAACTGCGCTCAGTTCTTCAAAGCTGGGTCCGGATCGAAGTATAAGAGCTATTTGGTTCAGCCCTCTTTATTTGATGTATATGACTTCGAGATAATTCCGGTGGAACTGATTAGCAGTATCTATGAGAACTTTATTGGAAATGAATTTGAGAATGATAATGTACAGCTCTCAAAACAGAAGGAGATAAAAGCATATTATACTCCTCCTTATCTTGTCGACTATGTTTTGTCGCAAACAGTTACACCTTTCCTGGAGAATTCCGGAAAGGACGATTCAAATTGTCGCGTACTTGACCCTGCCTGCGGTTCAGGAATTTTCCTTGTTGAAACATTAAGGAAGATCATTGAGAAAGAGTTACATGTTACTGGAAAAACTAAAATATCGGATGCCAAGTTATGGAGTCTGATTAAAAGTAATATCTATGGCGTCGACATTGATCCCGATGCAATTGATATATCAATTTTCTCGCTTTACGTTACAATCCTAGATTACAAGCAACCTGCGGAGATAGAAAATTTCCGCTTTCAAAAATTGAAGGATGAAAATTTCTTTGGGGGATTGGATGCGGACTTTTTCAATTTAGAGCACCCATTTAATTCAAAGATTAAAAACTTAGATTTCATTGTTGGGAATCCTCCTTGGGGAAATGTTGACCGTTCACTTTATATCTCGTATATCGAAAATCGAAATGCTTTAGAGGGTAACGATATAGACGAAGGTGCTGTTCCTCTGCAAATTGGAGACAAAGAAATTTGTCAAGCATTTTTGGTACGCACGAGCGATTTTAGATCGAATGGTAAAGTTCCAAAGTGCAGCTTTATTGTCTCTAGCAAAGTTTTATATAATACTGGAAGCTCCTCTAAAGCTTTTCGAAATTACTTTTTACGGAAATTTCACGTCAAGCAAGTTGTAGAGCTTTCTCCCGTAAATAATAAAATTAGGGGTGGCAACCACATCTTTGATGAAGCGAGGCAGCCAGCCGCCATCATTACGTATATCCCTGCATCAACTCATGAGTACACCGGCAATAATGTGATACAACATATTACCGTTAAGCCGAACAAGTTCTTTCTTTTCTATAAAACAATTGTTGTTGAGAAGCATGATGTAAAAAGAATTAAACAAGAGTATTTCATTGAGGAATATGGCGGCGATGACTGGCTATGGAAAGTTCTTGTTCACGGAAGTGCTTTAGATATTCACTTCCTTCAAAGGCTAAAGAGTCAGTTTCAAACAATACAGGAGTGTTTTGAAGAATTGGGGTATTTATCCAATGGCGGGTTAAAACTGAAGGATGGGAAGAAAAAAATAGATTCCAGTAAATTTCATAGTTACGACTATTTGGATGCAGAGAAAGAATTTCGACCATATATTGTTGCGCCTGGCAAAAAGTGGAAAAAAGAACTCGCTCTTCAAGACATTGAGAATTCAAAAGTCGGATACGTACCGGATGAGAAATTCTTTGCTGGAAACAAGCTTTTGATAAAGAAAGGATTGGTTCTTGAGCCCAAAGGTGGGGAGCATTTTTTTGGGGCAGTTTCAGCGTTCAATGACAAGAAGATTTGCTTTAGTTCAACTGTGTGTTCAGTTGTTCCAACTTCAAATAATTCTGATGATTCGCGGTCATTCCTTTCAACGCTTTCGGGAGTCTTAAATTCTAAATTGTTTACTTATTTTTTATTGAACAGTAGTTCCTCTGCTGGTATTGAGAGAACGAGAGTTCACTTCGCAGAATTTTTTAATTTCCCATTTGCCAATGAGCCAAAAATTGGAAAGCTTGCACTGGAGATTACAAATCGAGACGAGACATTGGACGATGGTACTGATTTGACTGATCGGAAGTCCATCGACAAACTAGTCAATCAAGCGTATAAGTTAACAGAACAAGAAATGGACTTAGTTAATTTCGCATTCGACGTTTCGTTACCTGTTCTACTACGCGATTCTGATTCAGATGCGTTTAGAGCTTTTCGGCCAGAAATCGCTAAGGATGAAAAGCAATTACAGGCTTATGCCAATATATTTTGTTCTTTTTTTAATGAGCGCTTTAAACACGCAAAAAAATGTTTGCGACCGGAAATTATCCTAAATGACTATTTCGTTAGGATTAATTTTCACATGCAAACCAATCCATGCGAAACAATAGTTACAAGTCGCACATCCAATGAGGATTGGAATGTTCTGCTTGGAGATTTGGGGATTTATAAAGCATGTAAGGACTTATATTTCCAACAGGATGTCAGGGGCTTCACCAACACATCGTTCTATATCATCAAACCAAATGAAAAGAAATTGTGGCACAAAGCAGTTGCACATCTAGATGTGATGGAGATTAATGATATCATCCTGAAGGCAGAATTAAAGAAATCTCAAGTGACTTCCGCATGACCGGTGTTGATGATTTTGTAGCAAACAATCTTGGTTCACAACGCGATACTACGTTCGACTCGTGTGTGAATCTTATTGTTTATGCATATTCGCAAATTCAAAGTGGAACACCATACTCAAGAAATAGTTTAAAATCGCTGACCAGTAAGGTGAGAGGTAGGGCGACAAAAAGATTGGAACTGGAAGATTATTTAAGGAATGATTTAGTAGCTAAGTATATTAATCCAAACCGGGTACGATTTAATCTCGGGAATTATCTGTTCATTTCAGGAGCAGAGGAATTTTATCAAAATATAAAAATTGGGATTTTAGATATTAAAGTATGCTCTCCACTTTTGGACGGTAGTATTTACTATGTATTCGAGTGCAAGCGAATGAATGCTGCATTGGCGGATAAATATGTAACTGAGGGGGTAGTGCGGTTTTTAGACGGCCAATACTATCCCAATTCGGATGTATCGGTCGCTGGGATGATCTCGTTTTTAGAAGCCGAAACGCCAAGCGATCAAATGGACATTTCATCTTCTTTTGTATCGTATCAAGATTTGCTGACAAGGCATGGAGATCTTCTCAATACAAAAGAGCCTTTGGCAAAGCATAAGTTAAGCTGCGATATTTCACCATATGTTAACGCATTCGAATTTGTTTATCAAAGTACGCACGGTCGTTCTAAAGGAAAAGCGGACATTGAAGTCTACCACATCGTGTTAGATTATAATTCCCTAGTTACCGTTTGATTTAACCAAGTGCGGAAAACCCAAGTGCGGAAGTGAACGACCTTCCCTGTTTTTGCCGGTGACAAAACCCGCGTTTCAGGCTTTTTGAGCCGTTTTGTTGCGATCCCGTTGGACTTAAAATCCCTTGGCCTCACGGCCGTACGGGTTCAAGTCCCGTCTCGGGTACAAAAGTCAAAAACGGCGCGTTTTCAGAGGGAAAACGCGCCGTTTTTTTGTTGGATAAAGATAGCGTGGATGGTCAGGTAAGAAGCGCTGCGTCCGCACATGGACGAGAGTTTGTGCGGACGGTTTGTGCGGAAACGGTCAAAGTCCGATTTCTTTTTCGTTCGATTTTTGTTTTGACAAAGACCGAACCCGCACCAACTCCTCTTCCCACGATGGGAAAACTTCAAAACCCGATTCAGCAAGCGCGGCAGCGATGAGTCGTTTGTCGAAGTAGTGTTTGTCGAGCACCGCATCCCCTGAATGATTGGAAATGTCTTTCACGTCGATCTTGCTTGAACCCTGTTGCAGGAAAATTTTCAGGCGCGTGAGATATGTTTTGCGTAAGGATTTCCAGGTTAACACTTCGCCGGTGTTCAGTTGCTTGTAGTAATGGGAAAAACTGCGGGAGAGCGCATCGCTGATGTTAGCAACCCGATTTGTCACAATTTCAGGCGCAAGCAAATGGCGATCTGTTCCTTTGTGTTCCTCATAACCGAGCGTATCGATCAAGGTGCGAAGTTGTTTGGTAATTGGAACGTAGATAAACTTCTTCTTTGCACCTTGCCGATTCAGAATGCGGTTCGGTTTGAAGTCCTCAACACGAATAGTCATGGCCTCGTCATCAATGTCGGAAAAACGAAGACTTATTACTTCCTCAGTTCTGCGTCCAGTCATCAAACCGATGCGATAGCCAGTAACTAAAAAATCCCTGTAAACATTGCGGGCTTCTTTTTTCTTTCCCGGAAAATGCTGGAAACCGTTCTCATGCGTCACAAGCGAAAGCATCTGCTCATAATTTTCACGACTTATGGACTTTGAATCAGGTTCGGTGTCGAGGCGCGGTACATCCTCAAAAACATTCTTGACTGAATATCCTTTCTTCTGCGCCCACGCCAGGAACGACGTGAAGTAGGTGAGGTAGCGATTGTAGGTGAAAGGAGAAGAATTTTTCTCGTCGATGAGGTATTGATAAAAGAAACCCACTTCGGTATCTGAAAGACTTGAAAGCGGATAACTATCAACCGCGTATCCTGCTTTCTTCAGGCAACCGCAGAAGTATTTGAACGCCCGTGTAATATCGTCCTTGTAGTGCTTGGAGCGCTCGCGATGCAAATGTTTTGGCGTATCGACATTATTCAAAAAACTGATGTACTTGCTCATGGCAGTGACAAGCGTAATCTGATTTTCAGCAACAGGGGAAACAACAACCGGAGATAGTTGTCGTAAGACGGGAGGATTGTGGACTTGTGACTTCCCTTTTTGCTTCGGCACATTGCCATGTCGGACCTGCTCCTTTAGCGCAGCGAGTTTGGTAACGGCTGTTGAGAGATCACTACCCAGTTCACGCACTACGCGTCCGTGTTTCGTGCCGGGAAGATGGATTACGGCGAGATAGGTCAGTTGCTCCTTATGCGGACACTCTTTCAAATCGGCGCCAGTCTCCGCGCATTTGGAAACCCATGTATTGCATTTTTTACACCGTATCCGGAGTCCAGGGATAGATACATTCGGTTTTTCGTTGATGGGTTTCTTTTTCTTCACGGCAAGCCATCATAAATCAGAAAGAAATTCTTGCAAGTCGTTTAGGAATGCTTGTTCGCAGGAATTGGTTGCTTTGTGTTTGGACGGCGGAATCGACAATGAGGTGCGACTGTATTTTATTGAGAGAGCCTGATCAAGTTCACTTCGCACAACGCACCAGTTCTTTCCGACTTTGTGCAGGATGATTCCAAGCGAAAGTGCCCATCGCTTGATGGACCGCCGGTCGCGGTATCCGGAGAACTCTCGTAGTATGCTGATCGGGATGAATTCCATTGCAAACATTATTCTTTCCCTTCCGGCACTTCGCCGATGTATTGAAACAGGATTGTCTTGCGTGTTTTCTCTACTTGGCGAATCAGTCCATCGCGAACAAGCATAGCGAGAACTGGCTTGTCTTTTTTATACCCGGATGATTTCTTGCGGTATTCATATGAAAGCACATACGGTTTTTCAAAGAGAAAGAGCGCAAGTAATCGTCCTCGTTCTTCGTTGAGTTCGCCGCCACCCGTGAAATGATCTTTCAGGAGACTGTTAAGGTCAAAATGGCGAGCAGAGGAAATGCGTTGTGCTTTACGTTCGGAATCTTCTGGAAAGTTGTTCATGGTATTTAATTTTCTACGAAGCTATTTAACACCATTCCGGTTATGGTTGTCGCAGTTGACCCCATGTCCAGAACTGCGTCAACCACATCAAAAAAGAGCCGCATCGCGACTCTTTGAAAAGGAACTCTTACTGCTTGATCAGCTTTTTGAAAACTTCCGAGATTTCCTTGAACTGATCTGCGTGTGAAATAATGAGACCGGTAGATTTACCATTCCAGAATTTCTGCACTGACTCCGGTAGGCTTTTGATCTCTGCCTTCTTCACCATCTTCCGGACAATCTTCTCTTCAAGCATCACAACGAGATAAATTCCGCTCTTGCGAAAGTGGAAGAACGCAAGATTCCTGCCGCTTCCCTTCTTGACCGAGATGTAATGCTTGCCCTTTGCGTTGAAGACAACAGACTTGTCGATCTTGAGAATGTCAGCCTTCTGTTTCTCATACATAGTACGGGAAAGGTCGGACGCTTTCGCCAGATGATCGGCTTCGGTGTGAATGACCCGCTCCTTCGCAGGAACCGTTGTCTTCGGCTTTTCCTTTAGCTCCGCAAACGGAGGGTTCATGGAAAGGATCATTGTTTTGCCCATCTGGTACTTTTGCAAGTGAATGCACTTGAGCATATCGCCCCACGTTTCAGGATACGCAGAAGCAAATCCAAGCGGAATCCAGTGAATGTCGTCAGTTAGCAATAACACCTGCGGTTTTCTGAGGAACGTCTGTTCGAGAAGTTCAGCAATTGTGTATCCTTTGCTGTAGTACTTCTCAATGTTGCTTTGCAGCCGCTTGTCTTTGCTCATCGTGCGTCCAATGGTATTTACCAGTTCTCTACGATTTTCAAGGTGGCGCACGGATGCGAACACTTTGGTCATCGAGGCAATAAACCCCATGAAATCCTTGCTTTCGATTGCCGTCTTGATGACATAGCATTCGGGTTTCATTGGAGCACTGAAGTCGAACAGGAACGCGTCCCAGGGTAATAAGGAATCACCCACTTTGGGATTAAGCCCGATGCTTTGTTCTCCGAAGAGAATGGCGCGGTTGCTGAGAACCAGCTTGGTCAGTTCCGCTTGAGACTTGAATGGTTTTGCCACTGCCTTCACATCATCAGGCAGGTTCGGCCCGGGCGAAAGTGATTCGCCTTTGATGGTAAAGGTCTTTCCGAATGGCTTGGTTTCTGCAACGGGGATCGCTGCGGCAGGAATTAATGAACTTGTTTTCTTTTTCATGTCTATCGGTTTTTGTTTTTCCGAGAGGCATGGTAACTCTGTGGGGTATAGAGTCAATATTGCTTTATTCTGCACTACAAAAAATATTAAATGTCAACTGAATTTAGAATGAGTATTGCTTAATTGAAAATATTGAAATAGATTTGTCTTAGTAGATTTTGCCAATATAAATCGTTCGGATAGTGAGGCTCCTTGCAGGCAAAATGGAAATCCATTCCACTATATCGGGAAAATGTAGTTTCTACAACAGACTTCAGAAATAAGGATTGCTTCTAATCCTTGAACGCGCCCAGCGCAGTAGTTTGGCTTTCTAGTAGCCATTTTGGAAAACTATTTCTGAAATACCGCAAATATTGAATAGTGAGGATTGCAATCCATGAACGATGCTGCGTATCGTTTATTGAATCCAATTCTCGTGCTGGAATCTATTTGCCGTAAAGTTTTTGATTTGTTCGAATGAATACTCGACTTATTAACATTGACATGAAAAGACTAACAAGCACTTGGAGGTTATTGAGGAAATGGGTCATCTTTGTAAAGCACACCTTAAAGCATCCATGGCACTTGAGCGGAGAAAGCTCCGCATTGTTAATGGGAATGGCTATTTGCCATAATTCGAACAACTTTCTCGTTCGAATTCTTTAAGGTGTAAATCCCTTCCCATAATAGGTAATAAGCACCAACTTGACTGCTGGTCATTGTATGGTACAATGTAAATGAGTCGCCGAAAAATGTTCGGCTCTATATATACAAAAACCGACTGTCCGTGGGGGACAATCGGCTCTGCAAAGGGTCTCCCCTTTGGGCTTGATGAAATAGACTGACTATCTCACTAGCTAATGTACAATACATTTTGCTAGTAAAAATGCAAGTTTTTTACTTGTATTGAGGATTATTGATAGACGTTTGTTTCATGGGCGCTCACTCTTAATAACTGTGCACCATGAAAAAGTCTCAATCACCATTTACGCAGCAAAATCTCCTTGCTCTGCTCACATTTCTTTTGGAAGAAACAAAAAGGCAGAGTCCCGCTGAATTCGAGAAACGACTCCGCAATTCCGAATTTGATTTCAGCCCTGTGCCGCTTGGTGTACGCAATACCATCCAGTGGATCGGTTCGGAAAAATCGCTGCACTCGTTCTATAATTTCAGCCAATTGCATCGGTTGATTATTGCGAACGACGAAAAACATTTCAAGGAGCATCTGACGAGCGAGTATCTGCTTACTGAACCCTTGATCATGGGAGGAAATAACAACGATGTATTCTATATTCTGAAAGCCCTGCGAAGGAGAAAGCTACTGAGAATATTTGACACGTGGCACGGCGTGATCTTTGAACACTTCGTAGATAAATACGAACGTGCCTTTGATCGTGATGGTCGCTTGAAGTCTGCTGTCAACAAGAAGCCGTTGATCATGAACAAAGAACGAGTGGAGTTTCTTGATTCGATTATCGATCAGATAGCTTTTGATGACAGATAAGAGTAGGAAGGGTTATCCCCTTCCAATTTTCTGCTACAGAGCTATGCTCCTCCGAGTTCATTCAAAAACAAAACGTATGGATTCATTCAAAGGAGTAAGTTTATTTCGTCATTCACACCAAAAAGTCCAGGTCTTTCATGCTCGCCGGAGAACGCGAACGATCACTCATCCGGTAATCAGGTTGAGCGGATTGTATCTTGAGCGGTATGGCTTCAATGTCAATGACGAAGTGGAGATCACTTGCGTACAAGGGAAAATCGAGATCAGAAAAGTTATTGTCGATTCCGCCGTTACGTAAACGCACAAAGACCTGATGTTAAAACGTCGGGCTTTTTTAATCGGTCAGAAAAAGAAGGGTCTCTGCACTTGGCATTTCTCGACCCTTGCGGATATACTTCAAGGGCACAGGTTCAATGCGTTTTTCTTTGTATTAAATTAGCTAACCATATTAAAAAATAGAGTATGAAACAAATCGAATTCGACAAACGAGTCACCTATACGCTTCGCATTGAGTTGCTCAGGGGTAAAGTTCTTCTGTACGCTATCGATACCGAGAACAAGCAGAACCTGATGGAGCTTTTGCTCAATGCCGAGACGCTTCCCTTTCTGGGTTTCGAGACTTCATTGAACCGCAAAGTAGCGATACGCACGAACGAGATCGCACGCGTCACATTCTGTTTCGACCGGACCGACAGCATACGAGGCGATGCAATGGCATATCGTGATAATTTCGGGGTGCTTGTTGGAACGGAGGAGATCGAAGACGACGATGAGCCTGCCGACAATCTGCCGAAAGCGATCATATATCACAAAGGCGGAGCATCGGATGACGAAGAAAGTGAAAATCCGTCATTGTATTATGATCTGGATGCTGGATGCCTAGCGCACTTTGCCCTTGACGACGAAACCTCACCCCTGCGGTTCTTGAATCTTGAAGATGACGACGGCGAAGAGTCGTTTATTCCGATTGAAAATATTATTGTCATGGAATTTGACGACGACTTGTTTGAGGATGAAGAAGCAATCGGGCTGAACTGAGAAGACCCGCAGCTACAAAGCCCGACACCGGACTGGTGCGGGCTTTTTGTATTATCTCTCTTTTGATTTGCCCTTCATGGCTTCCTTACTTTTTCGTAATTTCTCAATTCCAGTCGGAGTCAATGCTCCTCCAATGTCGAGCCATACCTGCGGCGGGATTTCTTCGCGCACAATTGTATCAGTCTCTCTTGCCACCGACATAGCTTCCTGCATTTCTCCTAGCTCATGTAGTCGCTTGATTTCTTTGAGTACCTGCCAATCTCCTTGATGCAGGTGTTCGGGTTCTGTCCAATCTCGTGTTTTATTTTTCATGGGTGAATTAGTTAATCGGATAATTTGCCGTCAGCACTTCTGTTTTTCTTCTTCCGTTCTTCTTCGCTCCCTGTACGCAGAGATTGGTTTCGATGATCTTCGTTTTCCATTTATACTTTCTTGAGTATTTCTCCAATAAATCGGATGGAAAGGATGAAAGCAAGAACTTCCCTTTGATTTTCGCCAAGACTTTCAGCAGTTTCTCAAAATCATCCCGCGTATAACCCCCATAATGCCCGCAGGACGTTCCTACATAGGGCGGATCGCAGTAAAACACGGCGGTGGGATTATCACGCGTTAAAATCACTTCCAGCGCGTCACGCGATTCGATCTGGACAAGTTCCAATCGCTCTGCCAATTCTTTCGTGAACGACAACTTTTTTGAATGCACTTTCTTTTCAGTTGTTGCACTGTCAAAACCGCACGACCATGTGCTACCGAGAATCGATGAATAACTCATGACCGAATTCACCCACAGCGCCCAGGCGCGTTCAATGTCGCTGAAGAGGAGGGGGTGCTCGTAAATGAATTTCGCTTTACGGTGCAGTTCTCGACTGTGCAACGTAGCGCGGATCTCCTTTTGTAATTGAGCGAATCTTGTTTTAACTACTTTGTAAAACAGAATTACTTCGCTGTTCGTGTCATTGATTACCTCCACCTTCGATTTTGGTTTTGCGAACAAAATTGCCGCTCCTCCAGCGAAAGGTTCGATATAGGAAGTGTGTTCAGGAATTAACGGTAATATTTTAGGAACAAGCCGTTGCTTTCCGCCATAATAGCTAATCGGTGTGGACATGGCGATTATCTGCCAAGACCGCGATCACGGTCTTGTTCATACAGGCTGTCAATAGTGAAACCATCCTCGATTGCAGAGCGGACAATCGATGTGTACAAAAGCTGTTCTTTCGCGTGTTTGAAAACACGGTGTAATTCTTCTTCCGAGAAGTTTCGGATTTTATTCTTGCGCATGAGGTTGAACGCAGATTTTTTCATGGCCGCGTATGCAGTCGGTTCCATTTCCGGGCATTCTTGCTGGAGGCGTCGCGCTTTCGCAAAGTTGATATATCGCTCGATGTCACGAGTATCTCCGTCGACAAGGAGTAAACACTCGATGGTGTGCTCATCCTTGGGTGTTGGCTGCAGAGCCGTGATTGGAGCAATAGCCAATCGCTGTTCTGCCATTTGTCTTGTGGTAATTGCCTGTACCGCTTCACTGACAAGCTGCGGATTATATCTGCAGAAGTGAGCGATCATGTCGTGCGTCACAGATCGCAGGCTGATAAAATCCATGACATCCTTATTCTCAATGGTGATCCATATCCTTGTTGGTTCTTTGGGCATGCGTATTTTTTTGCCCTGTGAAGGGCGCATTAGTTTTTGTAATAATTTATTTTGTAGGAGTTTCTTTTGTACAAAGCATTTTCTGCGCAAGTGCTGAAACCATTTTGCTTATCTCAGGAGAAAAATTTGCGCAGGTTGATTCGTTATCCTCAGCCTTATCCCCTGTGTTATCCACAGCGATGCGGTAGTAGAGTCGGGTTTTACCTTTTCGGTCATTGGGAGTGTGCAAGACTTTGCCATGCTCGTCGGCTACGAGTATGAGGTTGCGATACGTGAGTGAGCGGACAGCAGTGCCGACCGCACGGCGCGAAAGTCCGGTCTTGCTGTGAAATTGCGATGCGGAAATCCAGTCATAGACTTTGCGCTGCTTGTTTGTCCCGGTCTTCCAGCCCAGGGTTTGGCGAAGGATGATGAGATACAATTTCAATTCTGCTTCCGAGAGCGATGGAATATATTCAAATACCGCGTTCGGAACGGGTGTGGTTTTGATCATGTGATGTAACTTAGTGATAAAGGAATACCAAAGAATTACTGAGGCAATTCTGTATTTGTATCGGCATCGATCTCTGGCAGTTTCTCTTCCGTGTCGAAGAAGTAATAGCGGATCGCGGGATTCTGGTACAGGCGCATGAACATACGACCTGTAGATTCATCGACGTGAAGCTCGCCGGATTTGTAATACTTACGCTTGGCGTCCCCGTCCTTGCTAGTGAAATCGGAGCGGGTGCAGATGTTGAATATTCGCATAGAATTATTTGATTAATCTTTTAATTCGACTGCACCGGACCTGCACGAAAACAAAAACACCCGGCTTTCACCGGATGTTTCTGCACTACTATTTACTTTTTCGCCTCTTTATGAGGCTTCTGCGCCTTACACCATTTGCAAAACTTTTTCAGCTCGATCTTTTTAGTGACGAGTTTCTTGTTTTTACTGCTCCAGTAGTTGACTCTTTTGCAGGTTCCGCACGCAAGTTTGAATAATCGATCTTGTGACATAAA